>DKIG01000032.1 GCA_002454165.1 Gammaproteobacteria bacterium UBA6724
TAATCAGACGACACGGAACACGGACGCAGGAGTTGAATAACCCCGAGTGCCAGGAGTCCGATAAAACCTATAAGCGTCCATCCCGGGATACTCAGTCCGAGAAAAGTCCAGAGGACCTCGGCACAGGTACCATCCCCCGTGAGTACCATCCGCACCACCTCAGTCAACGGAAATACATCCAGCATATATTCAAGCCCCACACCACAAGCAGGCGCCTGGTCTGCTGGCAGGTTTTGTAACCATAATTGCCGAGAGGCGAGTCCGCCGCCTATGCCGGCAGCCATCATAGTCAACCCGGCATAGACTTTTAGCCCCACTCCTTGCGGGTTATGCAAACTAGCAATGACAGCCAGGATGAGAATTACCAGCACCATCACCCGCTGCATAATGCACAGGGGGCAAGGCTCCAACTGCATCTGATGTTCCATGTAGAGGGCGATCGCCAGCAGACAGACACAACCGCCCGCGATGAGCAGGTTGATATTACGCGGACTCTTGATTAGGGATAGCAATGAGCAGTTCCTTAGTTGCATCATGTTTGTTTTTTCGCCATTGAATTGGCGCAGACTGGCGCACCCAGGCGCATTGGATTTTTAACCAACCAGTCACGGCAAAAGGCTGTTAACTCAGGGTAAAACTCTTCGAAATCAGTCTCCAGACGGTCACGATGGCAAACAAATTGAGAGAAGGCTATGTCCAACGGATTGGGTCTGCTCAGTCTGCTTGATAGAAAGCTCAATGACCGTTCAACAAAGGCTTCAGAACCGTGCCCAGCGAGGGCGTTCATCTTGTACATTCGGGTGAGAGTTTTGCGCGCCTGCTCAGGCAAGATGTCATGATAGTTGCACAGAGTGGCGAGGGTCTGCCTGGAAAACTGCTCCAGTTCCATATCATAGTAGTGATGCCAGCGGCGGGCGAGAAAATGATCGTAGATGATGTCGGTCATAATACTCCCGTAACGATAAAAACCAGGGGCAAATCGCCGATGGCTGCGTTTGGCAATGGGATGATGATCCGTAAAAGCGTCAACAGCACGATGCAGTCTGATACCCCGTTCAACATCCCTGGCGTAGGTCCCCCTGAGCCGCCCCTTGACATAGTCGCCGAGGAAGGTCCCGACCAGGGTATCGGGTCTGTCATCCGTCACGGCGAAGTGTGCAAGATGATTCATAGGTCACGCCAGGAGTTGCTGATAGCTGTCTTGCAGCGCCGCAAGGTATTCATCAAATGATACTTCATCCAACTGCTCATGAGCGGCTTGCGCCCGCACCGATTCCGCCGCCACTTTCCGATAGTAGTCTGTTTCTGATGCCGAGAGAGGAGCAGCCAGAAACGCATCCCGGTGCGCCTGCGCTTGGTTCATGGCGAACTTGAAGAAGGGGGTCGCCTCTGTCGCCAGGTCATTCAATATAGAGCCGCTGGGAGTCAGTTCTGGGTGATGCAACTTTTTGGATTGCTCATCAAGGCTTGCCACAAAGTCCGCCCCGTTACGCGCTTCATCCAGCCGCGTGGCTATGGGTCTGAGCTCAGACAGAATTGCATCGCCCCAAGTCACGAGGCTACGCGCTTCACCAGCGTCGTATAGCGTGATGTCAGGGTTCCGCCCATCCTGGGCAGTGGCAGACAGATTGGTTTGTACCTCAGTGCAGAGCAGGTCGTCGTGGACCGGGCTATCGGTCAACAAGCACCAGGTAAGGAAGTTATCCAGAAACCTGATTTCAGATTCATCAATACCCAGCGGCAGGTAAGGATTGACATCCAGTAGCCTGACTTCAATGTACTGGACGCCCTCAGTGGCGAGGCAATGCAAGAAATTCTCTCCCCTTCTCGGCACCCGCTTAGCGCGAACCGTGGAATAAAATTCTGCCTCTGACTGGAGAACGCAGACGTTGACCTGCCGATATTCTCCATCAACCAGGGTGCCAATCTTGCGATAGTCTTCATGCTCGTCACAGATTGCCTGGGCGAGACTTTCAACATAAGAGTCAAGACCGTTAAAACAGATGTTGAGTCGTTGCGCTTGGAGGTTACTTTGATAGCCCAGGTTGCTATTGCGTAAAGATGTGGCGAAGGGCAAATAGGAAGTTGTCTCGTCGAAAGATTGCAACTGATGCTCCTTGTCTTGGATAAAGGAGTTGCACAGGGCAGGGGACGCGCCAAAAAGGTATGTCAGCAACCAGCTGTATCTACGGAGATTACGCATCAGGTCAAAGTAACGCCTGGTACGAAATGCCTGCAAAGTTTCAGTGGCATGCTCTTCTTTTCTGAGCCAGTGCCAGAACTCATCCTGAAATGAAAAGTTATAATGCACAGCACAGATGGCTTGCATGGCTCGACCATATCGCCAGCCCAAGCCGTTCCTGTAAGTGGTCTTCAACTTCCCGAGATTAGACTCGCCATAGTAGGCAAGCGGAAGAGCATCATCATTGTCATCCTGATGAGGGATGCACGGCATACTCGCTGACCAAAGCAGTTCGTCCCCCTGCTCCGAATAGATATAGCGATGAATGTCCCGCAACTGGTTGATGGCGCCTTCCGCCGAGGTATGTATGGAGGTGATTAACTCAGGTTGCGCTTCTGAAAAGTCCGTTGTTACAAAGGGATGGGTGAGCTTGCTACCGAGGAAGGCAGGGTGCGGGCTTGTCGCGAGACGGCCCGTTGCCGTGACGCGTAGCGTTTCCCGTTCAATTCCCCGATTAAATATCAGCAGTTCGGGTCGGCGGAGTGAATTGAGACGATGAATGATCTGATCCGACATATTGATTACCGAGTAAGGTAACTTTTATAACACCTATTACGGTGGTGAATGTTATGGCATGAGGACGAAATGTTTGAGAAGCATGCAGTCTTGATTATGCCAAAGTCGCCGATTTAATGTTTGATAGTTCCTCTATTGAACATTGGTTTGTCACGCCGTCTTTGCTAAATTGCTCCAAAACGCAGGCAACTCAAAATAACCGCCACAAACCACTATGGCAAATACCAAAGAAGCGAAGGCAAGAATAAAAATAAATAAACTGCTCGAAAGAGCGGGCTGGCGGTTTTTTGACGGAGCAAACCAGCCTGCCAATATCCAACTTGAGTCGAATGTAAAAATCACCCAAAAAGAAATTGACGCTTTTGGAGAGGATTTTGAAAGCACCCAAAAT
>DKIG01000037.1 GCA_002454165.1 Gammaproteobacteria bacterium UBA6724
GACAACGAAGGCACCTGGGTAATAACGAGAAGAGGGTGTCGCCACCCAGCCAGTCTGGATTCCGTGTCAAGCACGGAATGACGGATCTGGGGGAATGACGGGCCGGAGCAGGAATGATGGCGTGGCAGTCTAGCCTGTTACTGGCATTGTGCACCACTTAGTATCTCCCGAGGTCCTGGATCACTTCCTCAATAAAGCGGATATGTTGTTTGACAACAAAATCCGCCACTACCCGTTGTTCAATCTTCTTGTCCTGATTGATCAGATAGGTCACCCGCCGCACACCGAAGCCCAGGAGACCGTCCACGCCGAAAGATCTAATCACTTTTTTATGCCGGTCAAATAGCAATGGGTAGGGCAGATTGTAACGGGCACGAAAGCGCGCATGACTCGCCTCGCCTTGCGGGCTAATACCAACCACTGTGGCATTGACTGCCTGGATGTCTGGATAGATGTCTCGGATTTCACAGGCTTCTGCCGTACAGACTGGCGTAAAGTCAGCCGGATAAAAAAACAAAATCAGGGGACCCGCCGAGACGAGATGGGTCAGACTGAGTAACCTGCCCTGGTCGTCCTGCAACTCAAATTCAGGCGCCGTGTCGCCAACATTTAGCATCATGATCTGGCAAACCCGAACCGACCCTGAGCAAGCACTACTTCTCCAGATTGGTTGCTGGTGCGGAAGACTGCTTCCTGGAGGTCTGCCTCGTCTTTAGTTACCCATATAGATACGGTGAGGCTGTCGCCTGGCATCACCGGCTTGGAAAATCTCGCCGTCATGGACTTGAACCGGCCCGCCTCACCGGCACATAGGGTATGCAAGAGCGCGCGCCCGGTGAAGCCGTAAGTACAGAGGCCGTGCAAAATCGGCTTCTCAAAACCACCCAGGGCGGCATAGGATGGATCGGAATGTAAAGGATTCCGGTCACCGGAGAGCCTATAAGTCAGTGCCTGATCTTCCCTGGTCTGATAACTGACTTCCATGTCTGATGCCCGGTCCGGGAAGACCAGTTTATCCGAGGGACCCCGGTCGCCACCCCAGCCGCCTTCGCCACGACAAAACAACGTGGTGCGGGTGCGAAGCAGAGGCGCACCCGTGGCAAGATTTTTTGACTCTGAGTGAAATTCAAGCACCGCCGCCGAGCCCTTGTCATAGATGGCAGTACATTCGCCAAGACTCTCAATCTCACCTTCTGGAGGAATTTCGCCGAGCAGTTCAATCCCCTGCTCTCCGTGCACCATCATGGCAGGGTTAAAAGAGCCGACCGCATTTATCGGTATGCCGCCACCGCCAATAATCACCGCAAAGGTTGGTAGCACCTGCTGCGCATGGTCCTTGGTATTCTCAGTGGTGTATTGCAGTTCATCCGTGCCAGCACCAACGCCGACCGCGTAGAGTAGTGCGTCTTTTGAGGTCCAACTTCTCCGTACTGACTTGCCGACGGCTCCCACCGCTTCTGGATTGATAGGCATTACCTTCCTCCTTGCATCATTTTAGCCCTGGGGCATTGTCACGCCAGCAAGTCCCAGCAGCAGATTAGTTATTTCACGCCAGGCATCTCCAGGCTCAATGCCCTTGATCACCCGGTCAATTTTACCCGCCTTGAGCTGGAGACTTCTCAGCGAATTGACACCGTGGTGCTCAAGACACCGGGACACCGCCTGCTTGCGTTTGTCCCAAACCCGTCCCTTGCTCAATACTTCCTGTACCGACTGCCCCTGGGCTTTCGCCATTGCCATGGTCTCCAGGGCGCGAATCTCACGCGCCAGCATGACATTCACATACATCTCCGCCGTGCCTTCAAGTCGAAGCCCTTGAATCATGCGGACCACCCGGGGACTGTTACCCGCCAGACTGGCGTCAATCAGGTTAAATACATCATATCGGGCGTTGTCCGCAACAGCTGTGGTGACCTGCTCCAAGCCAATCTGATTGCTTGGCGAGACTAACTTCAGCCGTTCAATCTCCTGCACCGCCGCCAGGAGATTACCCTCAGTCCTGCGCGCCATTGCCAGGAGTGCTTCACGGCTGACTTCTAGCCCTTCTCGTTTGAATCTTCGCTGTAACCAGTCTGGGAACTGCTTCGCCTCAATGTGCCATACCTGCACAAAAACACCGGCTTTTTCGATGCTCTTGAACCATTTGGTCTTCTGGGTGGCGGCATCTATCCTGGGCATGACCAGCAACAGGACGGTGGCATCATTTAACTGCTCAACCAGGGACACCAGCAGTGCTCTGCCCGGGTCGCCCGGCGACTTTGTACTCATCCGCACTTCAATAAGTTTCTGCTCGGAGAAAAGGGACATGCTGTTGACACTGTATAGGACCTCCTGCCAGTTGAATCCCTCTTCGGCATGGAAGAGATGCCGCTCAGCATAGCCATGTTGCCGCAAGGCATCACGCACCAGATCGCAGGCTTCCTGGATCAACAGGGGCTCGTCGCCGCTGATAATGTATAGTGGCGAGGTTTGATTTTTCAAAAAATGATGGAGTTTGTCCGCGTATAATTTCATTCTATATGCACCCCTGTCTATTCATGCTTCTGGGCGGCGGCAGATTCCACACGACGCACCATGCGCCGCGCCAGTTCCTCTCTCATTTCATCCAACAACAAGGCTTCCTCCTCGTAACTGGCAGACAAATTGGCAGGGTCAACCGAATAGGTTCTTTCCGTCGCCAGGGTCACCATCCCGGGGGAGCTGCTAGCCTCAACCTGGACACTCAGGTCAACTTCCAGGCGCAAAACATACTCGGCGGCATCAAGAGACGCGCTAGTCAACACAGACCGACGGGTGGAAGTTTCCCTTAATAGGCGCACGAGGATGAGTCTCCCCTCAGCCGGGCTTGGTGCTGGCTCCAATAACCCTGCCCCCCGGTCTCGGAGTGCCCGATGAAAGGCATCCCGGACTGCCGCTAATTCGTCAGAAGCAACCAATCTCACGCCATCCAGGTCGGTCAGAATGCTCGCCCTGTCTCGTAACTGGAAGCCGCATCCAGTCAAGAGGAGGCTCAGCATCAGTACTGGCACCAAGCTATCACACCGCTCAGGAAACAACAAAATTCAACACCCTGTTGGGCACATAGATACATTTCCGGGTCGTCTTGCCAGCCATAAACTTTTTGACATTCGCCTCCTCCCTCGCTACAGCAACAGCCTCGTCTTCACTGGCATCTGGTTGCACTTGCACTCTGCCCCTCAGCTTGCCGTTCACCTGTACGGCCAGTTCAACGCTGGTCTTCTCAAGCGCCGACCTATCCACGGCTGGCCAGTCTGCCCGGTCAATGGATTCCCCAGTCAATTGCTCCCAGAGGGCGTGGCAGATATGCGGCGTGATGGGAGACAGGGTCAGCACAGCAATCCTGAGCGCCTCACCCCTGACCGCGCCCGCCTGGGGGGAGGTCTCGGCAAATTTTACCAGATGATTTAGTAGCGACATGACCGTCGACACCACTGTGTTAAAGCTCAGGCGGCGACCATAGTCATCCGCACATTTTGATAGGGTTTCATGGCTCAGACGCCGCATATCCCTCTCGGCAGGGGTCAGACGCCGCGCATCTATCTTTGCCTCCTTATCGCCAGTGTCAAGATGCTGGGCAACCAATGCCCAGAGCCTGGTTCGTAGCCATTTGTTGGCGGCTTCAACGCCCTGCTGGGACCATTCAAAGGACTGCTCTGGCGGGGAGGCGAACATCATCGCCAGGCGCACCGCATCGGCACCATACTGCTCCAGGAGATGTTGCGGGTCACCAGCATCCCCTGCCGACTTGGACATCTTGGTGCCACCCTGGAGCACCATGCCGATTGGCAGGAGTTTTTCAAAGGGCTCATCAGACTTGACCATGCCTTCATCGCGCATCACCTTGTGGAAGAAGCGCGCATACAACAAATGCAGAATGGCGTGTTCCTCGCCGCCAACATAATGGTCCACCTGTCCCCAGTAGTCCGCCCTCTCGTCTAGCATCCCGTCCTTGGCATCGCTACAGGCAAATCTTGCGTAGTACCAAGAAGACTCCATAAAGGTATCCAGGGTGTCCGTTTCCCGCTGCGCCGCGCCGCCACATTCGGGACAGTCTGTCTCGTACCAGTCCGGCATCTTTTTGAGGGGTGAGCCGAGGCCCTCAAACTCCACCTCGGTCGGCAACAGGACCGGCAGGTCCTCGTCTGGAACGGGTACCGCACCACATTGGGCACAGTTAATCATGGGTATGGGGCAACCCCAGTATCTCTGCCTGGCGACGCCCCAGTCCCGCAAGCGGTAATTGATCTGTTGCTCACCGAGTTTTTTTTCAGCCAGGGCAAGGGCTATAGCATCAAAAGCAGCATCAAAATCCAGGCCGTCAAAACTACCGGAATTTATCAATAATCCCCTGGCAGTGAAGGCACCTGAGTCCAGAGCACATTCCTCAGCACTCTCCGGGAGGGGAGCAATCACCTGTTTGATGGGTAATTGATATTCCTGGGCAAATTCCCAGTCTCGTTGATCGTGAGCAGGAACTGACATCACGGCACCTGAGCCATATTCCATGAGCACGAAATTCGCCACCCAGACGGGTATTTCCTCCCCGCTTAGCGGATGGGTCACGGCCAAGCCCAAAGCCATTCCCTGTTTGGGAAGTTTCGCGATATTTGCTTCTGCTCCCAGGGTCCGATTGCACTGCTCAAGGAAGGACTGAATGGCAGGTTTGTCAGCCCCCGCCTTGATCGCCAAGGGATGCTGCGGTGCCACCGCGATAGAGGTGACTCCCATCAATGTATCTGGGCGTGTGGTGTAAACGGACAGGCTGTCTGCCTCACCCTTCAGGGGAAAGATCACGCTAATCCCCCGAGACTTGCCAATCCAGTTGCGCTGCAATGTTTTTATTTTCTCTGGCCAGCCGGGCAGATGGTCCAAGCAATTCAACAACTCCTCGGCATAGTCGGTAATCCTGACAAACCACTGTGTCACCTCGCGCCGTTCCACCGGAGCATCCGAACGCCAACCACGACCGTCAACAACCTGCTCGTTGGCAAGTACCGTCTTGTCCACCGGGTCCCAGTTCAACCAAGCGGACTTTTTATAGACCAGTGATTTCCTGAACATTCGGGTGAAAAACCACTGCTCCCATCGGTAATAGTCTGGGTCACAGGTGGCAAATTCACGCGACCAGTCAAACGAAAAACCGAGTGCCCGCATCTGGGACTTCATGTGTTCAATGTTGCCTTTGGTCCATTGTGCCGGCGGGATATTGCGTTGTATTGCTGCATTTTCCGCCGGTAATCCAAAGGCATCCCAGCCCATGGGATGTAGCACATTCCTGCCTTGCAACCGCTGAAAGCGACTTATCACATCACCCAGCGTATAGGTGCGAACATGCCCCATGTGTAACTGCCCGCTCGGGTAGGGGAACATGGATAGGCAGTAGTATTTCGGCTTGTCGCTGTTTTCAGTAGCGACAAAAGTACCTGCCTCTTCCCAGCCTTGCTGGACATCATTTTCAACCTTCACATGGTCGTAGCGCTGTTTGTTCATCATGGCTCTACTAGGGATATTCGTCTTGGAAAGCGTCCCATTCTACCCGAACCCTTGGTCAACACGAACCTTGGCGGCCCGGCGGTGCCACAGAATCGCCAGGAGCAGAGCCGCAACACACAGCATCAGCACCGGCTGATGACCGAAGCGGTGAAAGGGTGTTTCGCCCCGCTGAATCTCAACCTCAGTCCGCAGTACCCCCTGCGTATTCTGAGGCAGGGTATCAAGCAATTTACCCCTGGCATCAATCACAGCGGTGATGCCGTTGTTGGTCGCGCGGAGCATATAAATGCCATTTTCCAGGGCGCGCATCCGTGCCATTTGTAGATGCTGCCAGGGTCCAATGGATTCGCCGAACCAGGTGTCATTGCTGAGTGTAACCAGCAGGTCGGGCAAGCGGGTGCTGGTTCGCACCAGGTCAGGATAGACCACCTCATAACAAATGGAGGTGGACAGGCGTAAATCACCAGCAAGAAGCGGTGTCTGCCTGGCTGGACCTGGCTGGTTGTGGGACATGGGCAAGTCTAGAAACTCAATCATCCCGCGCAGTTGGGTTTCAAAAGGCACATATTCTCCGAATGGCACCAGATGCCGTTTGATGTACTTGCCGCTACCGGCACCCAGGGCAATCACGGTGTTCTGATAAGCACCGTCTGCATCACGGTCGGGGATGCCCAGCAGGAGGGTGGAGTCATGTTGAGATGCCCGCGCATTGAGCATCTTGAGGATGGATGGCGCTTCCTGCCTGAACAGCGTCAGGGCGGCTTCTGGCCAGATAATTAAATCCTGCCCCCATTCACTGTCAGACAAGCTCAAATAGCGGTCAAGTATCGGGGCGGCACTTGCCCTCTCCCACTTGGTATCCTGAGCCACATTCCCTTGCACTAGCGACACACTGATGACCCGCTCCGGTGTCGTGAACCTCAGGGTGTCCAGGATGAACGCCGCCGACAAGAGGACAAAAAAGGGTAGCAACAGGATGTAACGACGACCCCTGAGGGCTTCAAATATCAGGCAGGCACTGAGTACCAACACCAGACCGACACCGAAGACACCCAGGAAGGGCGCGTAGCCTGCAAGGGATGTATCAATCACAGCATAGCCCACGAAGAGCCAAGGAAAACCGCTAAGAAACCAGGAGCGGAACCACTCTTGCAATATCCACAGGCTACTGAAACCCACCAGGCTGAGCAGAGGACCTGAGCGGAGGTAACGTCCATACAAAAACCCCTGGGGCACGGCAATCAGGGCGTAAGCAGATACCATCAATGCCACCAGAGAAGCCGCCAGGGCGGGCGAGGCACCACCAAAATTGTGGATGCTGACATATATCCAGGAAATGCCGACACCAAAGAGCGCGAGGTTATAGAGATAAAATCTGAAGATGACTCGCGGCACAGATGCTTTGAACGGCTGCTTATTAGATATTGCTTGCGCCGCTGTATTGACATCAGATACCGAAAAGTAGAGCAACAGTACCGAAGCGGGGGCAGCAAGCCAGAAATCAAAAGGCGACAGTGACAGCGGGAAAACAGCACCGCCCAGAATGGCAGCGCCATCTGCAACAGCCGCCGATACAGGCCAGGGATGGCGGCGGAACCATTGCCTCAAGTCAGTTTCCGGTCAGGCAGCGTCAGTTGCAATAAATGAACGCGGCGCCCGTCTGCATTCAACACCTTGAACTCATAACCATCTATTGACACCTCCTCAGCGCGTTTTGGCAGGTGTCCGAGACTCTGGGTGACCAGCCCGCCAATGGTGTCAAATTCAGCATCATCAAAGTGACTTTCAAAGTGCTCGTTGAAATCATCAATTGGCATGATTGCCTTGATGGTGTATGTGCCGTCAAGATGCTGATTGATATAATTTTCTTCATCCTGGTCAAATTCGTCCTCAATATCACCAACTATCTGCTCAAGCACATCCTCAATCGTCACTATGCCACTAATAGTGCCGTACTCATCATAGACAACCGCCAGGTGATTTTTGTTGGTCCTGAATTCCTGCAACAGGACATTCAGCCGTTTACTTTCCGGAATGGCAGTAGAGGGGCGTAGCAGGTCACGCAGAATAAAATTAGGTTTGGGGTCATCCTTGGCGAGGGATAGAAGGTCCTTGGCAAGCAAAATGCCGTGCACAAGATTGGGGTCCTCGGCGACCACGGGGAACCGTGAATGTCCCGATCTGATGACGGTATCCAGTATGTTCTGGGGATCCTGGTCATGTCTAAGGAAGACCACCTGGGACCGAGGCACCATGATTTCCCTCGCCTGGATGTCTGAAACAAACAAAGCGCCTTCTATGATGCTCAGGGCCCGGATGTCCAAAATATCTCTCTGCTCCGCCGAGCGGAGGATGTTAATCAACTGGCTACGGGAACCCGGCGCACCGATGATTCTCAGCCATGCCCTTTCCCACCAGGGCCGGGACGGCTCCGATGGTAGCTTGTCTTCACCCATGCGCTCTTACCTCGGGGTATTCATAGGGGTCGCCTCTGAAGCCCAGTCGTGACAGGACCTGCCTTTCATGCGCTTCCATAACTGCCTGGCTAGCGGCGTCGGCGTGCTCCTGTCCAGTCAAATGTAGCAAGCCATGCACCAGTAGATGGGCATATCTGTGCTCCAGCGTCTGACCATAGTTTTGGCTTTCCGCAAAGACAACACGGTTGCAAAGCACCAGGTCACCCAAAAAAGTCAACCCAAACTCATCCTGAAATCCAGACGCAAAGGATAGGACGTTGGTCAACTTGTTCTGGTTCCTGTACCGCGCGTTCAAACGCGTCATTTCTCTGGCAGAAACAATCCTGACCGACACCTCGGAAGGACCAAGAGCAAGATGCTCAAGGGTAGCCAGAAGCCAGCCGCGAATATCTTTAACACTGGGCTCATTCGCAAGACGAGCCGTGCTACGGCTCACCTCAATAATATGGCGATTGTGCACCGACAGTTTTGCCATTAGATGAATCCCATTGCGTTTTATTACGGCGTTTTATTACGAGAAGATGTCATAAGAGTTCATGTCACAGAGGTTGTCCCACAAAAGATACACCGTCAATCAGCATTGTCACCTGATTCGTGCTGCTCATAGGCTTCAACAATTCTCTGGACGAGAGGATGTCTGACAACATCTTTTGGGCCAAAGTGCGTGAAGGTAATCCCTTTGACTCCCTCAAGCACAGATATCACATGCCTGAGGCCAGATTTTGTACCGCGCGGCAGGTCAATCTGGGTAATATCCCCGGTCACCACAACAGTGGAACCAAAGCCGATGCGGGTCAGAAACATTTTCATCTGCTCAAGGGTGGTATTTTGACTCTCATCCAGAATGATAAAGGAATCATTCAGGGTCCGACCTCGCATATAGGCAAGTGGTGCCACTTCAATCACCCCTCTTTCAATCAGCGTCTCTACCCGATCAAACCCTGACAGATCATATAATGAATCATAGAGGGGACGCAGATAAGGGTCTATCTTCTGACTCAGATCGCCCGGCAGGAAACCCAACTTCTCCCCGGCCTCAACCGCTGGCCTCACCAGCAGGATTCTGCGGATTTTTTCCTGTTCCAGGGCTTCCACCGCGCAGGCTACGGCCAGATAGGTCTTACCCGTGCCAGCAGGTCCTACACCAAAGTTCACATCATTGGAGCGCACTGCTCGGACATACTTTATCTGGCTGCCACCCCTCGGCTTAATGCTCTTCTTGCTGGTCAGGACAAGATCATTTGCGTCTTCAGGTTCCCGCCTTGCCAGGGCGTCAACACCAGACTCCTGCAAGAAGAGATGCACCGTCTCCGCGGTAAGCTCGGTGCCGCTCCTCACTTCCCGGTAGAGATGCACCAACAGCTCTCCAGCAGCCAGCACGAGTTTGTTGTCACCTTCCAGATGAAAGTCGTTACCACGATTCCTGATGGTGATGCCCAACCGCTGTTCAATCTGCCGGAGATGAGCATCGCGGGGACCGCATAGCATGGCGAGTTGATGGCTATTGTTGGGTTCCAGAGCGACCTGATGCAACTTGGCGTCTTGTGACAAATTCATTGAATCTTAACTTTCAGGGCGGCAAGCATATACCTTCACCCGCATGAGGTGAAGCCCCCCTGTATAAGTCCACCACCCCCCGC
>DKIG01000012.1 GCA_002454165.1 Gammaproteobacteria bacterium UBA6724
ACACGGAATCCAGTGAAATATGCACGGTGTTGGGGCGCGCCATATACGGCGGTGGCGCGCCGCTAAGACATCTGTGCACATCAGGGACGCCGAAATTAGGGCCGCGCCGGCACTTCTCCATGCGCATCCTGCCACATGGTGCTGAGGAGAAAGTCCCTATCCAGACCAATCCCTATGACCAGTTTGATTTCGGTATAGCCCGCATCCTCCGTTAATTCAACCGTCTCCAGGAGTTCTTCAAGATTCTTGCCCTCGGCTGAAGCCATGGTCACTGCGTTCCATGCCTCAATCATGAATCTCCGAAACTGTTCCAGCCCCTGTCGGTCGGTCACCTCACCATGCCCGGGAATGACTCGCTCAAAGGGGAGTGCCAGCACCCTTCTCAGGCTACTGAGCCAGGCATCCACCGAGCCGCCAGCCTCCAGGTCTATAAACGGATAATGCTGATAGACGAACAGGTCTCCCGCATGGAGGGTCGCCTCCTCCTCAAACAGAACGACCAGGTCACCGTCCGTATGGCCCCTGCCTGGATGGAGCAGCGTTATATTCTTATCCCCCAAAGTGATGCGTCGGGTGTCGCTGAAGACCTCACCCGGCATGAGCGCCTCCGCCTCTTCATCGGCAAAATATTCCGCATCCGTCACCTTCAAGTGGTGCAGGGTGCGCTCGGTCGCGACAACTCTTGTACCTATATCAAAAGCAGGATTGCCGTGAGTATGATCCAGATGGTAGTGAGTGTTGATGATCATCACCACCGGCTTGCCCGTCAGGCGCATTGCCTCTTCCTTCAATCGCTCGCCCTGATACCTGAGCAACATGGTATCAACGATGACCGCGCCTTCGCTGGTCTTGAGGATTGCCGCATTGCCCCCGGACCCCCGAACAACATGTAAATCATCACTGAGACGCTCAATGGTCAGTCTGGTGAGTAGATTCCAGAACAGACCGCCGCCGCCAACAATCAGCACCACCACAATCAACAATATCCATTTCCATCCTTTCATCATCGTCATCCTTTTATGCAGGTTATTAGGCTAGGCATCAGGCTCTCGTTCACAGTAGAGTTTACTTGCTATCCCCCCTGTTCATCAATAGAGTGCCAAATGCTGATGTTCATCCAATCTGACATGCCGTACGATTTTCACCAAAGCCATTTTCACCATAGAAATGCCCACCATAGAAATGCCCACCAAAGCAATGCTCACAAAAGAAATGTCCTCCCGAGACACCCTGCTGGGCGGTTACTTCGCGACCACCGCTTATTTGATCTGGGGAATTACCCCGGTCTATTTCAAGTGGCTTGAGCATATTTCACCCTGGGAAATCCTCGGTCATCGGACGGTATGGGCACTACTGCTACTGCTCGGCATCCTTGCCTTCAGACGACAATTGGGGGCGCTCAGGCTGGCACCAAGCAAGATATTCGTCCTGATACTAACCGCCCTGTTGCTTACCGTGAACTGGCTAGTCTTCATCTACGCCGTTGTTAACGACCAGATACTTGAAACCTCCCTCGGTTACTTCATCTGCCCGCTGGTGAGTGTGCTACTCGGTGTGGCGGTGCTGAAGGAGTCCTTGCGCCCCCTGCAATGGCTGGCTGTTGGGATCATGTCAGGCGCCATCCTGGTGTCGCTCGTCATCTTTGGCACTGTACCCTGGTTGGCACTGACGCTAGCGCTCAGCTTTAGCCTTTACAGCCTGTTCAGGAAGAAGATGGCACTCCCGCCCGTGGCAGGCACGGCACTGGAAATCATGATCATGGCGCCAGCAGGCTTGATTTTGCTACTCGTTTTGCATCAGTCCAATGAACTGGTATTTAGCCGGGTTGACCTGACAACAGACCTGCTGCTCATGATGAGTAGCGTGGTGACCGTCCTCCCGCTACTATGCTTCGCGGCGGCGGTGACCCGGCTACCGCTCAGTATCCACGGCATGTTCCAGTACCTTGCGCCATCCCTGTCCCTGCTTATCGGTCTGTTTATTTATGACGAGCCTTTTGGACTGGACCGGCAGATAATCTTCTTCTCTATCTGGGTAGCATTGCTGATCATTACCCTTGAAGCCTGGCGATACCATAGCCAGTTGAACTTTCTAAAGAAGCGGAACCTCCCTGGTGCCTGAGCCCTGGACTAAGGACATCCTGGCTTCCCGAGGACGGGCGCGGGATTTTGCGTCCCCAGAGACCATCCGTTATTCTAGCCATGCTTTTCAAACCCACCTTGTTGCCCTGATGCACGGGTTATCTACACATCTATCCAAAAAAGGGAGCCATACCAGATGACTATGCAAAAAACCCCGCTGTTGCTGTCGCGCCTTCTTGGGCGCGGCGCAAAATTGGACCCGGACGAAGAAATTGTCACTCTGACACAAAGTAGTACGCATCGGCAGTCTCTTAAAACTACCTGGGAAAGAGCAGGACAACTGGCGACCGCCCTGGCAAAGCATGGCATCAAGGAGGGCGACCGGGTTGCCAGTTTTATGTGGAACAACTATCGCCATCTGGAGTTGTATCAGGCAGTGCCCTCAATGGGTGGCGTACTGCACACACTGAATATTCGCCTCGGTGCCCAGGACCTGGAATACATCATCAATCATGCTGCTGACCGGGTGATAGTTGCCGATGAGGATCTGCTACCCCTCCTGCTACCAATTCTTGAAAAGACCCCCTGCGTTGAACTGCTTGTGGTCTCCAGTTTCGGCGAAACGGGGGACGCAAAAACTGCCCCCTCTTTTCACCATCAGATAGATTATGAGGATTTCATCAAGGACCAGGAGCCTCATTATCCCTGGCCGGAAATAGACGAAAACGCTCCCATGGGCTTGTGTTACACCAGCGGCACCACCGGCAAACCCAAGGGCGTGATGTACACCCACAGATCAACCTACCTCCATACCCTCACCATCGCCATGACCGACGCCATGGCGCTATCGGCGGTTGACGCGCTTTGCGGCATAGTCCCTATGTTTCACGCCATGGGCTGGGGCTTGCCCTTTACCGCTTCCATGCTGGGCTGCAAGCAGGTGATGCCGCACCGATTTATGGAACCTCAAAGGCTGGTGCAACTGATGGCTGATGAGCAGGTGACTATTTCTGCGGGCGTACCGACTATCTGGCAGGGTGTTCGGGGAATACTTGAACAGGAGAAAGACAACTATGACCTGAGCCACCTGCAGCGGTTAACCTGCGGCGGTTCTGCGCCACCCCTGTCCCTGATTCGCTGGTACGCCGATGAACTGGGTGTAGAAATGATTCAGGGCTGGGGCATGACCGAGACCAATCCCCTGGGCACCCTGGCAAGAAAAATCGCCAAGCGCTCGCACCTTAATCTGAACAAGGAGCAACTCTTTGAGAACATTGCCAAAGCTGGCTTGCTGATGCCGGGGCTGGAAATGGAAATAGTTGACGACCAATGGCAACCCTTGCCCCATGACGGTGAAGCCTTAGGTGAACTGCTGATACGGGGACCCTGGGTCTGTGCTGAATATTACAAGGATCCGCAACCGGACAAGTTCCGTGATGGCTGGCTGATCACCGGCGATATCGCCAAGATTGACCGGGAGGAATACCTCATCATCACCGACCGCTCTAAGGACCTGATTAAATCTGGTGGCGAGTGGATTTCATCTGTTGACCTGGAGAATCACATCATCGGCATGGACGGCGTGGCGCAAGCGGCGGTGGTCGCCCAGGCGCATCCGAAATGGGATGAAAGACCCGTGGCACTGGTGCTCCTGGTTGAAGGTGCCAGGGTGACAAAAGAACGCATCCTTGAACACTGTGCAGAAAGTTTTGCCAAGTGGCAGTTGCCAGATGATGTGATATTTGTGAAGCAGATACCGCTGACCTCAACCAGCAAGATAGACAAGAAGATGATTCGTGCTCAGTTGCAGGAAGAAAATTACCTGCTCCCCGATTTACGGACCAGTGAGGCAGCAGACGCCCCCTAAGGAAAGCACCATGGACACCGGTAGATTTACAGGTTTTGAAGTCACGCTGGAAAAACCGGGCATTGCCTGGATTGAGTTTAACGAACCGGAAAAACTCAACGGCATGAATAGCCGCAAGAAGCGCGACCTGATTGAAACTCTGACCCAGGCACAGATGGATAACGCCGTCCGGGTCCTGGTGTTCATCGGCACGGGACGCGGTTTTTGTGCCGGTGATGATCTGCGCGCCTATTCTTTGGAGCAACCGAATGACCAGGCGCTGATGCCGCCCATTCCGCCCGGGCATGACACGCCGACCGGTACCTATAATGGACTGCGACACATCTCCCAGGCACTTAATCTGAGCATCCGCAAGTTAGACAAACTCTGCATTGCCGCCATTAACGGTGTCGCCATCCAGACCGGGCTTTCCCTGGCACTCGCCTGTGATTTCAAGATAGCGGCAGATACTGCCAGGCTGGGGAGTGCGACACTCAGATTTGGGCTACTACCGGACGAAGGCGGCCACTATTTGCTCATCCAGCATCTGGGGCTTGCTGGCACCATGGACTTCCTGATGCGCAAACGGATAGTGACGGCAGCTGAAGCATTGGCGCTCGGCATGATCAACCAAGTGGTGCCCGCCGATGCTTTGCGGGAAGAAGCAGCAACCCTGGCACGAGAGCTTGCCGAAGGACCCCAGGTGGCAATGCGCCTGATGAAACGCAGCATCTATCAAGCCGCCGAACTGAGCTTTGAGCAGGCTTGTGAAGACATAGCCGCAAGAACCGCCATCTCCGACCATCATTCAGATGCCCAGGCAGGCATCACGGCCTTCCGTGAAAAACGCCCGCCCCTGTTCAACGACTGGCTCAAGGCATATGATTGATTGGTTCATCATCGCTAAGCGGGTGCCAGCGTGACTAGAAAAATTGATATTCATTACTGCGCGCAATGAAACTACAAACCACAGGCGGTCAGTCTGGCTGCCGAACTTGAGGGTGCCCTGGATGACATTGAGGTGGAACTTTTCGCTGAGGGCAAGGGTATTTTTGATGTAAAGTTTGATGGCAAATTGATCTTCTCCAAGTATGAAGTTGATCGATTTCCCGAACCCGGAGAAGTACCGCAACAAATAACGCAACAACTAGCGCAACAACTATCGCAACAACTTCGGCGAGTCACAAAAACCTAGTCCGCCCCAGATTTCTCTATCTTCGCCCAACTGTCCCTTAGCCCGACGATACGATTAAACACCAGCGCCTCGGGGGATGAGTCCCGGCTATCAAGGCAAAAATAGCCTTGCCGTTCAAACTGAAACCTATCCTCTGGACCAGCATCCAGCAAAGAGGGTTCAACAAATCCATGATAGACCTTCAGGGATTCCTCATTCAGATGCGGTAGCAGGGCTTGGTGCCTATCTCCATGTTCTGCATCTGGGAAATCAATCAGGAAGAGGGGCTCGTAGCATCTGATTTCAGATGGGATACCATGAGTCGCAGCTACCCAATGCACCACCCCCCGCACTTTTCTGTCCCCAGGGGTTTTACCCAGCGTATCCGGGTCATAGGTGCAGTGGACTTCAATGATCCTGCCCGTCTCATCCTTGATCACCTGATTTGCCTTGACGACATAAGCATGCCGCAGGCGAACTTCACCGCCGGTCACCAATCGCTTGTATTTGCGATTCGCCGTCTCACGAAAGTCACTTTTCTCAATATAGACTTCCCTGGTAAAGGTGACCTGTCTCCTACCCAGCGCCTCCTGCTTGGGGTGGTTCGCCAGGTGCAACACTTCGCCGGCACCCTCAGGGTAGTTCTCTATCACCAGTTTTAGCGGCTCTAGCACGCCCATTACCCGCGGTGCCTTGTCCTCCAGATCTTCCCGGAGACAACTTTGCAAGAGCGCCAGTTCCACCCGGTTATCACTCTTGGTTACTCCTATGCGCCGACAAAAGTCACGAATGGATGCCGGGGTATAGCCGCGTCGCCGCAAGCCAGAGATGGTCGGTAATCTTGGATCATCCCAACCGTCCACCCATCCCTCTTCAACGAGTTGCCTTATCTTTCTTTTACTCATCACCGTGTATTGCAAACTGAGTCGTGAAAATTCAATCTGCCGGGGATGACAATTCATCGCCAGTTCATCAAGCACCCAGTCATATAGTGGCCGGTGATCTTCAAATCCAAGATCACACAGTGAATGGGTGATGCCTTCAAATGAATCACACAAGCAATGGGTGTAGTCATACATGGGGTAAACACACCAGGCATCATCTGTCCGGTGATGTTTCACATGCCGGATTCGATAGATCACCGGATCTCTCAGGTTGACATTCGGTGCCGCCATATCAATTTTTAATCTCAGTACATGCTCGCCCTCGGCAAACTCACCCGCCCGCATCCGGTGAAACAAATCCAGATTCTCCGCTATAGGTCTCTGCCTGTAGGGGCTATCAGTACCCGGACTGGTCAGGGTGCCTCGGTAGGCTCTGATCTGCTCCGTTCCCAACGAATCAACATAAGCCTTGCCTGCCTCCACCAGACGTTCCGCCAAGTGATACAGCTCCTCAAAATAATCAGAAGCGTATCGCTCCTCCTGCCAGCGGAAACCAAGCCAAGCAATATCGCGTTTGATGGCGAGGGTGTATTCAGTGCTTTCTTTAAGCGGATTAGTGTCATCAAAGCGCAAATTGGTCACCCCGCCGAAATCTTCCGCCACACCAAAGCTCAGGCAAATCGCCTTAGCGTGACCGATATGCAGATATCCGTTCGGTTCCGGGGGGAATCGGGTAATCACCTTGCCACTGTTTTTACCAGCCGCAACATCCTGCGCAATGATGTTGCGGATAAAATTCCCGGGGTACTTCTCGTCAGTAGTGGGCACTTGTTACACCATCTTTTAATGAACCAGTTAATCCGACCAGTAGGCACTCACGCAGGTGACCGTCACCATAATGAACAGAATCCATTTTAACTGTTTCTGGTCCACATTGATGGCGAAGTGAACTCCACCCCAGGCACCGACCATGCTCCCGGCGGCGAGCATTATCCCAGGAATCCACCACACCTGATCATGCAACGCAAATATGACCAGTGAAACGCCAGAAAAAATTGCGGTGCAGACTGTCTTCAGCGCATGGGTACGAATCAGGTCATAGCCAAGCCCACCAGCCAGAGCGGCGATCAGGATTAAACCGACGCCAGCCTGGGCGAAGCCGCCGTACAGACCTGCCAGGAACAAACCCAGGAGGGCAATGGGCCTGTCTTTAAGTCTATGCGGTTTTGCGCCCACTGGTGGTATGACTGCTTCCGGTCTGAGTAAGATGACCAGTGCCATGATGATCATTGTGGTTAGTAGGGTCGGCTTCAATACCCATAGGGGTAACCAGGAAGCCAGTAAAGCGCCCAGGAGTGCTCCCAAGATCGTCGGTATCAAACTAGAGATGACGGCGTTGGTATCAAGATGCCCGCGGCTATGGAAGCCTTTTACTCCCACCAAGGACTGCATGAACACACCAACCCGGAAGGTGGCATTAGCAATGTTGGCGGGGATACCCAAGAAAAGCATTGCCGGCAACACCAGCATGGAGCCGCCGCCAGCAAGCGTGTTGATAAACCCTGACAGGACGCCAACTACAACCAAGAGTAGCAGGCTGATGACATCGTATTCCACAAGGGAGCCTTGTATTGGGAAGGGTGCATGTTATAGACGCCTGCCAGGTCAAGCAAACACCCGCACCCTCTCCGCCAAGGTGATGTTGCCGAGGGACTGATGCTGAGTCTGTGCCAAGAACAACATGACAGAACCAAGGCGCCGTCTGTATAAGCTCAGATACCTTTGGCCACTCCCCCAGCTCCGTCATTCCC
>DKIG01000016.1 GCA_002454165.1 Gammaproteobacteria bacterium UBA6724
GCCAAAGGTATCTGAACCTATACATCTATTAACGTCAGAATGTCCCCTGCGCCTGTTGTCATCCATCTCAGGATGGATATATCCGTATATGGAGTGCCCGAGTATCACACGAACCGAAAATTCGCCTTGACATCAACAACGGCAGGGCTACACTTTAATATGATTTCGTTCTCGACATTGGGGGTGGAGAATTGTCACGCTTGTCAACACCAACATCAACACCAATGCCAAAACCAACACCTGTAAATCATCAACTCAGGAGTTATAACATGGATAACACAACACGAATATCTGCTGGTATCACTCTGCCCTTATTGAGGGGGGGGGGGGGGGAGAACTTTATTAGCACTGATACTTGCTATTTGCCTGCCTGCCACTCCCGCATTTGCTGAGGAAAGTGAACAACTGATAGAAGAAGTCGTAGTCACCGGTTCTCGTATTCCCCGTAAAGATCTTTTTGCTGTATCTCCCGTAAACATTATCTCAACCGAATCAATTGAATTGAGCGGTGTCAATGACATGGCTACCCTGGTAAATGAACTGCCAGCAGCGGGTGTGCCAGGGTCAGTGGATACTGCGACCAATTTCAGAACCACCACCACTGGTTTGAATACTGTTGATTTGCGCAACCTTGGGAGCGAAAGAACCTTAATTCTAGTCAATGGTCGCCGTCATATAGGTGGCTCGGCTGGTAGCCCCGCCGTTGACCTTTCCATGATCCCATCACAACTGGTTGAACGAATTGAGATTGTTACTGGCGGAGCATCCGCGGTCTATGGTTCGGAAGCCATATCCGGCGTCATCAACTTCATTATGAAGGACGACTTTGAGGGTGTTGAACTATACGGCCGTTACGGCAACTCCGAACTCGGCGGCGCCGAAGAGGAAGACTTCTCTCTCCTGGCGGGTAGCAACTTTGCTGATGGTCGTGGTAATGCAACCATCTATCTCGGCTACAGTGATCAGGGCATCCTTGAATCTAAAGATAGAGACCTGTCTGCTAACGATGCAACCAACAGTTCATTTGGTCCTAAGGGTAATTTCCGAGGTATAGGGGATGCTACCCCGATAGGGTTTGTAACGCTGAATGAAGCCACGGGACTGTATAATAAACCTTTTGTTGCAGCTGAGGACGGCTTCAATCGTAATCAGGTTCGCATCATTCGGGTGCCAACAAAACGTACTCAGTTTAATGCCAATCTGACTTATGAGGTCAACGACCACTTTACATTTTTCAGCGAAACCGGGTACAACGACCTGACTGCATTTAGTCGGCTTGAGCCTACCATCGTTGGCGAGTTCATTTCCGTGGGAGACGTTCCTAATCTTCGTATTCCCTTTGACAACCCCTTTATCCCGGCTGAACTTAGATCTGCTGTACTGGCATTAGATGCTGATGCGGAAGAGTTAAGAATGTTCCGCCGTTTCGTTGAACTGGGTCCTCGTACTGGTGATTATCAGCGTCGCATTTTTCGCACTGCTTTCGGTTTGAATGGCGCGATTAACGATAATTTTGACTACGAAATCTATTATCAATACGGTAATTTTTCCCAGGATCAAACCAATGGCGGGGTCTTCAACACGCTGAATTTTTATAACGCTCTGCGGACAACGCAAGATGAAGATGGAGAGCTTCGATGCAGGGATGATTTTGCTCACTCAGCGGGTTGCACCCCAATCAATGTCTTCGGTCCCGGTTCAATTGCCGGGGCAGCACTTGATTGGGTGAATGTTGACAGTCAATCAACATCGCGCATGAAGCAGCGAGTAGCAGCTGCCACAATTTTCGGTACTGCTATGGAATTGCCGGCTGGACCCCTCGGCATTGCATTTGGAGTGGAATGGCGCGAAGAAAAAAGCCGCTTTAATTCGGACAGCCTGGCGCAATCGGGTTTGACCTCTGGCAACACGACCCCGAATACAGCGGGTAAATATGATGTTACGGAATACTTTGTTGAAGCTATTATTCCAATTCTTACCGATATGCCTGGCATCCAATATCTGGGCGTTGAAGTCGCCGCCCGATTCGCTGACTACAGCACTGTAGGTAACACTGAAGCCTATAAGGTGTCGCTGGACTGGCGTCTGATTGAGGGGTTACGTTTTCGTGGCGGCTATTCCAACGCGGTGCGTGCGCCCAATATTGATGAGCTTTTTGATCCGGGTAGTGAAACTTTCCGTTCTTTCGTTGACCCTTGTGCCTTTGGTGGCATGGGAGGCGTGAGTGGGTCCGGTAACGCCACCGATACATACGATGAGCAAACAGTAGCCGTTCAGGCAAATTGTGCGACTATTCCCGGTACTGCCACATTGGATCCTTTTTTCGAGAACATTCGTAGTGCTGGTGGACTCTCGGCAGGTAATCCCGGCCTCCAGGAAGAGAGCGCTGACACCTACTCCTACGGTTTTGTCTATTCGCCTCCTCAGGTGGCTGGTCTCAATATCACCCTGGACTATTTCGATATAGAAATAACGGACGCCATTAACGGTTTTAGTGCCCAGACAACGGTGGACCAGTGTGTCCGACAGAGCGGATTCCCGAGCAACTCCTTTTGCAACCTCATCAACCGCGACCCGACAACGGGGCTGGTGCTGAGAATTGATGCCTTGCAAATTAATGTTGCCGAATATCAGGCTACAGGTATTGATTTCGCCGTTGATTATTCGTTTCAAGCCGGTCCCGGAGACCTGCGCGTCAGCATGAATGCTACCCGCTCCCTTGATAATGATTTCCTACCCTTTGAAGGGGGTGATGCTATTGATAGCCAGAGCGAGATTGGTGTTCCTGATTGGAAAGCGAATATCAACCTTGTCTATGACTGGGCGGATTTCCGTTTTGGATGGTCCACGCGATACATTCATAGTGTGAATGTAGAAAACGATAGGCCTAGCTTCGGCAAGATCAGTTCGTATCTGTACCATGACCTGCAAGTTCGGTACACCCTGGATGAGAAATATGAATTATTTCTTGGTGCCGATAATATTTTTGACAAGGAGCCACCATCCCTCGGACAGGGTGTTCCCGGTGATGTTACCGGCACAAATACTGCGGCTGATGTCTATGATGTCATTCGCCAGTACTGGTATGCCGGGTTCAAGCTGAGTTTTTAAGTTATCCCCAAGTCCCGATTCGCCTGGCAAGGGGCATCATCCTGATGCCCCCTATGCCTTCTCCTCTCGCCTGTCCTCTCACCTGTGATACCACAGCAACCTTCACGAGGGTGGTGGCGACAGGCGGTCTTTGAGATGCAGGGATATTTGCCAGCCTTGCTGTGTGGAATCAGCGGTCCAGTGGTCTGCCAACAGCATGGGCAGGTGCCAGGCAGGAAGGGCGGCGATGGCGACAAGTTGATCCTCGTGGAATATCAGGGGCAGTCGGTCTCGTAGCCAGGGTGGGAGGCGACTTTCCTGGAGTAGATTTTTAAGTCTTCGGTTATGGCGAATTTTCAGTTTTTCACCACCACTGCGGAGGCGCATTTGGTATTCTCTATCAGCTCGCAAGCCCGTGCCTTGAACAAGATCCCTGGAGACAGTCCCCCCAGCGACGGGCAGAGGCCCCGAGGTTAGTTTCTCCTCCAGGCATGCCGGTGCCGGCAAGGGACGGAGCGCGTAAAGACAACCCTGATATGTTCGCAATTCAATATCGGAACGGACAATAAACCCGCCTTCTGAGTGGAGAAACTTCTCCTTTAATTCCCGCAACAGATGACCGCGCAGCAAGGGCAGCCCCAAGTCATTGAACCAGGCATCCAGGACTCTGTTAAAGCTAGGCGAATCAAGTGTTTGCAACTGTGCCAGAGCAAGACTATCCGGCGTCAAAGACAGGGCGGCAAGCGTTTCCCGAGCCTCGGTGGCAAGTTGCCCCAGGCGGGACTGATCCTGGGCAAGGGTGTTCAGGATAGCCGACTTCACTGAGGGCCAACGTTCTTCCATCATGGGAATCATCCGGTGTCGAAGCCAGTTACGGTCAAAAGATGTATCAAGATTGGTGGCATCATCCAGCCACCTCAGATGATGGGTTTCTGCATAGGTCTGGATGTCCCGGCGGGGCATATTCAGCAGGGGTCTATACAGCATCCCCGTGCCGAGGGACCGCTCCATTGGCATACCTTGTAATCCTTGTACCCGGCTACCACGGAAGAGCCGGAAGAGGACAGTTTCAACCTGGTCATCGGCATGATGGGCAAGTAGCAACAGATCGCCTGCCGTCAGCATTGACTCAAACACCGCATAACGCGCAACTCTGGCATTAGATTCAAGATTGCCGACTTTACTCACCTCAACAGGATGTACAGAAAATGCAACCTGCCAGCGACGACAGAGAGAGGCACAGCAGTCGGCGAAGTCACCAGCACTAGGCTGCAAGCCATGATTGACATGAATAGCGCAGAGTTGCTTGCCCAGATCTGCCGCCATGACACTGTGCAAAAGACACACAGAATCCATGCCACCACTCAGGGCAACGACGAGTCGGGTCACATCATCACGGCTCAATCTGCTAAGTATGGTTTCGTTGAGCATGACCGATACCGCCGTCTGGCTCAGGTGTATTCCAGGCAGACCTGCCCGGTGCCGTATCTGTCTTTCAAGCCCTGAATCAAATCGTCCTCTGGCAGGACACACCATTCCTCACCCAAAATAATGTCACCCCGGGCACACTGGGTAGAATATTCCAGTGCTATGGGACATCCGCTGGACGCTATGAAGGGTTGTAACAAATCTGCCAGATCGGTGATGAAATCTTCCCCCAGTTGTTGACCGTCCAGATCAAGCCTAAGCCTGGCAACTTTTCTTGTTCTCGCTTCCAAAATGGTTTGCACCTCGGTAGCCCGGAACCGCATCCCGCCGGTATAGTTATCCTGGACAGAGTTCCCCTTAACTAGAATGATCTGATCATTGTTTAGTTTGTCCCGGTTCTTCGTCAGCGGGTCCCCGGAGATGGTGATTTCAATCCGGCCGCTCTTGTCATCCAGGGTCAGAAAGACCATCGTCTCACCCCTGCGGTTTTGTATTTTGCGCTGGTTAAGGATCAGTCCGGCAATGGTGTGCTGGTCTCTGCCCGGGCTCAGGTCAGCGATGCGCCGGGTGGCGAGGTGCCGCAACTCCTCCTGGTAAAAATCAATCGGGTGCCCGGTCAGAAAGAGCCCCAGCACTTCCTTCTCCCGGTAGATGCGATCTTTGAATGAGAGGCACGGCAACTGCTCTGAATGTTGCTTGTCAAAAAATTTATAACGTTGCCCAGCCTCAGAGTTCGTCTGCTCTTCCGACTCAAACAGGTCAGTGGCACCCTGCATCTTGTTGCTTGCCTTTTGCCCGGCAAGTCCCAAGGCATCATCCAGATTCGCCATCAACAGGGCGCGTTTGTAACCCACCAAATCTGGCGGACAGTCTGGCTTGGATGCGACCAGTTCATCCAAGGCACCGCTACCCAGCAATGCCTCAATGCAACGCTTGTTGAGCTTGCGTTGCTCAACCCGCTCGCACAGATCATAAAGATCCTGGAACTCACCATCTGCCTGCCGACTCTCAACCATGGCTTCAATTGACCCCCTGCCAAGACCTTTGATGGCACCAAGACCGTAAACTATGCATGTCAGGGTGTCGGCAACAAAACGATATCCACTACGGTTCACATCCGGCGATAGCACCGACAGACCTATCTCTCGGCACTCTTCAATGTTGGTGACGACCTTGTCCGTATTTTGGAGGTCTGCAGACAGGGTCGCGGCCATAAAGTCCGCTGGATAGTAATGCTTTAACCAAGCCGTCTGATAGGCGACCAGCGCATAGGCAACGGAGTGTGGTTTATTAAAGCCGTAGCCAGCAAAATCCTCCATCAAATTAAAAATATGACCGGCGCGGCGTTCAGGCACGCCATTGCGCTTCGCGCCAGCGAGGAAGACTTCTCGTTGCTGTGCCATTTCCTCTGGCTTCTTCTTGCCCATTGCCCGACGCAACAGGTCTGCATCCGCCAGGGTGTAGCCCGCCAACACCTGGGCAATCTGCATGACCTGCTCCTGATACAGCATTACGCCGTAGGTGTCTTCCAGAATGGGCTTCAGGCTGGGATGTAGATAGTCAACTTCGGCACTGCCGTTTCTGCGTTTGATGAAATTATCTGCGAGTTTCATGGGACCTGGGCGATACAATGCAACCAATGCCACTATGTCAGCAAAACGGACGGGTTTGACCTTTTTCATCAGCTCCTTCATACCCGTTGATTCAAGTTGAAATACGGCGGTAGTTCTTGCCTGTTGCAAGTCTTTGTAAACGGCGGCGTCTTCCAGTTCAATGTGCTCAATGTCCACTAGTGCCTCACCGGCTACCTGGCGCCGACGATTAATACTTTTGACTGCATACTGAATGACGGTCAGGGTCCGCAAGCCGAGGAAGTCAAATTTGACGAGGCCAACCTGCTCAATATCGGTCATGTCAAATTGAGTCATCAGGTTACCGCCCGCCTCGTCGCAATAGACGGGAGAAAAGTTCGTCAGCCGCGTCGGGGCTATGACCACGCCGCCAGCATGTTTGCTGACATTCCTGACAAGGCCCTCAAGTTTTAATGCCATGTCTATAATTTCATCGGCGTCATCATCCTGAGCGCGTAAATCTGCCAGTTCAGGTTCTTCTTTCAATGCGCGCTCCAGAGTGATGTTGGGATCAATCGGAATCAGTTTAGCCAACTTATCGGCAAGCCAGTGAGGTTTTGCTTGTACCCTGGCAACATCACGGACCACGGCCTTTGCCGCCATGGTGCCGAAGGTGATGATCTGGGACACGGCATCGCGGCCATAGAGGTCGGCAACATGCTGAATCACCTCTTCACGTCTCTCCATGCAGAAGTCAACATCAAAGTCAGGCAGGGATACTCGCTCCGGGTTGAGGAACCGCTCAAACAAAAGATCATGCTCAATTGGATCAATGTCGGTAATTTTCAGCGACCAGGCGACCAGTGAACTTGGTCCTGAGCCTCGTCCGGGACCCACGGGAATACCCCTATCCTTCGCCCACTGGATAAATTCCATGACTATCAGAAAGTAGCCGGGGAAACCCATAGCATTGATGATGTCAAGTTCATAATTCAGGCGGGCTTCATACACCTGACGGGTTTCATCAGGAGAAGGCTCTGGCAAGTCTGGCGTCCCGGGACTGGGGCCCATAGTCAGCCGCTTATTGAGACGCTCTTCTAAACCTTGGCGGGCAACTTGATTGAGGAAGGATTCAGCAGTGGCGGTATCAGTCTCATTCTGTGGCACCGGATATTCGGGCAAATAATTGCTACCCAGGTTCAGGGTGACATTGCATCGTTTTGCTATCTCCAGGGTGTTCTCTAGCGCCTCTGGCAGGTCCTCAAACAACTCGCACATCTCCGCCGCAGACTTCAAGTATTGCTGGTCGGTGTATCGGCGTTCCCGCCCGGTGTCATTCAGCGTCCTGTTGTCGTGAATACACACCCTGACTTCATGGGCTTCAAAATCCTCCTTGCTGAGGAACTGGACATCATTGGTCGCAACAATGGGGCAATTCATTGCTATGGCAAGCTGCACTGCCTGGTAGTTGTATTCCTGCTCTCCGTTGTGACCCGTGCGATGCAATTCCAGATAAAAGGCTTCCGGAAAAATCTGTTGCCAGTTCAGGACAATCTGTTCCGCCGCGCCCAGGTTACCCGCTAAGAGCGCCTTGCCAATGGCACCTTCCCTACCGCCTGACAGGGCGAGCAGGCCTTCAGCCCTCTCTGCTATCCAGTCTCTTTTTAGACTGGGGCAGCCTCGGGATTGACCCTCCATATAGGAGCGGGACAGTAGTTGGCATAGATTCTGGTAACCGACATCAGTCCTGGCTATCAGTACCAGCGGAGTGACAGGTTCATTGGAGTTGTCCCCGACTACCCAAACATCACTCGCCACGACGGCCTTGACACCAGCCTGCTCTGCTGCGTTATAAAATTTGACGAGGGCGAAGAAATTGTTGCGATCAGTCACCGCAACGGCGGGCATTTTTTGCTCGGCACAGCTTGCCAAGAGTGGCTTGATACGCACCAGTCCATCACTTAATGAGTATTCTGAATGTACTCGAAGATGGACGAATGCAGGATTCATTGCGGTGAATCAGCCCTCGTGAATTGGCGAGATGGAAATAGGAATAATATACGAATGTTGCGAGTCACTAAAGAGGGTGTCTTCACAGGGATGGTGGGGCTACACCCTTAATGACGGACGGGGTAGGGACCTCGTTGCCCATCTCAGCAACGGTTCTTTTGCCAAGTTTTTCGCGCCGTCGCGCCCTGTAATGGCGAATTGCTTCAGGCGCCATCAGCAAGGAGGGAGTGACAATCAGGGTAAGAATGGTGGCGAAGCTCAAGCCAGATACGATGGCGGAGGCAAACTGAACCCAGAAGGAGGCGACGGGACCACCGACTTCTACCTCGCGACCAATCAAGTCTATTGAGATACCTGTCGCCATGGGCAACAAACCAAAACCGGTGGTGAAGGTTGTCAGGAATACGGGACGGAGACGTTGACAGCCGGTAGTTACTATGACGCGTTGCAGGTCCCAACCGGGGTTTTCTCGGCGCAGATAGTTGAAGGTATCAATCAGCACAATATTGTTATTCACAATAATACCAGCCAGAGCCACTATGCCTACGCCGGTCATAATGGTGCTGAATTCGTGCCCGGTAATGAGCAGACCCAGTAGCACACCAACTGTGGACATAGTCACTGCGGATAGAATCAACAAGGTTTGATAAAAACTATTGAACTGGGTGATCAGCAAAATACCCATCAGCATCAATGCCAGGGTAAAGGCAATCATGATGAACTGGATCGCTTCCTGATCTTCTTCATAGGCACCGCGGAAGTTAAGGGTTACCGATGGATCAAGCGTCTGAGTATCAAGCCATTCCTGAATCTCGACAAGTTTGTTACTGGGAAGAATATCCTTTGCCGTATTCGCCCGGATATACATGACCCGGAGACCATTCTGGCGAAATATAGTAGAGACCTTCGGCTTCGCCACCCGCTCAATAAAACTGCTGATGGGGGCTGAGCCTCCATTGGTCGCTACTCTGAGTTGGTCCAATTGGAAAATGCTACGAGATTCTTCTGGGTAGCGGATTCTGATATCCACCTCATCATTAACATCGTCTGGCCTGTACTTGCCTATCAACAAGCCATTGGTAATCAACTGGATAGCCGCTCCCACATCGGAAACATTAGCCCCCGCCATTGCCGCCTTGGGTCGGTCAACACGAATTTGCCATTCAATGCCCGGCAGAGGTGAAGTGTCGTCAACGCCGACAATCCCGGGCATTTGTTCAAGATGCGCTCTTATTCGCCGGGTTTCAGTAGTCAGAATATCAAGGTCTGAACCGACAAGTTGTATCTGGATTGATTTGCCGGACTCTGGCCCATGACTCACTGAGATGACTTCCGCCCGAATTCCCGGTATGCCTTGTATCGCGTTCTCAAAAGCCTGCTCTACCTCAAAACCATTCAGGTCACGACCGCGACGGTCTGAGAGTTCAATCAGCATGAAGCCTACGCTGTCCGGCGGTATGCTTGAACCTAGCCAGATGCCGCCACCGCCTGTTCTGGTGTAGATGCTGGCTATATTGCCGACATCCCTTACCCTGCGTTCAACATCAATGACAATATCGCGGATTTCCGCCGCGGAGAAGTTGCCCTTTGCACTGACGCTCACCAGGGTATAACTCGGTTCCGCATCTATAAAAAACTGGGTGCCATTATTAGCCTTCTGATAGAGCATCACCGCCGCGGCGAGTATAGCCGCCGTTACCCCAATCACGCGTAGCGGATGAGTCGTGGAAAATTGCAGCACTTTTGCATACCAGCCGAGTATGCCGCCCAGTTCGTCAAACCGACCCTCGTCAACCAACTGCACCGCGCCACCCTCCTCTTTTGGACGCTGGCGATTGCTCATAGTACCCAGCACGGGCGCGAACAAGAGAGCGTAAATCAATGCACCCCCCAGGACGGCAAGCACAGTCATTGGCAGATATTTCATAAACTCGCCCGGAACACCTGGCCAGAAGAGTAGCGGTAAAAAAGCCGCAACGGTTGTTCCCGCTGATGCCACCACCGGCAGGAACATGCGCCGGGACGCATAAACATAAGCAGCCTTCGGGGTCTTGCCCTCCCGGAGCTGCCGATCCGCCAGTTCAATCACCACTATGGCGCCATCAATCAACATGCCAAGACCCAAGAGCATGCCGAACATGATCATAATATTATAAGTGTAGCCAATCAGGCTGAGGACGATAAAAGCAAACATGAACGAAAATGGAATACTAAACGCCACCAGCAATCCAGAGCGCAACCCTACTGTCGCAATCACAATCATCAGCACCAGGAACATGGCGGTCAATATATTGCCTTCCAGGGTGCTTATTTGCTCAACGGCATCTTTTGACATATCTGTGATGTACCCAACTTCCACGCCTTCCGGGAATCCCTGCCTCATGCCTTCAACCAGCATCTTTATCTCGGCGACGACATCAACAATGCTGGTGTCAGGGCGTTTGATGATCTCAATGACCACCGCTGGCAAACCATTGATCCTGGAGAACCTCCGGGCATCTTTGAAGGTACGGCGAAGCGTGACCACATCTTCCAATGTCACCACGCCATCCCGGGTAGCCTTGACGGGTATTGACAAGACATCAGCGGCTGACTCAATCACACTGGGAATTTTGACGGAGAAGTTGCCGCGACCGGTATCAACAAAACCAGCAGAAATCAGTCGGTTGTTGCTGGCAACGGCAGCGAACAACTCATTATTGCTAATGCCGTATGCTTCCAGCAGTGACGGGTCTATCACGGCTTCAAGCAGTTCCTCTCGGGTGCCACCCAGATTCGCTTCCAGCACCTCGGTGATGGTCTCAATTTCATCTTTTATCCGCACGGCAAGACGATGCCTCTCCCGGTCGGATATCCCACCACCGGCGACACTAATGGTGAGAATAGGATTGTCGGCTACGGTGATTTCTCTGATGCTCGGTTCTTCGGCAGAGGCGGGTAGCTTTGCCTTGGCGAGATCCACCGCATTCTTGACATCTCTCAGTGCCTTATCTGAATCAAAACTGGAATCAAACTCCACCACCAGCACTGCATATCCTTCCGATGAATAGCTGTTTAACTCGTCAATGCCTTCAATGCTTCGCAGTTCAAGCTCCATAGGGCGTGCCAGCAAACGCTCGGCATCCTCTGGGGAAATCCCTTCATTCACGACCTGCACCACCATCACGGGGACGGTAACATCAGGGTCGGCTTCAATAGGGATAGTCACATAGGCTACGATGCCAGCAAACATAATCATCGCCAGCAACGACATAACGGTTAAGGTCCGATCTATCGCCAGGCCGATTGCTGAACTGATAAAAGCCATGCAAGGCTCCGGTGGGCTAATGAATGGGGTCTAGCGATGAACCAGATCGGTCAGAGACGAATATTCCATGTTGATCTCTTGTCCCTCAACCACTTCTTCCTGGCCAATGGTAATCAGATTGATTTCATTGGGCAGTCCCTTGACCAACACACCCGCCAGACTCTCCTCAATGATCTCTACCGCCATGAATCTGACGCGGTTCCGGTCATCCATCACTCTGACACCAACGATACCGACATTATTCAGCACCAGGCTGGCGGGCGAGATTAAATGCACATTTTCCACCCCAATGGGCACGCGCATTGCCGCCGTAAGACCTGTGCGGATAGTCATACCTGGGTTGGCAAGGGTCACTTCAATGGGGAAGGTGCGGGTCATCTGGTCCGGGGCATGACCAATGAAGCTGACTTTGCCACTATATTCCTCTCCAGTGAATAGTGTGATGACGACTTCATCGTCAAGCACAATCCGATTGATGTTTTTCTCCGCCACCTGACCCGTAACAAGAATTGGGTCCAGTTCCATCAGGCTGACGCAACTGGTGCCAGGCGTCAAAAAGTCTCCCTCTTCCACCTCCTGGCTTGCAACAACACCATCAAAGGGTGCCCGGAGTCTGGTATGTTCAAGCGCAAGAGCGGCTTTTGTAGCGCGGGTCTTGCTTTGTTCAAGCATAGCCATTGCCTTGGCAAGCAAAACCTCTGACTGTAGCCCCTTCTTGTTCAAATCAACAAATCCATCATATTCAATCTCGGCACTGATAACGGCGGCCTGTGCCTCATTGTATTCGTCCTGCCTGGCATCAATCGCAATGCGACACAGCAGGTCGCCCTGTTTGACCTCCGTGCCCTTTTCACCGGGGAGAGCAACAATTTTGCCAGAGATTTCCGCTTTCACTCGCACTATACGATTGGCTCTGGTCTGACTGCGGACATCAAGGTACAGGGTGCGTTCTTCCGCTTTGCTTCTTACCCCGCGCACCAGGAAGATCGGATCCTCCCCGGACGAATCATCCAGCCCCGACTCAGTTATCGCCATGGTGGACAGGTCGTTGTTGACATCTTCATTGGACAACTGCCCGGTGAGGATCCACAATATCCCGACAATTGCCATGCTACCAATCAGTAGGTATTTTTTGTCTATCTTCAACTTGTTTTACTCCAATCAAACCCAGTCTGTGTGTCATACACTCTGCGTATCACACACTCTGCATATCACACAAGGCATGCGCAAAGCACGAATATCTAAACTGGTATAACAAGACAATGTGTCTTCTCAGATGTCTTCTCAGATATCTTCTCAGATGTCTTCTCACCGAGGAAAATTGCCCGATGGAGCTTGGACGGACAATCTGGTTTGAGGATCAATCATGTCGTTGGCGGCATTGTAGCAGGAACTTGTGTTGATTCAACCTGATGGAGTTTGACTGAAGGTGGCAAAGCCAGAGATTCTGATTGCTGGCGGCGGTATTGGTGGCATGACCGCCGCACTTTGTTTTGCAAAGTTCGGTTATCCCGTACAGCTGTTTGAGCAGGGGGCGGGCGACACAGGTGCCGGCATTCAACTCAGTCCGAATGCGACGCGCGTGTTGTATGATCTTGATCTGGCAACGGAACTTGCCGCCCTGAGCTGTCTGCCGCTGGGGATTGAAATACGACATTGGAAAAGCGGCGCCATCCTCGGCGGCACTGAACTGGGGGAGGCGGCAAGGGAAAAGTATGGCTTCCCCTACTACCACATTCATCGCGCTGATCTGATGCGGGTGCTGAGCGAGGCGGCGCAAGCGCAACCTGGCATCCAGCTATACACCAATACCAGGGTTGAAAAGATTGCTCAGGATGTCGGTAAAGTCAGAGCCAAGAGCGTCACAGTAACAACTGGCAACATTGAGCATCACGGCGCGCTACTGATTGGTGCTGACGGCATTAAGTCTGTGGTCAGGAGCGCGCTATTTGGCGCCGAAGCAGCGCGGTTTACCGGCAACCTTGCCTGGCGCGGACAGGTGTCCACCGAGCGGCTACCCAAGGGTCTAATCCGCCCCATGGCGACTGTCTGGTGGGGACCACACAAGCATTTTGTGCATTATTATGTGCGTCAGGGTCAAGTGGTGAACTGCGTCTGCGTGGTTGAAAAGTCCGGTTGGGAAACCGAATCCTGGACCGAACCCGGTGCACCGGACGAATTGAAGCAGGATTTTGATGGCTGGCATGACACCATTTCAATTCTAATAGACAATATAAACAAGGATGCCTGCTACAAGTGGGCACTCTTTGACCGCCCCCCCATGCCCAGTTGGAGTCGGGGAAACATCACATTGCTGGGTGATGCCTGCCACTCAACTCTGCCCTTTATGGCACAGGGCGCGGCTATGGCGATAGAAGACGCCGCGGTCCTGGTGCGCTGTGTTGATACCGGCGATGACCTGGCTACCAGCCTGGAGCGGTACGAAAATCTGCGCCGCAAACGCACCACGGATGTGCAAAAGGGCTCGCGACAGAATGCAAGGCTCTACCATGCAACGGGTATCACTGGCTGGCTGAGGAACCGTCTGCTAGGCAAGGTCGGCAGGGCGAGGCTGGACAAGTTGTTTGATTATGATGCGCTGAGTAGCGTTTAGCAGCATATCTTGGCAAGATGGCACAGTATTTGCTGTCATCTAAGGCAGGTGTACCGGGCAATCGGATGTCTTTTATCGGGTGCCCGGTTTGTATGAAGCACGGAGAGCGGACAGTCCGCAAAAATCATAGTAGGAGTAAACAATGTCAGCGAAGACTCTCAAACTTATCAGCGAACATGAAGTGAAATGGGTAGACCTCCGATTTACTGACAGCCGCGGTAAAGAACAGCATGTAACAAATAGTGTCAACCAGGTGAACGAGGATTTTTTCAAAAACGGTGCCATGTTTGACGGCTCATCCATCGCTGGCTGGAAGCCGATTCACGATGCCGACATGATCCTGATGCCAGAAGACTCCACTGCGGTCATGGACCCCTTTACGGAGGAAGCCACAATCAATCTGCGATGCGACATAGTGGAGCCAAGCACCCTTGAGGGGTACGACCGTGATCCCCGTGCCGTCGGCAAACGCGCTGAAACCTACTTGAAAGCCAGCGGCATTGGCGATACTGCCTACTTTGGTCCAGAACCTGAATTTTTTGTCTTTGACGATGTTAAGTATCACTCTGACATGGGCGGTGCCATGTACGCCATTGAGTCAGATGAAGCTGCCTGGATGGGTGGCTCAGCCGTTGAAGGCGGCAACATTGGACACCGTCCCGCCGTCAAGGGTGGTTATTTTCCTGTGCCGCCAGTGGACTCCCTGCTTGATGTCAGGAACAGCATGTGCGCCGCCATGGAAGCCATGGGCGTGACCATTGACCTGCATCACCACGAAGTCGGCACCGCCGGGCAGGGTGAAATCGGCACCCGGTTCAGCACCCTGGTGAACAAGGCAGATGAGGTCCAGATTTACAAGTATTGCGTGCACAATGTTGCCCACGCCTATGGCAAGACGGCGACCTTCATGCCGAAGCCTCTGGTGGGCGACAACGGCAACGGTATGCACTGCCACCAATCATTATGGAAGGACGGCACCAACCTGTTTGCGGGGCAGGGCTACGGCAATCTGTCCCAGGAGGCTCTCTGGTACATAGGCGGTGTGATCAAACATGCCAGGGCACTCAACGCCTTCGCTAATCCAGCAACCAATTCCTACAAGCGGCTGGTGCCCGGTTTTGAGGCGCCACTGATACTTGTTTATTCCGCATTAAATCGGTCTGCTGCTATCCGCATCCCCTATGTTCAGGGGGGCAGTCCAAAGGGGGTCCGGGTTGAGGTAAGATTTGGTGACCCCGCTGCAAATCCCTATCTGATGTTCGCCTCCATGCTGATGGCTGGCATTGACGGCATCAAGAACAAGATTGAGCCGGTCGGACCAGTTGACAAGGATCTCTACGACACCCCGGAAGAGGAATTGAAAGATCTGCCGACTGTCTGTTCCTCACTGGAACAGGCGCTGGACGCACTGGACAAGGACCGGGACTTCCTCAGGCAGGGCGATGCGTTCACCGACAGCATGATTGACGGCTACATTGGCCTGAAGAGTGAAGAGGTGACTCGGCTCGGCTCAGCCACGCATCCGGTTGAATTTGAGATGTATTACAGCGTCTAGTGTCGTGCCAGTGGATGATTTATGCAGCCTAGCAATAGAGGACTGAGGATGTCATCCCGAAAACTCCAGTCGGGTCTTGTTGCCGCCACTCTGGCATCCCTGCTTTGCTCAACTGGACATGCCGACAAGGTGTATCGGACAGTTGATGCGCAGGGTATTCCGAGTTTCTCTGATCAGGAGGAAGTTGCCGATGCAGAGGAGATCATTCTTCAGGAGACGGCAACCTACCCCGGCGAGTCGCTACCACAGTCGCTACCACAAGCAGCGCCCGGGTCGGCAACAGTGGCTTCGCTCTTGTCTCAACAGGAGCCTGACTATGCGCCTGGTTACACGGAAGTCGCCATCAGCTATCCTCCTGACAAGAGCGCAATCAGAGACAATGTCGGCACCCTGTCATTGATGGTAACTACCAGTCCCGATATTCATCCGAGCCATAGGGCGGAGCTACTGATGGATGGCAAAACCATTCGCACTCTGCAATCTGCCGGGGCGGTCATACTGACCCATCTTGACCGTGGCACACACAACTTCTCGGTACGCATCCTCAACCAGAATGACCAGGAAATAGCATCAAGCGCAACCACCAGCATCACCCTGCTCCGCGCTAGCCAAATAAAATCAAACAACTGAAACCCTCGCACCAAAATGGTGCGGAACCCCTTCCCCCGCTACAATGCCACGCATGAATGACGAGACATGAATTACGAGACAGCTAATTGATGGTTGAACCAGACCGGATAATGGAAAATCGACAGAGCAGAGATGACCAGATACTTGATAGCCTCAGCACTGCCGTCCTGCTGCTAAATGATTGCAAGAGCATCCTCTACGCCAATATGGCGGCAGAAAGCCTGTTGCAACTTTCCTGGACACATCTGCGGCATCGTTGTTTCACTGATTTGTTTGCAGACAGCAGTCGCCTGACTTCCATCCTGGATGAGTCCCTGGCGACGGACCGATCCTATACCGGACGAAAATTGCCCCTGCTCATACCCGGCAAGGACGACCTTCTCGTTGACTTCACGGTGACACCGATGATGGACACACCATTGACGAAGGTGCAGAGTGGTACCCAACTGCTCGTTGAACTGATGCCAATGGACCGGTATCGCAGAATTGAGCGGGATGTGGCACTCAAGGAACAAAATGATGTCGCCCTACAAATGGCGCGTAGCCTTGCCCATGAAATAAAGAATCCGCTCGGTGGCATCAAGGGCTCAGCGCAACTGCTTGCAAAGGAACTTGCTCAGCTATTTGACCGGCAGGACATTGCCAAGTCATTTGCGGAATACACGGACATCATTATTGAGGAGACCGATCGGCTGACTGGCTTGGTGGACCGTCTGCTTGGACCAACCGATATACCTTCTGTCAGACCGACCAACATTCACCTACTCCTAGAGCGCATCAGTCGGCTGGTTGAAATGGAAGCCCATGAATCTCTCAGTGGGCTCAGGCTCATCCGTGACTATGATCCCAGTCTTCCAGAAGTGGTGGTTGATCCCCAACTTATATTCCAGGCACTACTCAACATTACCCGGAATGCAATGCAATCCATTGAAAAGACATCTGACCCGACCATCAGACTGGTCACTCGCATTGAACGGCAATTTACAATCGGCGGGAAACAACACAAGGTTCTGCTGCGTATTGACATTTGCGACAATGGTCCTGGGATACCATCTCAAATACAGGAGCACCTCTTCTACCCCATGATCAGTATGCGGGAAGGCGGCACCGGGCTGGGGCTAAGTCTTGCCCAAGCAATCATCAATCAACATCAAGGTCTCATTGAGTTTGAAAGCTCGGACTGCGGTGCCACCTTCAGCGTCTTTATCCCCCTGGAACAACACAGATGACAACCAGCCATACTATATGGATCGTGGATGACGAAAAGTCAATTCGCTGGGTATTGGAGAAGGCGCTCAGGCAGGACAACTGGCAGGTCAGCAGTTTTGAGTCGGGTGATCGGATGCTGGAACAACTGCAACACACAAGGCCCGATCTTCTTATCACCGACATTCGCATGCCTGGCATAGACGGAATTGAACTCTTGAAAGAAGTTCAGGCGAAGTATCCTGATCTCCCCGTGATTGTGATGACCGCACACTCCGACCTGGACAGCGCGGTGGCATCTATCCAGAGCGGGGCTTTTGAATATTTACCAAAACCTTTTGAAGTTGATGAGGTTGTCTCCATCGTCACCCGGGCTCTTGCGCACCAGGGCAAACACCAGGTTTCACCAGCATCACCAGTGACCAGGAACGGCACCGCCATTATTGGTCAGGCGCCAGCCATGCAGGAAATTTTCCGCGCCATAGGCCGGCTGGGCAAAGCCAATGTCACCGTGTTAATTAGTGGTCAGTCTGGCACCGGCAAGGAAGGTATCGCCCAGGCATTGCATAAGCACAGCACAAGAGCCGCAAAAGCCTTTGTCCCGCTGAACATGGCGGCAATACCGCGCGAATTGATTGAATCAGAACTGTTTGGCCACGAAAAGGGCGCGTTTACCGGTGCTAGCCAGGTCTATAGGGGACGATTTGAACAGGCAAGGGGCGGGACTTTGTTTCTTGATGAAATCGGCGATATGTTGCAGGAAACACAGACGCGTCTGCTGCGCGTCTTGTCAGACAGTACATTTTATCGAGTCGGCGGACACCAGGCTCTTCAGGCTGATGTGAGGGTTATCGCCGCCACCAACAAAGACCTGGAAAAGTTGGTTGCAGAAGATCGTTTCCGTGAAGATTTGTTTCATCGGCTCAATGTGATTCGGCTCCACTTGCCCACCCTGGCGGAACGCCGCGAAGACATCCCGGACCTGGCAGCGCACTTTCTGCGAAGGGCGACGGATGAAACCGGTGAGAAACCCAAACGGCTCAAGCCGGAGACCCTGGATTATCTATGCGCTCTACCCTGGCCCGGCAATGTCCGGCAGTTGCAGAATGTTTGTCGGTGGCTGGCGGTAATGACGACTTCCCAGGAAGTGATGATAGAAGACTTGCCGCCCGGGCTTATGGCAACGGGAGTTATGCAGACACAGCATGGACAGCCGCCACAACAAAACTCAGCACAGGAAGAAGAAGTATGGGAGGAATCGTTGCGTACATGGGCGGCTCAAAAAATGTCCCAGATCAAGCCAGGCGATCCGGGCATCATCAAAGACGCCACCGGGCGGTTTGAGCGAATTATGATTCAGTCCGCCCTGAGGCAGACCAGGGGGCGCAAGCGAGATGCCGCCTTGCTGCTCGGTTGGGGCAGGAATACTTTGACCCGGAAGATTCTTGAACTGGGGCTGGCGGATGATGACCTGAGCGAATGACAGGCGGCGATTGACACTAGTGAATCTTCAAAGCCTGGTCTTGCTCTGACTGCCGCTTTGACTCCAGCAAAATGGCATGCTCACGAAGCGCCTCAAAATCGACTGGCTCAAGCATAAGGGGTGGAAAGTTACCTCTGGTGAGTATTGAGTCAACCAGTTCCCGGACATAGGGGAAAAGTATGCCGGGACAGGTGCCAGCGAGAAGCCTGGCAAGAGCCTCTCCCTCAAGGTCCCGTATCAGGAACAACCCAGCCTGCGACACCTCAATCAGGTAGAGCACCTCGTCTGCTTCATTTTTTGCCGTCACCCTCAGGGAGAGAACGACTTCATGACGCTTACCCCCACCAGAAGCCCCGCCCGGATCCTTGTCCTGCCCTTCATCTGGCTTTGCGCCTAAATCATTGTGGCGGGAGTTCAGTTCCAGATCGATCTTTGGCTGCCAGGGTCCACGGAATCCACCCGGTGCCCTGGGCGATTCAAAAGAGATGTCTTTAACATAGATGCGTTGCAGTGAGAATTTTGGACCCGGGGGTGGTGCGCTCATCATTATTCTCTGTCAACAGTAGGTGGAAGCAATTAGCAGAAAACGGGCATGGCTTCACTTAACTACCGGCAAACTATTCGCAGTCCACTCCGCCATCCCGCCAGAAAGCCGACGCACATCGTCAAAACCCTGCGCCTTGAGTTTACGCCCAATTGCCCCGGCATGTTGCCCCATCTTGCATACCAGCACTAGCGGTCGCTCCTTGTAAACTTCAAGTTCACCCGCCCGGGTGTCAAAACTGGTATAGGGCAGATTTAACGCCCCTGCTATGTGACCCTTGCCATAGTCCTTCATATCTCGCAGGTCCACAATCAAGGCATCCTCTCGATTAACAAGGTTCACCAGATTTGTGGAACTGATAGCCGCACCCCCGCGTTTGCCTTCGCCGATAAAGAACACAACCAGCAAACCAGCAAAGATGCTAACCAGAATGTAATGATTACCAATAAACTCGAATATCTGTTCAACCACAAGTAGCCCGAAAAGGTAGATAAATTAGGTCGCGGAGTATACACAAAAACGCATCTCCGCGCCTCGCCTGCCATTCCTACAATAGCCATACTCCTGGCTTGAACAGGGGCGAGGTGATGACCAGCGGCAACGGGTGAACGAACCCTCATGGGTTAAGAGTCGGCGCTCTGCTCCTTGTCCAGCAACGCATATTTCTTCAGGTATCCACGCAACTGGTGATAGGTCACGCCAAGCGCCTCGGCGGTTTTCTTTTGATTGAACTGGGATCTGGCAAGAGCGTGTTTAATGAGATCAATTTCAAACTCCTGCACGGCTTGCCTGAAATTAGTCGGCAGGGAAGCTGGTGAAATATTACTGATTGGGACGGTGGCTGCTGGGGTGCCCCCGGACTGTGCCTCAGGACGAAAGATTGAATCAAAGGGATCAAGCGCAATCACATCCACCGGCTTGTTATGGCTTTTAGTAGTGCCAACACTGTTATAGAAACGATACACACTCCTCTCAACGGCATTTTTAAGTTCACGAATGTTGCCCCGCCAGCTATGAGTCATCAGGGTTTCCCTTGCTTGCTCGGAAAACCCCGGGAAGTAATCAAGCCCAAGATCACTCACCATGTTCACGGCAAAGTGTTCGGCAAGTATCAGAATATCTTCCGTCCGCGCCCTGAGTGGCGGCAAGGTAATGACATCAAAGGCAAGCCGATCCAGCAAATCCATTCGGAACTTACCCTGCTCCGCCAGGACGGGGAGATCCTCATTGGTCGCAGCAATCAGCCTGACATCGGTAGTCAGGGTTTTGCTGCCGCCGACCCTTTCAAACTCGCCGTACTCAATGACCCTTAAAAGTTTCTCCTGCACCAGGGCGGATGTGCTGGCAAGTTCATCCATGAACAGAGAGCCCTTATCAGCCCGCTCAAACCTGCCTCGATGTAGCCTGGTCGCACCCGTGAATGCACCAGCATCATGCCCAAACAATTCTGTTTCCAGCAGAGTCTCATTGATTGCCGCGCAGTTCATTTTGATATATTCCTGATCCCAGCGTCGGGACAGATAATGCAGACGCGCAGCAATCAACTCCTTGCCGGTGCCCCGCTCCCCAACGATCAGTACCGGTTTGTCCAGCGGTGCGATTTGCGATACCTGGTCAAGAACCTCCAGGAAGGCGGGCGACTCCCCCAGTAGCCTTTCTGTCTGTTGTGCAGCATCCATGGTCTATTCTCTAAAACGAAATGTTATTCCACCAAATGTTAGCCATATTCACCAGAATTTTTTAGCACAATTATTCTTTTGTCCGCTTGTTATTTAGGGAAACATAATAATCTATTATAAAACAATAACTTAAATATCTTCGAGAAATTGGCACGAAATATGAAGGGTGAGTATTGATCGTCAATATAAGGAGAACCCCAATGGGTATATTTTCAAGATTCACGGACATCATCAACTCAAATATCAATGTCATACTGGACAAGGCAGAAGATCCGGAAAAAATGGTTCGGCTGATTATCCAGGAGATGGAAGAGACACTAGTGGAGGTGAGGACGCAATCCGCTAAGCTGATCGCAGACAAGAAGGATCTACATCGCCGGATTGAACGTCTGCAAGCCGAGGCTGAAGACTGGGAAAACAAGGCTGAAGTCGCGCTGGCAAAAGAGCGGGAAGACCTGGCAAGGGCAGCGGTGAAAGAAAAAACAGGAGCCGAGAAAGCTGCTCTCATCCTCATTACAGATCTCAATGTGATTGATCAAAATCTAGCAGGTTTGTCTGATGACATAGCTCAATTGCAGCAAAAACTAGTGGATGCGAAAGCCCGGCAGAAAACACTCATCCTGCGGGGTCGTACTGCACAATCCAGGAAGGGTGTTAAGCGGCAGCTGCATGATGTGAACATTAATGAAGCGATGAGTCGATTTGATCGGTACGAGCGCAGGATTGATGATCTTGAAGGTGAAGTTGAGGCATATGATCTCGGTCAAAAAAGCCTGGTGAATGAAATCTCCGAACTGGAAAATGACGAGCGAGTTGACGAAGAACTAGCCCGTCTCAAAGCCAGGATGGGCGATAATCGGCAGCCGGAGAAGACAGACGAATCGTAAAAGACTTTAGGGTCAGGGATGGAACACATGGCAACAACAACAGTAATATTCGTAGTTCTAGGATTGGTCGCCTCAATCTGGATAGTTTGTGACTATTATTACAAGTCCCGGGGCACGCTGGTCAATGGCTTGTCAACAAGGGAACAGGCTGAACTCAATGAAATGATTGAGGTTGCCAACCGGATGGCTGCCCGGATTGAAACACTGGAATCAATCCTGGATGTGGAAAGCCCCGGATGGCGCGAGCATCAGGCGGAAGCCTGAACTGTTGGACAAGGAGGAATAAACAGTGAGCAAGCTAGACAGAGACAGGCGCGATGCCGAGCGGACAGCCAGGCGAGCAGAGCGGATCGCGGAGCGGGCAATGGAGCGCGCCACCCAGAAAGCAGAGCAGGCGGTGCAGGCCGCAGCCCGTGCTGAAAGACTCGCAGAAGAAGTCCGAAAACGTTCCCGCCCTGAACACATACTGGACGAGTCTATTGAGGACTCTATTGAAGACTCTATTGAAGAGATGGCGGATAAAGTATCCCGACAGACGGAAGAATGGCGCAACGAAAAAGCGCGGCGCCGACATCACAGGTATCGATCTAGACGCAGACGGGAACCACTCTACCGAGACACGGAACACAAGAAAATATGCGGCGTCTGTGCAGGCGTGGCTGACTACTTTGGCAAACCCGCTTGGGTAATAAGAGTCTATGCCCTGATAGGTTTGATATTCATCCCCTCAGTGATGCTCCCGATCTACTTTGCCATGTACTTCATCCTGGATGACAAACCCTACTACCGCAGAGTAGCTGATAGATTTGACGATGAATTTGATTCGGAAACTCGCGCCGAGAAGGACGCCAACACAGAAGAGGCAAGAAGGAAGTCCGAAAGCAGACGCCACCGTCCAACTGCCATGGATGTCGCTCAGGCGATGCAACAGGCAAGGGAGAAGTTTTCCGACATTGAGCAAAGAATGAGGTGCATGGAGACACATGTGACTTCATCCCGGTTTGAACTGCAAAGAGAGTTCAAGAAAATATCGGGCGAGGCGGTATAATCCATGTCTGGCGCATCAGGCTCAGTCAGACTGGCTTTTCATTCCTGCATGAAGCAGAACCCGGTCAGGAAAGTTACTGAATAGACCATCAACCCCAAAGCCAGCCAGGCGCGCAATGTCTCCCGGGTTGTCCACAGTATAGACCAGCACCCTGTACCCCCGTGAATGAGCCTCATCAACAATAGCCTGGTTGATACTCCCGCAAGCAAGATGAACCGACCAAGCATCAAGCCTCGCGCTTCTCTCCCAGATATCGTCGGTTATGTTTACAAACAAGGCCCCTCGCCGATAACCTGCATCCATTTTTGCAAGTTCTTGATGCTTGAAGGAAGAGATCAGGAATTCTGTCCTGTCCCAACCCCTGGAACAGTAGTCGTTAAGAATCCTGGTGGCGGCAACTGCGGTAGCATTGCCTTTCAATTCAATATTGATACCGCAGCGATGGTCAATAGCGTCAATCACCTCCGGGAGTGTCGGTACCCCTGCGCCTCCCCCCGCATCCAGTGATCGGATATACGCAAGGTCAAGCTCCGATACAACTCCCGTGCCATTGGTGGTGCGGTCAACCCGCTCATCGTGGATCACGAGCAATTCATTCTCAACAAGATACACATCAAGCTCCACCCAGTCGCAGCCGAGTTGGATGGCTTTTTCAAACGATGGCAGGGTGTTTTCAGGCAGGTATCCCGAAGCCCCTCGGTGACCAATGCAAATCAGCCTGTTGGTTGTCATTCTTCAGAGCACCTGTTTCAATAGCAAGACTATACTCCGTAGAACCAAAACGCCGTACAATCGCATGATGAGTTATCAGGTCTTAGCAAGAAAGTATCGCCCAGCGACCTTTCAGGAATTAGAGGGTCAAGAGCATGTGTTGCAAGCACTGATCAACGCCCTCAACAATAACCGATTACACCATGCCTACCTTTTCACTGGTACGCGGGGAGTCGGTAAGACCAGCATTGCGAGGATTCTCGCCAAATGTTTCAACTGTGAACAGGGCGTAACGGCCACGCCATGTGGTGAATGTGGTTCCTGTGTGGAAATTGCCTCCGGACGTAATGTGGATCTGCTGGAGATAGACGCCGCATCGCGCACTGGGGTCGATGACATGCGTGACCTGCTTGATAATGTCCAGTACATGCCGACTGTATCCCGGTTTAAGATATATTTGATTGATGAGGTCCACATGCTCTCCCGGAGCAGTTTCAACGCCATGTTAAAAACACTTGAGGAACCACCGGAGCACATCAAATTCCTGTTTGCCACGACGGACCCTAAAAAATTACCTGTCACCGTCCTTTCCCGCTGTTTGCAATTTAACCTCAAAAACCTGTCGCCGGAGCAGATTGTGCATTACCTCGGGCAGGTGCTGGAGGTTGAATCCATACCTTTTGATGAGTCCGCTCTCTGGCAACTCGGACATGCCGCAGATGGCAGTATGAGGGACGCATTGAGTCTGACAGATCAGGCAATCTCCTTTGGTAGCAATCAGGTGAGGGAGAAGGAAGTGAGGCTGATGCTGGGCACCATTGGGCATCATGAAGTCTATGAAATCATTGACACCATTGCAGTGGAAGACGGAGCAAGGCTGTTACAGAAGATAGCACACCTCGCCGAGTTTAGTCCCGACTATGCGGCACTGCTGAACGATATTCTCGCTGTATTGCATCGGATTGCTATTGTGCATGCCGTGCCAGATGCGATTGACAATAGCCAGGGAGATCAGGAATTGATACTCGCCGCATCAAATCTGCTTTCAGCCGAACAGGTGCAACTCCTCTATCAAATTGGCTTGATCGGACAACGGGACCTGCCGCTGGCACCGACCCAGCGAGTCGGTTTGGAAATGATCCTGCTGAGAATGATGTCTTTTATACTGACGGAACCTGGACAGGCAAATAGCGTTCAAGTCCCTGATGCCAATGCTCCAACCACTTCTCCAACCGCTTCTCCAACGAAACCACCGCCTACTGATTCAACACAAGATAAGATAGCACCCTCAAACAAGGAAAAACCACCGACCCTGAACCCTGACTCCTGGTCAGATGTGCTTGAGCTTCTCAACTTGACCGGGGTGACCCATACTCTTGCCGCCAACTCTAGCCTGCGTCCTGCTCAGCCAAGGCAACAGAATGCCCAATACATCCTGGCAATGAACGAAGATCACGCCAGATTGTGGAACGCAAGCCATGAGCAGCGTATAGCAACCAGACTCAGTGATCTCTACGGACGTGAGGTTAGCCTCAGTGTTGAAGTGGGCAAGAGTGAAGCCAAAACTCCTGCCCAGCAACAAAAACGAATACACGAAAAAAATCTCGCACAAGCCATAGCAGACATAGGGAATGATCGGAAGGTACAAGCGTTGATAAAAAAATTTAATGGTAAACTTGATCCTGACAGCGTCGTACCCCTGCATCAGGAAGCTGTTGCAAGGGAACCGGAACAAGGCATAGCAAGCAACGCAGGAAAGGGTTAAAAATGAATTTGGAAAATGGCTTGGGCGAATTGATGAAACAAGCCCAGAAAATGCAGGAAAAGATGGCTAGACTCCAGAAAGAAGCCGCGGGGGTGGAAGTCATTGGTGAGTCCGGGGCGGGCCTGGTCAAGGTGAAAATGACCGGCAGACATGACATCAAAAAAGTTGATATAGATTCAAGTCTGTTAACGGAAGATAAGGAAGTTCTTGAAGACCTAATAGCGGCAGCGATGAACGACGCAGTCAAAAAATCTGAAAACAAACAGCAGGAAAAAATGTCAGAGATTACAGCCGGAATTCCTCTTCCTCCGGGATTCAAATTCCCCTTCTCATAAATGATTGACTCTGTGCGTGACTCAGAACAACCACTGCTGGACCAGCTTACCGAGGCTTTTCGATGCTTGCCGGGTGTTGGTCCCAAGGGTGCCCAGCGGATGTCGTTACACCTGCTTGAGCGTGACCGTAGCGGCGGCAAACGGCTCGCCACCCTACTCAACGAGGCAATGGAGAGGATAGGTAACTGTCAATCCTGTCGAAACCTTTGTGAAGAAGACCTCTGCAACATCTGTCGCAACACGGGCAGGGAAACCACAACCCTCTGCATTGTGGAATCCCCCGCAGACCTTATTGCGATTGAACAGTCCGCCTGCTATCGCGGCAAGTATTTCGTATTGATGGGGACCCTCTCGCCCATTGAAGGCATAGGTCCTGAGGAAATTGGCATAGATCAATTATTGTCGCGCTGTAAGGCAGGCGTTGAGGAGTTGATCCTCGCTGTATCCTCAACGGTGGAAGGGGAAGCAACGGCACATTACATCGCAGAGTCGGTGCGCCCTCTTGGCATTAGTATCACGAGAATCGCTCAGGGCATCCCGCTTGGCGGGGAACTGGAATTCATTGATGGCAACACCCTGGCACATGCGATTGAAGGGAGAAAAGGTATCTAGCATGTCTGTTCAAAACGGGTCATCGCAAGATATGTCACTTAATAAATCGTCACTTAATGAATCGTCACCAGAACCATCCTGGCAATATATCGACACAGATACCCAGTTGGTGGAGGTGCAACATGCCTGCAAGGATACTGATGTCATTACAGTGGACACCGAGTTTGTCCGCGACACCACCTACTACCCGAACATTGGCTTGGTGCAGATCTACAATGGTCAGGACTGCTTCCTGATTGATGTGCCGACAATCAACGATCCCACTCCGCTGGTAGAATTGCTGACAGATACCGATCTGCTCAAAGTGCTACACGCCTGTTCTGAAGATATGGAAGTGTTGCAGTTTTGCTTCGGCGTTATACCTGCACCTCTATTTGATACGCAAATTGCAGCGGCTATGCTTGGCATAGGCTTTTCCGTCAGTTATCAGTCCTTGGTGGAGCATCACTTATCCGTTTCTCTCCAGAAGGATCAGACAAGATCAAACTGGTTACAACGACCTCTTTCACCCAGGCAGTTGAACTATGCGGCACTGGATGTGATTCATCTACTCCAGGTCTATAAAAAGCAACGGACGGAACTTGAAGCCAGGGCCAGGTTGCAATGGGTTGAGGATGAGTCCCGGTTACTCGGCAGGAATATGGCGACTCAAATACCTCCAGAGGAATACTACAAGAAGATCAGGGGACTCTGGTTGCTGGACAGACGGCAACTCAATACTATGAAAGTGCTTTGTGCTTGGCGAGAAGAGACAGCCCGTGCCAAAAACATTCCGCGTAACAGGGTGGTCGATCAAAAAGTACTCATTGATATCATCAGGAGCAACCCCACCAGCAAACAGGCACTGGCACTGAATATGACATCACGGCAAATAAGAAAGTATGGAGACAAAATTTTATCTCTCTTGACAGAATCTCAAAGGATATCTTTGGATGAGTGCCCTGAACTGGTAGCAAAACCCAACGCATCATTGGATAAAAAGTTGCTCAGACGACTTGGACAAGTGGTCCAGGAACAAGCACGCACCCTCTGTATTGCGCCAGAACTGCTAACGAAAAAACGCCACCTGGAGAAACTCCTCAGATCCGCAGACGGTCATGGCGGCTACCAGTTGCCAGCCGAGTTAAGTGGTTGGCGTGAGACAGTCATTGGTGATGAACTGCTCCGTACCCTGGCGGAGGATTGTGCCGATGGCTGAATTCTGGAAGGAAAAGTCCCTGTCTGACATGAACGAAGCAGAATGGGAGTCAGTGTGTGACGGCTGTGCGCGTTGTTGCCTGCACAAACTGGTTGAATCTGAAAAGGTTTACTACACGGCGGTCGCATGTCGCTTCCTGGCAGAAGATGAGTGTCGCTGCACCGAGTATTCCCGGCGCACGGAGCTGGTTCCAAATTGCGTTCAACTCACACCCGCCCGGGCACATGACTACGGCTGGCTACCAAAGTCTTGCGGCTATCGCACCCTGGCTGAAGGCCGTGACCTGGCATGGTGGCATCCGCTGGTATCTGGTAGCAAAGATACGGTTCACGAAGCGGGAATATCGGTGCGGGGCAAATGCGTATCGGATAATTTTGTACATTCGGACAATCCCGAAGAGCAGATCATCACTTGGGTTGAGCACTAGATGAACGACTGGCTCACTGAATATCAGTATGTCATTGCCTGGACAATCTATCTTGCCAGTGGCGCAATCCTCTGTACCTTCTGGTGGAAAATAACGAGGAAACTACAACATCCAGGCTGGTGCGACCTGCTGCGCGGCATTGCCCTGGTACTGATATTCACTCCCTCCTACTCAAGCGGAAACCATGAACACTATGCTCCCGCTAGCCTGGTGACCCTGATGGATCTACTACTAGATAGCCCGGGAAGCAACCTGTCGGCAGTGTTGATGTTGTTATTTGCGAGCGCATTGATGCTGGCGGTGTTGCTCCTGAGACACTTAAAGCATTGATCCTGTAAATATAAACCTCAGTAAAAATTTCTACTGGGCACGACTTGCAAAGATGATGGTGGCCAGAGGTGGAATTGAACCACCGACACGGGGATTTTCAGTCCCCTGCTCTACCGACTGAGCTATCTGGCCCTGCAGGTGCCTGTTGACAGACTTGCTTATGGGTGGTGGTGACGAACGCAGATCTGGCAATACCCGACGAGAAGGGTGGTATTAAACCCGGAGGCTTATAGCCAGTCAAGGAAGAGTCTTTTCCCGCCCGCAGAAACTGCTGAGGACGCCGACTGGGATGCAGGTAAACAATTTCATTGTAATTTACCAATCGGCGACAGGGCATCAAGTATGTCCACCCGTCCTTGTCCGTATCGCGCGGCAGCACAAGTCGGATAACACACCAGTCCCTCGTAGGTCGCAGTATCAAGTAAGATTTTCGCAGTTTGCGCGCCGCTGAGATCCGGAAACTTTTGCCGGACCAAAGCCGCAAAGCCAGCTACTCGCGGCGCGGCGAATGAAGTGCCTGCCGAAACGTTCCGATGATACTCATTGTTACAAGCCTCAGTTGACATGACAGCGCATTGCCTTACAGACCCACCGCCGCCAAACGGCGAGCCGCTGTAGTCCACTAAAAAATTCTCTTGAAATACTGCACCTTCGCCGGGGTAGTTGCTGAATATGGTAAGTTGTGCACCCTGGCCATAGATGTCCCTGTCCACCGCACCGACAATCAAGAGTCGGCTGGTTATAGTCTCTGGCAGATCCGTTAGCATCAGCCCAGAGTACGAAATGGGGTAAGCGATTGCGTGCGATTTATTGCCTGCCGCTCGAACAATCACTGCGTCTCCGATGCCTGGATAGGTATTACTCCGCCCGGTCAGGGCTAGTTCACCATCCCCATTTAGTGCTCTCTGCTGTGATTCTGCCAAGCCTTCGGGTGTATAGAGAAGATTCGTCTGGGGGTCAATCACATTCATCGGATTATTCGGGTCAACTAAACCTATAGTAGGGGAGGTACTTAGGCTGACGATATCAAACCTGATGGCTTGATATTGGCCATCACCAGTGTTGTCGCTCATGCGGCGCACAATGGTGCCATCAATGCCAGGTGTGAAGCCATCCAAAGCATAATAATTAGCGGCGGGCGCGATGCTGAGTGCCGAGGAGGTGACTATATAACCGTGAGTGTCCGTACCTTCGGTAGGCGCCACACCAGGCGCGCCGAAAATATCAGGGATCAATATGTTCACGCCGCTACCGGTCCAACCGTCACGCCAGGCTTTGCGCAGATCCAGCGGCGCAACAATCATATACAAAGGCACCGGCGCATCTTGACGACGGATGTAGGGACCTTCCAGGCGGCGGTGTAACAGATTGATACCCTCGGGATAAATCAACCAATCGGCATCCAGGATATTCACCACATTGTCGTCCGCGTCTGTATAACAGCCGCCGGGACTAGTCCCAGGCATGCAACCGGCCATGAAGTAAGGGTCTTTTGTGCCGATGCCTGCATCTGGAATCAGGCTGTTGAGTATGCCGCCCGACATTGATGATGGGTCTGATGGCGACGACGGATCCGGCGGTGATAAGAGTGGTAGTGCTGGTAGCAGTGGCGACGACGGTGGTGGCGGCGGCGACGGTGGCGGCGGTAGAGGTCGGCTCCTGCTACTTAATTTTCCAATCGGCGACAGGGCATCAAGTATGTCCACCCGCCCTTGTCCGTATCGCGCGGCATCGCAATTCGGATGGCAAGCGAGGCCTTCGTAGTTTGCCGTGTCCAACAGGATTTTCGCAGTTTGCGCGCCGCTGAGATCCGGGAACTTTTGCCGGACTAAAGCCGCATAACCAGCGACTCGCGACGCGGAGGCTGCAGTGTCGAACCCGACGCTCCGTTGAATTCTGTCGTTGCAATCCACGGTTGAACTGGCATCGCATAACACCACAGGCTCATTGCCGCCAAACGGCGAGCCGCCGTAGTCCACTAAAAAATGCGCTTGATATACAGCAGCATCGCCGGGATAGTTGCTGACCCCCATAAGCCGTGCATTGCCGTCCTGGGCGTATCTATCCAAGGCACCGACAACCAGGATCCGGCTAGTTATAGACTCTTCCAGATCCCTCAGCATCAGCCCAGGGAACTCACTGGGGTGAGAGATTGGGCGCGCGCTATTGCCTGCCGCTTGGACATAGACCGCGTCGCCGATGCTTGTATAGGTATCACTCAGACCGATCAGGTCTCGTGCTCTATTCGTATTTAGTGCTACCCGCTGGAGTGCTTCCAACTCACCAGGTACAAGGGGCATAAACGTACGTTGGTGAAGTAGAAGCGTCTGATCCGGGTGATACCTGGTTATAGTAGGACTTAAAATGGCGCTGATGACATCAATCCTGGTGCCTTGATGTTGGGCACCAGCAGTGTTGTCGCTCGTGCGGCGCAACTGGGTATCAATACCTGGCAATAACTCAAAGTTATAAAAGTTAGCGGCAGGCACGATGCTGAGCACCAAGGCGATATATACCTCAGGCATGCCGGAATAACCAAAGTGCAATATATTCACGCCGTTGCCGGTCCAACCGGCGCGCCAGGCACTACGTATATCCTGGGGCACAGGAGCCATAGACAAGGGTACAGGCGCTCCTTGACGGGTGCCTCTGCCTTCCAGGCGTAAGCCTAACAAATTGATACCCTCGGGATACATTACCCCAGCGACGGCATCCACGATATTCGCCGTAGCGCCGCCCGCGTCTGTATAACAGCCGCCGGGACTAGTCCCAGGCACGCAACCGGCCGTGAAGTAGGCGTCTTTTGTGCCTATGCCTTCATTCAGAATCAGGCTGTTGAGTATGCCGCCCGATGTTGATGTTGGGTCCGGCGGTGGCGGCGGCGGTGGTGGCGGCGGCGGCGGTGGCGGCGGCGGACAGGTGTCACCTACAGGTATCACGCTGCCATCTGAACATGTTTGAGTGCTTGGCGGTGGCGGCGGTGATACTGGTGGTGGTGCCGGTGGAGGTTCGCTACCGCCACCGCCACCACTGGAACAAGCGACTAAGAAGAGTGCCGTCAAAGCACATAGTGCTAAGCGTCGAAGAGGGATCTGGATACATATCTTGTCATCAAGATTCATCATGAGTCGTTATCGCCCTGTGATGACGGATATGGCAGGAGACGTTCTTAGAATTTATGGGTATAAACGACTTGATAATAGTATTCTAACGCATGCCGTCGCGGACGAAAATCCGACCATGCCGTTAGGCTACGACAATAATATTGCCGATCATAGTCATCGCGGCACGCCTTATGTGTGATCCGTCCGCCGAGCCAGCCGCCCGCGACAAGGGTAAAATACTTCGCTTGCCCAACTTGCATGCTTCGGGCATAGCCGATAAACAAGGCCGGACGGATGGTCATTTTCTTTGCCCGATAACCACTGTCAATGCCAATTGAAATAATCTCTCCTGCTTTGCGCCCGGCGTAATGCAACACCATATTGAGGCGCACAGCATCCGGTGTATAAAACTCCGACACATCATAGTCGCCGTCATTATAAGACGAGGCTCGCTTAGGGCGTTGCATGAGTCGTTCGCCATCCGCCAAACTAATCACGGCGTGGTCGTCGTCAGTGATTCGCAATGTGCTGACCCAGGGCTGGGCCGGCGTGACATTTTGTTGTTTTGCCGCCAGGGCGATGGTAGCCATGGCGTTGCCGTCATCCATCGCTGCTACCGACCTGGCTATATTAGATAGCAAGAGGAGGACGCCGACTGCGATGTAGGCAAGAAATTTCATTGTAATTTACCAATCGGCGACAGGGCATCAAGTATGTCCACCCGTCCTTGTCCGTATTGCGAGGTAGCACAATTCGGATAACACGCCAGTCCCTCGTAGGTCGCAGTATCAAGTAAGATTCTTGCAGTTTGCGCGCCGTTAAGATCCGGGAACTTTTGCCGGACTAAAGCCGCAAAGCCAGCGACTCGCGCCGCGGCGTATTCAGTACCTGCGTGACTCCCGGAACTCCGATAATGGGCGGGACATGTGCTAATCCTCCAGCCACCGCATAACACCACAGACCCATCCCCGGCGAAGGGTGAGCCGCCGTATTCCACCAAAAAATTCGCTTGATATACAGTACCATTGCCGGGGTAGTTGCTGTACTCGGGAATCTCTGCACGGTCGTGCTGGGCGTACCTATTCAAGGCACCGACAACCAGGATCCGGTGAGTTATAGAGTCTTCCAGATAATCCAGCATCAGCCCAGAGATCTCGCCGGGGTGAGAGATGGGGCGCTTCCTATTGCCTGCCGGTTGAACATAGACTGCGTCTCTGAGGTCTATGTCTGGATAGGTATAACTCCGCCCGGTTAGATATCGTAATATATCCGTATTTAGTTTTTCCTGCTGGATTTCACGCAACTCAGCGGACCTGATGGGATAGGGCTTGCCCGTTCGCGGGTTAAGCACAGCCATCGGATTATTTGGGTCAAACAAATCTATGCTAGGAAGATTACGTACACTGACGACATCAAGCCATTTGACGACTTCAATCCTGGTCTCTATATATTGGATAGCACCAGTGTCGTCGCTCATGCGGCGCACGCTGATATCGCCGCCGGGTACGAAGTCTGACTCCAAGGCATAATAGTTAGCGGCGGGCGCGATGCTGAGCGCCGAGGCGGTGTGCATATAACCGCGAACACTGCCGTAGAGATTCCAATAAGACGAGCCGAAAACATCATAGATTAATATGTTCACGCCGCTGCCGGTCCAACCGTCACGCCATGCCCTACGCACATCCTGTGGCACAAGATCCATAGACAAGGGTATCGTAGCACCTTGACGGGCGCCCGTACCTTCCAGGCGGCGGTGTAACAAATTGATACCCGCATGATAAATAAACCTATCGGCATCCAGGATATTCGCCACATCGCCATCCGCGTTGGTATAACAGCCGGCGGGATTCTCCTCAAGCACGCAACCGGCCATGAAGTAGGGATCTTTTGTGCCGATGCCTGCATCTGGAATCAGGCTGTCGGCTATGTCGAGTAGCACTGATGGCGGCGGTGGCGGCGGCGGACAGGTGTCGGTGCTACCTACAAGTATTGAGCTGCCATCTAAACATAGTTGAATGATTAACGGCGCCGGTGGCGGCGGACAGGGGTCACCTACAAGTACCACGACGCCACCTGAACATACTTGAATGTTTGGCGGCGGCGGGGACGACGGCGGGGACGACGGCGGAGGTGGCGGTGGCGGCGGATCCGGTGACGGCGGTGGCGGACAGGTGTCACCTACAGGTATCACGCTACCATTTGAACATGTTTGAGTGCTTGGTGGCGGCGGCGGACAGGGGTCACCTACAGGTATCACGCTGCCNNTGTTTGAGTGCTTGGCGGCGGTGGCGGTGGCGACGGTGGTGATGGCGGCGGTGGTGATGGCGGCGGTGGCGGCTCGCTCCCGCCATCTAATTTACCAATCGGCGACAGGGCATCAAGTATTGCCACCCGCCCTTGTCCATATTGATTGGAAGGACAATAGAGATAAGAGCAAGCTAACCCTTCATAAGTTGCTGTTTCTAAAAGTATTTCTGCAGTTTGCGCGCCGCTGAGACCGGGGAACTTCTGGCGGACTAATGCCACATAACCGGCAACCCGCGGCGCGGCGAATGAAGTGCCACTCTCATGACTCCACACATCTCTGTCTCCGCAATCCTCGGTTGACGCGGTATCGCATAGCACCGCAGACCCATCGCCGCCGAAGGGCGAGCCGTCGTATTCCAGCAAAAATCTCGCTTGATGGATAGCGCCATCGCCAGGGTAGTTGCTGTAACTGGTACGCAGTGCTACGCCGTACTGGGCGTACTCATCCAGAGCACCAACAATCAGGATCCGGTTAGTTATAGATTCTTCCAGTTCATCCAGCAACAGCCCAGCGAACTCGCCGGGGTGAGAGATTGAGCGCGCATTATTGCCTGCCGCCTGGACATAGACCGCATCGTCAATGTTTGCATAGGTATCACTCCGCCCGGTCAGGTCCAACTCCAGACCAGTATCCAGGATACTCCGCCGCCGTGCTTCCAACTCACCGGGACCGAAGGGCGTATAAGTACGCGCGTCAATCAGCACTGTCGGATCCGGGTTATACAGAACTATGTCAATGACACTGCTTCTAGTGATGACATCAAATCTGGTGGCTTCATGTTGACCAGCACCAGTGTCGTCGCTCATGCGGCGCACGCTGTCATCATTACTGAATTCCAGATTTAAGCCATACAGGTTAGCGGCGGGCGCGAAGTTGAGCACCAGGGCGGTGACCGCAAAGCCGTGAGTGAAGTAGGTGCTGGGGGCTATAGAAAACCCGCCGAAAGCATCATATACCAGCATATTCACGCCGCTACCGGTCCAACCGTCACGCCATGCCCTGCGCAGATCCCGGGGCACAGGAGCCATAGACAAGGGTATAGGCGCTCCTTGACGGTTGCCCCTGCCTTCCAGGCGGCGGTGTAACAAATTGATCCCCGCGGAATAAGTCAATCCACCGCCATCTACGATATTCGCCGCATTACCGTCCGCGTCTGTATAACAGCCGCCGGGAGTCACCCCAGGCACGCAATCCTCGGTGAAGTAGAAATCTTTTGTGCCAGTGCCCTCATCTGGAATCAGGCTGTCGGGTATGCCGTCGCCCAAGGTTAACAGGCTTGGCAGAGACGACGGCGGGTCCGGTGGCGGCGGCGGCGGTGGCGGCGGTGGCGGCGGTGGCGGCGGTGGCGGCGGTGGCGGCGGTGGCGGTGGCG
>DKIG01000023.1 GCA_002454165.1 Gammaproteobacteria bacterium UBA6724
GCCCGCCGCGCTACATCAACCAGTCATGCTCTTTGATGCCGTCCGGGCACTTGTGACCAACCCTGGGGGGCATTATGTGGATTGCACCTATGGTCGTGGTGGGCATAGTCGCGCCATAGTCGCTGAACTTGAGGACGAGGGCCGCCTGATGGTGATTGACCGAGACCCGGCGGCAATTGCTCACGCCCGAGACTGCTTCGCCTCTAATTCCAGGGTGACGGTGGTCCATGATGCCTTTTCCACTCTCCGCCGCCATGCCTCTGAGCATGATCTGTCGCCGCTTGACGGTGTCCTGTTGGATCTGGGGGTGTCTTCGCCGCAACTTGATGATGCCGAGCGTGGATTTTCCTTTAGCCGTTCTGGTCCCCTGGACATGCGGATGAATCCGCAGACAGGCGAAACTGCCGCCCACTGGTTATCCCGCGCCGGGGAGAAGGAAATTATTGATGTGCTTAGGCGTTACGGAGAGGAAAGATTTGCCCGCCGTATAGCGAGGAAAATTACTGAAAGCAGGCAACTCAAACCCATACAAACTACCAGTCATCTGGTCGGCATCATTGAGACTGCCCTTCCCAAGAGGACGCGATATGGAGCAACACATCCGGCCACGAAGACCTTTCAGGCTATCCGTATTCAAATCAATCAGGAACTGCAAGAACTTGAAACCTGCCTGGAAGATATTGTCGGCTTACTCAACTCAGGGGGGCGGATTGTCATCATCAGCTTTCACTCCTTGGAAGATCGGCTGGTGAAAAGATTCTTCCGACGCCAGGCAAGAGGGGATGGCTTCCCTCCTGGATTGCCGCTCAGGGAGAACCAACTCAACAAAAAACTGAAACTGGTCGGTAAGCCGGTGCGCGCTTCTGCGGCGGAGAAGCACCAGAACCGCCGCGCCAGGAGCTCCATCATGCGAGTAGCGGAGAAACTTTGATGAAGTCGCCAGCGCTGCTGATGGAGCTGCTCAGGTGGTTGAGCGCGGCGCGACAAATGCTGGTGGTATTTCTGTGTGTTGCGCTCACGGCGTCGGCGCTGGGAGTTGCCTGGGCGGCGCATGTTACGAGGAGCCAGTACCGCGATCTGCAAGCCCTGGAAAAGGAGCATGATGATTTGGAGCACGAATATGAAAAGCTACTCCTTGAACAGAGTGCCTGGGCAAATTATAACCGGGTGGATCAACTCGCCAGGCAACATCTCTCCATGACGGCTGCTACTGACGATAAGCTGGTCATACTGAGATGAAAGCCGGGAATCAAGCCGCGAAGCATGGCTGGAAAGGACGGGTTTACATCCTGGGCTTGATAGTGGTGCTCATCTCGGTGGCAATGACCACCAGACTGATATATTTGCAGGTATTTGATAAAGATTTTCTCCAGGACAAGGGCGATGCCCGCACCATAAGAATGGAGCGGATCAATGCGCATCGGGGCATTATCCAGGATCGTTCCGGCAAGCCGCTCGCCGTTAGTACGCCCGCCCTGTCATTGTGGGCAAACCCTGCTCGGATGCTTGCCTCAACATTGTTCTCGGAGCATCCGCCAGAACAGCTCCGCTTGGCACAACTGGCGACCTATCTCAACTATGATGTTGAAGCCTTCCGGGCGCATCTCTATCCGCTACGGCACAAGACTTTTGTGTATTTACAGCGCCACATGCCACCGGCCAAGGCAAGACAGGTGCTGGCACTGAAAATCCCCGGCATCTACGCCGAGCGGGAATACCATAGATTCTATCCCGCCGGGGAGGTCGCCAGTCATATCGTCGGTTTTACCAACCTTGACGACAAGGGGATTGAGGGGCTGGAGAAGTCCTTTGACAGTGTTCTGGCGGGGATCTCGGGTAAGAGAAAGGTACTGAAGAACCAACGCGGAGAGATTATTCGGGACATCATGCCGGTCTCGGAGGCGGTGCCGGGCAAGACCCTGAGGATAGGCATTGATCTGCGTATCCAGTATCTTGCCTATCGCGAACTCAAGTCCGCGGTCAGTCATTATCGCGCCGATTCTGGGTCTCTGGTGGTTTTGGATGTTGCCACTGGACAGGTGCTGGCGATGGTCAATCAGCCCTCTTATAACCCGAACGACAGGGTCGCGCTTGACTATGCCAGCGTCCGTAATCGTGCGCTCACCGACACCTATGAACCCGGTTCCACGGTGAAGCCCTTTACCCTGGGGGTAGCGCTGCAATCCGGTCTGTTTCAGCCAGACTCCCTGATTGACACCCACCCGGGTTTTCTTCATGTGGGCAAACACATCGTGATGGATCCAAAAGATTACGGCCTACTGGAGCTGAGCCAGATCATTGCCCATTCCAGCCAGGTCGGTATATCAAAACTTGCGCTCCAACTCAATGAACATGATATCCGGGATATGTTCCAGAAACTTGGTTTCGGGCAAAGCACCCACACAGGTTTTATCGGGGAAAGCGCGGGCTACCTTCCCGATCATCGGCGCTGGAGTGATGTGGATCGGGTCACCTTTGCCTATGGATACGGTCTCCTGGTGACGCCCCTGCAACTTGCCGCCGCCTATCTGACCATTGCCAAGGGTGGGATAAAGACGGAGGTCAATTTGCTTGCCGGCGCGGTGGGGGAGTCGGTGCGCGTCTTCCCCGCCCGAGTGGCAGCGCAAATCAAGCAGATGCTCGGCAGGGTGGTGACCGAGGGCACGGGTACCAAGGCAGCCATCGCCGGATATCAGGTTGCAGGCAAGAGCGGCACGGTGCGGATTATGGGTCCCACTGGCTATCAGGAGACGAAGCACTTGGCATTTTTTGTCGGCATGGTGCCTCTGCAAGCCCCGCGCCTGGTGGCAGTGGTGGTGATCAACGGCTCAGAGATAGAGGGTGAAGGCGGTGGTACTTTGGCGGCGCCGGTCTTTTCCCGGGTCATGTCCAGCGCACTCCGCATTCTCAATGTACCGCCGCAGCGCGAACTCGCTCAGACCCGGTCTCAGCGGGGAGGTGCCTGATGTCCATGATGCTGAGCGAACTGCTACCCGAATACCAGATTCCGCAAGATGTCTGGCTGAGCGGCATCTGTGAAGATAGCCGCGACTCAACCGAGGGGACTCTCTTCTGCGCCCGACTGGGTAACAGCGTTGATGGCAAGGCATATATTCAGGAGGCGGTTTCCAGGGGTGCCGCGGCCCTTCTCTATGAGTCGGTAGCGTCTGATGTCCAGGTGGGATTGCAGGTAAAAAGCAACAAGATACCAGCCATCGGTATTGATAGCCTGGGGCAGAAACTCGGCATCCTTGCCAGTCGATTTTACGGCTTCCCGACCGCAGAGATTGAACTGGTGGCGGTCACCGGCACCAATGGCAAAACATCCTTTACGCAGATGCTTGCCCAGGCACTTGGCGCCCTTGATGTGAACTGCGGCACCATCGGCACGCCTGGTTACGGCATACCGGGCAAGCTGAACAGTGCCGGCCTCACCACCCCGCCGCCCATCAAGTTGCAGGCGATGTTCAGAGAACTGGTTGACAAGGGATGCAGTGCGGTAGTGGTTGAAGCATCCTCCCAGGGGTTGGCGCAGCATCGGTTAAATGGTAGCGACATTGATGTGGCGGTCTTTACCAATATCACCCATGAGCACCTGGACTACCATCACACCGTCGCCAATTATCAAGCCGCAAAACATTGCTTGTTTGAATTCGGCAGTCTGCATTGCGCCGTCGTTAATGTGGACGATGCCTGGGGACGCAGTCTGGCATCCGAGTTGGTGGAGAAGCCAGGGGTCTGTAGTTTCAGCCTCAGTGACGAGACGGCGGATGTTTACTCTCCGAGTCAGCTATACAAGCCAACCGGTATTGAATTGGTTATCGCCGCCGGCGACGACAGAGCTAGCCTGCAATTACCCCTCTTTGGCAGTTTCAATGTTCAGAACCTGCTTGCCGTGGTGGCGACTCTCAGGATTATGGGACACCCACTCCATGACATAGGTCCTGCCCTGCAGGCGGTCACGCCGGTGTCCGGGCGCATGGACATCATCACCTTGCCCCACTCTACCCCCGCCTGGCCCAAGATTGTGGTGGATTACGCCCATACCCCGGATGCACTTGAAAAGTGCCTGATGGCGATTGCTGAGCATTTTCCCGCTCAGAATATCTGCTGTGTCTTCGGTTGCGGCGGCGACCGGGATAGAACAAAGCGACCTATGATGGGGACTATCGCCTCCAAACATGCCGACCGACTGGTCCTGACGGATGACAATCCGCGACAAGAGCCGGCGGAACAAATCATCAATGACATCATGGCGGGTGTGTTAACCCAGGAGGTTGAGGTCATCAGTGATCGCAGGGAAGCGATAAGTCATGCCATAACGCGCGCGAACCCAGACGATATTGTGTTGGTTGCGGGCAGGGGCCAGGAAAATTACCAGGAACTTGCCGAAGGGCGGATTTATTTTAGTGATCACGAGGTGATCCAACAATTACTGACCGGGCCCAGACGGCTGGATGAGCGCGGTTGGGAAGGCTAAAGAGCCCTCAGCGTTTTTTATAGAAGCAAGAATGTGGCACACAAGAATGACAAGCATGAAAGGAAGCCTAAGGTGATAGCAGGACTTGGCGCAACCGGTCTGAGTTATGCGAGATTTCTCTCCCGGGCTGGCGATGACTTCATCGTGATGGATGACGCCGTCAGGACCGACCGTGTCAATGCGCTACATCAGATCAATCAGCATGCCCAAGTCATCGGTTTTGATGAGCAGGTCATGCTCGCTGCTGAGGAAATTTTGGTCAGCCCGGGTGTACCCCTGAAGCGGTTACAGTCTGCCCGGGATGCAGGTGTGGCATTGCGGGGCGATGTGGCGATTTTTGGCGACCTGGCAAAAGCCGACCTGGTTGCGATTACCGGCACAAACGGCAAATCCACAGTGACCGAGTTGGTGTATCACTTGGCGAAGGCGCAACTGGACAATGTCAGGGTTGCCGGAAATATCGGTGCGCCCTGCCTGGACGCGCTGGATGACTCGGTGAGCCTTTATGTGCTGGAGGTTTCCAGTTATCAGTTGGAACTTGCCCCGACACTCAAATCGGATGCTGCTGTCCTGCTCAATCTGGCACCAGATCATCTGGACAGGTATGAGAGTCTGGATGCCTATTACGAGACGAAACTCGTGCTCTATAAAAATTGTCGGCGACCTGTCGTTAATCGCGACCTGGGATTACAGGTGAGTTGCCCCGAGCCTTACTTGACTTTTGGCAGTGATGCGCCGCCCGGGGAAGATGACTTTGGCTTGAGCCGACAAACCGATACTGATCTGCTGATGCAGGGCTCACGGACATTGCTGACCGCTGCGGATCTGCCTCTGCCCGGGCGACACAACCAATTGAATGTGTTGGCAGCACTTGCCCTGGGCAGGGCGATAGGCCTCAACCTGGACGCTATGTTGACCAGTCTCAGGGATTTCCGGGGCATGCCGCATCGGAGCGAATTGGTGGCGGAAGTCAACGGCGTCACCTTCATCAATGATTCTAAAGCCACGAATCCGGCGGCGACCCTCGCCTCAGTCAGAGGCCACGAATCTGGCAAGAACATCCTTCTCATACTAGGCGGTGAGATAAAGGGAGTCAGCTTCCGTCCCCTGGCAAAAGAGCTTGCCCGGCATGTCAATCTTGCCTTGCTTATTGGTGCAGCGAGAGTGGAGATAGGCAAGAGTCTGGACGGGGAAATTCCTCATATTGATTGCGAGACCCTGGATCTAGCCGTGCAGACCGCCCTATCCTCTGCCAGACCTGGAGACCTGGTACTGCTTGCGCCGGGTTGCGCAAGTTTCGATATGTTTGCCGATTACGCTGCCCGGGGCGACAGGTTCAAGCAGCTGGTGCGGGAGTTGCTCGTATGAGTATCGTCATGGGCAACGTCATGGGCAGGCGCCCTAACAGATCGGCTCAGGCTACTCCGCATCATCAATTTGCGGCACGGGTAGCCTGTCCGGTTGATCCGGTCATTGCCGGCATTGCCGTCTTCCTCCTGTTATATGGCTTGGTCATGGTGGGCTCAGCCTCGCTTGAAGAGTCAGTCAAGAATTATGCCCAGCCTTTTTATTATCTGGTGCGGCACGCCGCGTATCTGACCCTGAGCCTTGCGGCGGCAACGCTTGTCATCTGCATTCCCATTAGAGTCTGGCAAAGGCTTGACCTGATACTCCTGGGTCTGGCGATTTTTCTGCTACTGCTGGTGCTCGTCCCCGGTCTGGGGCTGGAAGCCAAGGGCGCAACCCGCTGGCTACCTGTCGGGAGTTTCACCATACAAGGTTCGGAGTTTGTGAAGTTGTTCGTGATCTTCTACCTCGCCGGCTATCTGGTCAGAAGGCAGGAGGCTGTTGAGACCTCAGGGACCGGCTTCCTGCAGCCACTTCTAGTCCTGGCGATGATTGCGCTCTTGTTGCTGGGTCAGCCAGATTTTGGGGCGGCACTTGTCATTATGTGCGCCGCCCTGGGGATGATTTTTCTGGGCGGTGCGCCCTGGCGTTTTTTCCTGCCGGCTATTCTGGCGAGTGGCGCGGCTGTTGGGTTGCTTGCGATATTGCAACCCTATCGATTGGTCCGCCTTGCGACCTTCCTTGATCCTTGGAGCGATGAGTTCGGTAGTGGCTATCAGCTGACCCAGGCACTGATTGCCTTTGGTCGGGGCGAGTGGCTGGGTCTCGGTCTTGGTAACAGCATTCAGAAGTTGTTTTTCCTGCCCGAACCCCACACTGACTTTCTATTTTCTATTATCGCTGAAGAGCTCGGCATAGTGGGTGCTGGACTGGTGCTGCTGCTGTTTGCGGGCCTGGTGATCCGGGCATTGATGATCGGCTTTGCTGCTAACAATAAGAAACTCAGATTCCATGCCTATCTTGCCTACGGGATTGCCTTGATGCTGGGCATTCAGGCATCAATCAACCTTAGCGTTAACCTGGGCATCCTGCCCACCAAGGGGTTACCGCTCCCGCTGATGAGTTACGGCGGTAACAGCCTGATTGCCAGTTGCGTGATGATTGCGATTTTGCTCCGCATTCATTACGAGAGCCTGGCGAGTCGAGGAGCACAGGCTTATGGCTAGTCTCTCCCCCTTGCCTGAATTCCCGGAAATGCGCCGCATCAGGTGCATCCATTTTGTCGGTATTGGTGGGGCTGGCATGTGCGGCATTGCTGAGGTGCTACTGAACCAGGGATATGTCATCTCAGGCTCTGACCTACATCAGTCACAGACCACGGATAGATTGGCTGGTCTGGGCATAGATATCAAAATTGGTCATGTGGCAGACCAGATTCGGGCAGCGGATGTGATAGTGACCTCCAGCGCAATCACTGAAGACAATGTAGAAGTGCTGGCTGCTCAGGAGCGAGGCCTGCCAATCGTTAGGCGGGCTGAAATGCTGGGGGAGTTGATGCGTTATCGGCATGGCATTGCGGTGGCAGGAACGCATGGCAAGACCACCACCACCAGCCTGATTGCCTCCATCTTTGCCCAGGCTTCTCTGGATCCTACATTCATCATCGGTGGCCTGCTCAACAGTGCCGGTAGCAACGCCAGGCTGGGTGCATCTCGCTATATTATCGCCGAGGCTGATGAAAGCGATGCGTCATTCTTACATCTGCAACCCCTCGTCGTCGTTTTGACCAATGTGGACCGGGACCACCTGATCAATTATGAGGGCAGTTTCGAGAAATTGAAAAATGCGTTCGTTGAGTTTGTGCACAATCTTCCCTTCTATGGCCTGTTGGTCGCCTGTATTGATGACCCGGTGGTCAGATCCCTGTTACCGCAGATAAAGCGGCCCGTCATCACTTACGGTTTTGACCCGGATGCGGATGTTCAGGCTTTTGGCGACGAACAATCGGGGATGAAGGTGAGTTTCAATGTCCGCAGGAAAAATACTGATACCGAGTTGCGCATCTGCCTGGATACACCAGGCAGGCACAATATTCTCAATGCCCTTGCCGCCATCGCCCTCGCCTCGGACGAGGGTATTGACGATGCCCATATTGTCCAGGGTATGGAGCAATTCCAGGGTGTTGACCGCAGATTCCAACTCTATGGATGTTTCACTGTGGATAGCGGGGATTTTCTGCTGGTTGATGATTACGGACATCATCCGAACGAGGTTAAAGCCACCATTGACACAGTACGTCAGGGATGGCCCAAGCGTCGCTTAGTGATGGTCTATCAACCGCATCGCTATAGCAGAACCCGTGAATTATTTGACCATTTTGTAGATGTGCTGGCACAGGTTGACTCTCTCATCCTGTCTGGCACCTATGCAGCAGGAGAGGAATCAATCGCCGGGGCGGACAGTAAAGATATCTATCGGCAACTGGTCGCAGCGGCAGACACTGACGCGGATATCACCCTGGTGGAATCTATCTCGGAGGTGCCAGACATCCTCAATCAGCTATTGCAACCTGATGATTTCCTGGTCACCCAGGGAGCAGGTGAAACTGCTTGGCTAGCGAAAACCCTGGCGGCGCGCTGGGAGGACAGGTGGGTAGAATGAGCCAGTCAGGATTTCTGTTGATGATGATTGTCGTCTTGTCCGGCCTAGCCTTCGGTACCTTTTCTATTGACCGGGGCGAGGTGACACACTTGTCCATTCGGGGCAATCTGGACGCACGACAACTGCAAGAAATAGCCGCTCTGGCTAATGCTTCCCGTATATCCCAATCATCCAATACAGCCGAGTTAAAAGCCAGGTTTGACGCGGTTGACTGGATTCACCACACCAATGTGATGCGGGACTGGCCCGATGGTTTGCTCCTTGAAGTCTTCCCGGAGCAGGTGGTTGCCTACTGGAACGATGACGCATTTATCAGTGAGTCGGGCAAGGTGCTGGTCACTGATTTGTTTCTGGGTAGCAATCTGCCTTACCTCTATGGTCCCCCGGGCACTGAGTATCAGGTGATGACGCAGTATCAGGAATTGAGCCAGGCCCTGTCCGGGATTGAGGACCGAATTGAAATGCTGCGGCTGAAGGCCAGGGGCAGTTGGGAGTTTGAGACGCGGGACAGATTGCATGTGCTACTGGGCAGAGAAGATGCCCGGCAAAGAATGCGTAATTTTTTGACGGTCCGGCGGCAATTAAGAGAGACGGGCGATCTACCAGGAGTTGACCGGATGGATGCACGCTACGCCCATGGTGTCGCAGTGCATTATCGCCCCGAAGTGCAACGCAACACATCAGGAGCAACCGAGCAGGGTGAATGGAGAATCGCCGAGTCAACTGAGTATAAGAGGGGCAGTTTATGAGTAATCTTGCAGATAATCGGATGATAGTGGGGCTTGATATTGGCACCTCCAAGGTGGTGGCAATCGTTGCTGAAATCGGGATGGACGGCAGTGTTGAGATTGTTGGTATCGGTAGTCACCCGTCAAAAGGATTGAAGAAGGGTGTCGTGGTGAATATAGAGTCCACCGTGCAATCCATTCAGCGGGCGGTCCAGGAGGCGGAGCTGATGGCAGGCTGCCAGATACATTCTGTCTATGCGGGGATAGCCGGTAACCACATACGGAGTCATAACTCGCACGGCATAGTGGGGCTCAGGGACAAGGAAGTGTTTCAGACAGATATTGAGCGGGTCATAGATGCTGCCCAGGCTGTGGCAATCCCCGCCGATCAGAAAATTCTGCACATTCTTCCCCAGGAATACATCATTGATACCCAGGAGGGTGTCAGGGAGCCCCTCGGCATGTCAGGGGTTAGGCTGGAAGCGAAGGTGCATCTGGTGACCTGTGCAGTCAACGCCGCGCAAAATATTGAAAAGTGTATTCGCCGCTGCGACCTACAGGTTGAGGATGTGATTCTGGAGCAGTTGGCATCGGGACATGCTGTGCTTACCGACGATGAAAAGGAGCTCGGTGTGTGCCTGGTTGATATTGGTGGCGGCACAACTGACATCGCCATCTTTACTGATGGTGCCATTCGGCATACTGCGGTGATTCCCATAGCGGGGGATCAGGTGACCAATGACATTGCCATGGCGCTGCGGACGCCCACTCTGAACGCCGAGGAGATCAAACTCAAGTATGCCTGTGCCTTGGCGAGCCTGGCTGGGGAAAACGAAACTATCAAGGTGCCAAGTGTGGGTGACCGTTCCGACCGTGACCTGTCACGACAGGCACTGGCGGAGGTGGTTGAACCCCGGTATGACGAGTTGTTCACGCTGGTTCAGGCGGAGATTCGCCGCACAGGTTTTGAAAATCTGATAGCCGCTGGCATCGTCCTGACGGGAGGCACAGCAAAAATGGAAGGTGCGGTTGATCTCGCGGAGGAAATCTTCCACATGCCGGTCAGTCTTGGCAAACCGAAGAATGTCACAGGTCTGCTGGACATAGTACAGAATCCTATCTATTCGACAGCTGTGGGGCTGTTGAAACACGCTGCCCTTAAAGAAATGGACAATCTTGTTCTACCAGCCAATGCCGGCATGGGCAAGATGGTGGGCAAGGTTAGAAACTGGATTATGGGCAGTTACTAGTTATAGCAGTTACTGGTTATAGAAATAGCGCGCCAGTTTTAACGAGTTATTTGACGAAGCAGCTTTCAATAATTTTTCAACAGTAGGTAACCCGGGGAGATGAAAAATGTTTGAAGTAATCGCTCAGAGTAATGCAAACGTCGCTGCCATCAAAGTGATGGGTATTGGCGGCGGCGGCGGCAACGCCGTTGAACATATGGTCAGGTTGGCTATCAAGGATGTGGACTTCATTTGCGCCAACACGGATGCACAGGCACTGATGAAATTGACGGCTGAGAACCAGATTCAACTTGGTGTTTCCGTGACCAAGGGACTTGGTGCTGGCACAGACCCGGGCATAGGACGGGCATCGGCACTGGAGAGTCGGGACAAGATAGTGGAGAGCCTGACAGGTGCTGATATGTTGTTCATCACCGCCGGGATGGGGGGTGGCACCGGCACAGGCGCCGCTCCTGTGGTGGCGGAAATCGCCAGGGAGATGGGTATCCTGACCGTTGCCGTAGTGACCAAACCATTCGCTTACGAAGGCAAAAAGCGAATGCTGGTGGCTGAACAGGGCATTGCCGAAATTTCGCGGTATGTTGATTCACTCATCACCATCCCGAATGACAAACTGGATGCTGTGCTGGGCGCGGAACAACGGCTTCTGGACGCTTTTGCCGCTGCTGACGATGTCCTGGCAAGTGCCGTCACCGGGATTGCAGATGTGATTGTTCGGCCCGGGTTGATCAATGTGGACTTTGCCGATGTGCGTACTGTCATGGCTGAAATGGGCATGGCAATGATGGGCAATGGGCGTGCTGCCGGTGAAGATCGGGCAATCAAGGCAGCCAAGTTAGCCCTGGCAAGTCCGCTGCTGGAAAATGTAGATATCACCGATGCGCGGGGGATATTGATTAATGTTGCGGCAAACGACAACATCCTGTCGTCGGAATTCCGCGAAGTCGGCGCGACCATAGGAGAATTTGCCTCAGAAGATGCGACGGTAGTAATCGGTGCGGTGATTGACGAGTCTCTGGGGGACGAATTGAAAGTCACCCTGGTGGCAACGGGCCTTGGTCCCGTTGTGCAGGATCTACCGTCTCCAGAGCTGCTAGGAGATGCGCGTCGGAAGGCAGTTGAAGTAGCCATCGGCACGGGTGACTATCGGTCTTTGGAAAGGCCTACGGTGATCAGGAATGCGGCGGACAAAGACAAGGAGGATGTGAATATCTCCTCCCTGGATGATCTGGACCTGCTGGATGTGCCGGCTTTTCTGCGCCGCCAGGCTGACTGAACTATCAGGCAACCAAGGGATAGCAGAAATTATGTGGGTTTCAATGCAACCATTTCGCCAGAAGAGTGTCTTAAGTAAGGCCCTGGGAATGGCGTTAGCCTGCTGGATTTACGGAATAGCCAGATGTATGGGGATGCTGTACACTGCGCGGCTGTTCCAGGCTCGTGTAACAGGGACTCAATTAAGACATGCTCAAGAAGACATGATTAAGCAAAAAACCCTGAAGAATGTAATCCGGGCAACGGGTGTTGGTTTGCACACGGGGGAAAAGGTGTACCTGACCCTGAGACCGGCGCCCGCTGATACAGGTATCGTATTCGTTCGCGTTGATGTTGACCCGGTAGTCAGGATTCCCGCTCTCAGCGGTAATGTTGTCAATACTACCCTGGCAACCACCATAGCCAAAGACGGTTATTCCATTTCCACGGTTGAGCATGTGATGTCAGCATTTAGCGGCCTCGGCGTTGACAATGCGTTTGTTGAATTGAGTGGTCGTGAAATGCCCATCATGGACGGTAGCGCCGCTACATTTGTGTTCCTCATTCAATCTGCGGGGATGGAAGAGCAAAACGCGTCAAAAAAATTCATCAGAATCAAGAAACCTGTCCAGGTCAAGGACGAAGCAAGCGTCCATTCATACAACCAGTCTGCCACCATCCGTCCCTATGTCGGCTTTAGGATTAGTCACACGATTGTGTACGACAATGCGGTGATTAACGAACAACAGGCGAGCATAGACTTTTCCACCACCACATATGTTAAAGAGATTAGCCGGGCGCGTACCTTCGGGCTAATGCGGGAATTCGAGAGTTTGAGAGAGCAAAATCTGGCGCAGGGTGGGAGTCTGGATAATGCCGTGGTGATTGATGACTACCGCATCCTGAACGATGATGGTTTACGGCATGATGACGAGTTTGTTCGGCACAAGATACTTGATGCCATTGGCGATCTGTATCTCCTCGGGTACAGCGTCATTGGAGAGTTTGTTGGCTACAAGTCCGGGCATACTGAGAACCACGCCCTGCGGGAAAAACTCGTTCAGCAAACAGACGCCTGGGAAATTGTGACCTTTAACAAAGCGGAGGATCTACCTCTTGCCTACAGCAGATCTCTGCTTTCTGAACAGCCTTAGTGAACATCGGTCCGCGCTTGGCAGGCTAGTTGTCAGAAGGCTCTCTTCTAGTATTCTCTTCTAACATCCTCTTCTAAATAATACAATCAACGCTTTGCGTGGGGGCTCATCTTCTATATATTTTTCCGACTCCGCTATCTGGCGGATGTTTGATGCTGAGCTGACCCGCGTTGTTATCTTATATTTTGGGGGCAGGGTAATGGGGGCGAATCAAAACCTTCAACGACTTGATGGAAAGTTTCCGATCTGCCTGGCCCAGGGAGGAGATGATGTCTCTTTGGTGGTATCTGAGATGCGTTGCCACCGTACTGGAAGAAGTTACCAAAGTCAGAATACCCTGTTGGCAGGAAGCCACAGCAACATCATCGGGTACGAATGGTTTGACGATATGTTCAAGTTTAAGCAGTTGCCGGGATTGGCTCCAGAGAGGCTGTAAAATGGCATCGGGACCGCTTAGAATTTCACGCGTGCTTTTTATTGATTTAGGAAGACGGGACATTTTTACCGTTGGCTTTAACCGCTGATTGGTAATTATTGTTTGTAACCATTGGAAATCACAGACGGATAATTTTACCTGAATTCTATGAAATTTATCATCATTGATAGCCTGAGCGGCAAGCAGCGTTTGTTCTTTGCCAATCGCTTGTTTGTCTGCCTGGTGTTTGCCGGCCTGACCTTCGTTCTCGCCACCACGGCTTATGTCGCCTATAGATCTGGTCTTGCGGAAGCGGAGATTAACAGGGGCATGGTATCTCGCTGGCAGAAACTTCTCGGGCAGCAACAAGAGACATTGGAAGATTTGCGGCAGGAGGCAAAATACAACCTTGATGTAACCACACTGCGCCTGGCGCAATTACAAGCCCGGATTGTGCGGCTTGATGCCCTCGGTGAAAGACTGGTCAAAACAGGCGACCTGGATGCAGGGGAATTTGACTTTTCTCGGGTGCCCGGCATGGGTGGTCCTGAGAATCTTGTCAAGCCATTCCCCAAGGTTCCCCCGGTGCTATCTGTTGACCTACTTGCTCAGTTGGCACGGGATATTGAGGACCGGGAGCAGCAACTTGCGGTGCTGGATTTACTACTGATTACCAGAAAAACTCAAAGAGACTTTTTCCCGACCGGCAGACCGGTGCAAAAGGGCTGGATGTCCTCGGGTTACGGTTATCGCAATGACCCCATTACCGGGCAGAGAGCCTGGCACAGCGGCATGGACTTTGCGGGTAGCCCAGGGGCAAATGTTATTGCGATTGCCGCTGGCGTCGTCTCTTTTGCCGGTGAAAAAGGTGGTTATGGCAAGATGGTGGAGATCAACCACGGCGGTGATTATTTAACCCGCTATGGGCACCAGCAGAAGCTCAGGGTACAGATGGGAGATGTGGTCCGAAAGGGTGAGGTAATCGGTCAACTAGGTAGCAGTGGTCGTTCTACCGGTCCCCATGTGCATTTTGAAGTCTTCAAAAACGGTCGTATCGTAGATCCTGCCACCTACACGCATCACACCAGGCGGTGAAGCCTGAGTCCCTCCCCCGCGCCATTACGGCGGCATTGTTTCAAAAAGCAGTTTTAAAAAATCAGTTGTAACAGATCTTCTCAGAGTAAACACACCATGTTAAGGCAGGCTTTCGGCAGGACATTTGGTAGTAAAAACGCTCGCGAACTCCGGCGAATGCACAAAGTTGTTGCGCAGATCAATGGCTTTGAATCAACTATGGAAGCCCTTGGAGATACTGAGCTTGCAGCCCAGCGACATTGTCTTCGGGACCGCATCAACCAGGGTGAGAGTCTGGAGGATGTTTTGCCAGAAGCATTTGCGACTGTGCGTGAGGTAGGCAAACGGTCCCTGGGTTTGCGAATGTTTGATGTGCAGATGCTCGGTGGTATCACCCTGCATGAAGGCAGGATTGCAGAGATGCGAACTGGTGAGGGTAAAACGCTGGTAGCGACTCTGCCCCTATATCTCAATGCGCTGGTGGCGAGCGGTGCGTATCTTGTGACTGTCAATGACTATCTCGCCAAGTGGGGTGCCGAGTGGATGGGACCCGTTTACCAGCGTCTGGGTATGAGCGTTGGCGTCGTCTATGCCGGACAATCCCATGATGAGAAAAAAGCCGCCTATCAGGCTGATATCACCTACGGCACCAACAACGAATTTGGTTTTGATTATCTCCGCGACAACATGGCATTTTCCATTCAGGAGAAGGTGCAGGGTGACCTTGACTTTGCGATTGTTGACGAAGTGGACTCCATACTGATTGATGAAGCAAGGACGCCTCTGATTATTTCTGGTGGCGTTGAAAACACATCCGAAATATACCAGGCAATCAATAGCATAGTGCCGCGCCTCAAAGAGCAGGTACAAACGCTGGAAGATATTCCCGAAGGGCAAGAAGCCCCAGGGGACTATATTATTGACGAGAAACAACGCGATGTAGAACTGACTGAACAGGGGCACCTGAAGGTTGAAGAGTTACTGGTAAAAAAGGGCTTGCTTGCCGAGGGTGAGAGCCTCTATGGCGCCGTTAATTTGGCACTTCTCCACCATATCCATGTCGCATTGAAAGCCCACTACCTCTTCCACAAGGATGTGGAATACATCGTTCAGGGTGGGGAAATTATTATCGTTGATGAGCATACGGGCAGGACCATGCCGGGCCGCCGTTGGTCAAGTGGAATACACCAGGCGATTGAGGCGAAGGAAAAGGTCACCATCACCAATGAGAGTCAAACCTTGGCGTCAACCACCTTTCAGAACTACTTCCGGTTATACAACAAATTGGCGGGGATGACTGGCACCGCTGATACCGAGGCATTTGAGTTCCGCCGAATCTATGGTCTTGATGTTGTTGTGATACCGACGAACCTGCCAATGATACGGAAGGATCTGAATGATCTGATATACCTGAGCCGGCAGGAAAAGTTCAACGCCCTTGCCGAAGAAATTGCAGATTGCCTGGAGCGGAGGGCGCCGGTTCTCGTTGGTACAGCGTCCATAGAAATGTCTGAATTACTGTCTAACCTCTTGCAACAAAAAAAGATCAAACACAGTGTACTGAACGCCAAGTTCCACGAGCATGAAGCAGAGATAATCGCCCAGGCAGGGAAATCTGGCGTCGTGACCATCGCCACCAATATGGCGGGACGGGGCACCGACATCATCCTCGGCGGTAACTGGGAAGCAGAAGTTGCCGCGCTTGAAAATCCTACCGAAGAGGTGGTGCAGCAGATCAAGACGCGTTGGCAGGAGAATCATGCCCAGGTGATTGCTGCCGGTGGCTTGCATGTGATCGGTAGCGAGAGGCACGAAAGCCGCCGGATTGACAATCAACTGAGAGGACGCGCAGGGAGACAGGGGGACCCAGGTTACTCGCGATTTTATTTGTCACTGGAAGATGACTTGATGCGTATCTTCGCCTCAGACAGGGTTCGTTCCTGGATGCAGAATATGGGCATGGAGAGGGGTGAGGCGATAGAGGCAAAGATGGTCACCAAGGCGGTTGAGAAGGCGCAGCGGAAGGTTGAAGGGCGTAACTTTGATATCCGTAAGCAACTGCTTGAATACGATGATGTCGCCAATGACCAGCGGCAGATGATCTACTCCCAGAGAAATGAACTGATGGAAGCCGATGATATTTCGGTAATCGTCAACGCCTTGTGGGTCGGCGTGGTCAATCAGGTGATTGATGGGTTTATGCCGCCCCAGAGCATAGAAGAACAGTGGGATATACCGGGGCTTGAGCAGGCATGTCAGACAGAATTCAATGTTCGTCTGCCCGTCCATAAGTGGCTGGATGAGGAGGATGCGCTGGCTGAAGAAGGTGTCAGAGACAGAATTGTCGCTCAGGTGCGCGCTGGATATGCGGAAAAAGAAGAGGCAGTTGGTGCGGATATCCGATTGTTTGAAAAGCGCATCATGCTGGATATTCTAGATGGCCTCTGGAAGGAGCATCTTGCCGCCATGGATTACCTGCGTCAGGGGATTCATTTGAGAGCCTACGCCCAGAAGCAGCCGAAACAGGAATACAAGCGGGAAGCATTTGAACTGTTTGAAACGCTACTTGATCGGGTCAGGTTTGAGACCATTAGGTTTTTGTCCAGGGTAGAGTTCCGACAATCTGAGGACGCCGAGGAACTGGACCGACGCCGCCGACGACAGGCAGAAGTAGCGAGAGATTCACTCAAATATCAGAAGGCATCTGGCTTGAACTTTGAAAATTCCGCCGCCGCTCCTCACCCAGATAGAGTGCCCTTTGTACGACGGGAAAGAAAAATAGGCCGCAATGAGCCATGCCCCTGCGGCTCTGGCAAGAAATATAAAGCCTGTCACGGGAAGTTGAACTGAGGTGGCTGTCGGCAGCTTTTCTATTGACTTCAAACCGGTCCCCGGGGTCCGCCTCGGGAGCGTCTCCTGCGGCATCAAACCTGGTGGCGAGTCTGACCTGGTGCTGTTTGAATTTGCCCAAGCGAGCACGAGCGCAGGTATATTTACCCGGAATCATTTTGCGGCGGCACCCGTGATAGTGGCGCGGCAACATCTGGCGGCAAGCGCGAGTCGCTACTTCCTGATTAACAGTGGTAATGCGAATGCGGCGACCGGGGAACCTGGCATTGCCGATGCGCTGAGTTCTTGTCAGGCTGTGTGCCGGCATACAGGTGCAAGCCTTTCGGAGGTACTGCCTTTTTCAACCGGCGTGATAGGGGAGAGGTTACCGGTTGAGCATATTATTGCTGCCCTGCCCACCGTCCTGCCGCTGCTGGATGAAGCCAACTGGCTGGATGCGGCAAAGGGCATTATGACGACCGATACCAAGCCCAAGATCGGCAGTCGCCAATTCCTACTCGGTGCTGACCAGGTCACCATCACCGGCATCGCCAAGGGCGCCGGGATGATCCAGCCAAACATGGCGACCCTGCTGGTGTACCTGGCGACGGATGCGGTGGCAGGAAGAGCGGATTTGCAGACCGCACTGGAGCAGTCAGCAGACAAATCCTTCAACCGAATTACCATTGACAGTGACACTTCTACCAATGACGCCTGCATGCTGGTAGCAACGGGGGTATCGGGTAGATCAATTGCGCCTGAGCCACAACTGGCTACCTTTACGACCGAGTTAACTTCCCTGATGATTGAACTGGCACAGGGGATAGTCCGGGATGCAGAGGGGGCTACCAAGTTTGTTGAAGTGGCAGTTCGCAAAGGCAGGAATGAAGCCGATTGCTTGGCGGTTGCGCGGTCAATAGCCAATTCACCCCTGCTGAAAACAGCCTGTTATGGTAATGATGCCAACTGGGGCAGGATCATCATGGCGATAGGCAAGGCAGAAGCCGACCTGGACTGCTCAAAAATTGACATCTATCTTGATACGGTGCGACTGGTGAAAGACGGCGCTAGGGACCCGGAATACACTGAGACACTGGGCGCGAGCATCATGGCGCAAGACGAGATACGCATCAGAGTAGATCTAAATCAGGGAGAGGCAAAAGAGACGCTCTGGACCAGCGACCTCTCCCATGCCTATGTTTCAATCAATGCGGCATATCGAACCTAGGCGCGACGCCTATTCATACATCATCATTCGCCACATCAGCATGATTTCCTCCCCCCAGAGAAGCGCCACCCAGCCGGCGACGGCGAGACAGGGACCGAAGGCTATAGAACTAGTCCTGGCATGACCTCTGAGCATCAGGACGCCGCCAATAACGGTACCGAGTAGCGATGAGAGTAGTAAAATCAGCGGTAGGCTCTGCCAGCCCAGCCATGCCCCGAGCATAGCAAGCAATTTAAAGTCGCCATATCCCATACCTTCCCTGGAGGTGGCGAGTTTGAACAGATGATACACGCACCAGAGGCTCAGATAACCGAGGCAGGCACCCACCAGGGCGGCTTCCAGACTGGTGAAAATGCGCGGCAGATTCACGATGAGCCCTAGCCATATCATGGGCAGGGTAATGCTGTCTGGCAGGAGCCGGGTGTCATAATCAATCAGAGCGAGGGAGATCAGCACCCAGGTCAGAATAGACCCGGCTATACCCTCCGGAGTAAAGCCCAGTTGCATGATCACCAGGACCGTCACCAGGCCCGTTGTCATCTCAACCACAGGGTATCTGGCGCTGACCGGTTTCTGGCAGACAGTGCAAGCCCGCCTGACCAGGAAGTAACCCAGGACTGGAATCATCTGCCAGGGTTTGAGGGGAGCCAGACACCTGGGACACCTGGACCGGGGGAGGATCAGGTTAAATCCCGCCTGGGCATCAGGCGGTAGAGATGCCTCCCCAGGCAACCCCTCCCCCCTGTGCCCTGCCAGTGTCAACATGATGGGGAGTCGGTAAACGAGGAGGTTGATGAAACTACCGACCAGGGTGCCAATACTAAAGGCTACCGCCAAGACAGGAAACTGGACATACTCAAGAGTCAGGACCCACATCCTTCTAGTAGCCGCCACTAATTGCCTGTCCCATGGAAAAGACCGGCAGATACATGGAGATGAGCAGAACCCCAACCACCAGCCCGAGAATCAACACTATCATCGGCTCCATGAGGCTGGTCAGTCTGGCGACAGAGTTTTCGACCAGGTCTTCATAATAGGTTGCCACCCGGTCAAGCATTTCATCCAGGGTACCTGATTCCTCACCAACAGCGACCATCTGTATCATCATGGGCGGGAAGACCCGAGCAGACTTCATGGAAGTATTAAGCGGGATACCGCTTGACACATCATCAATCATCAGTTGTATCGCCTGGTAGTAAACGATGTTGCCGGTGGCACCGGCGATGGACCTGAGGGCATCCACCAGGGGTACGCCGGCGGCGAAGGTGGTGGCGAGAGTACGCGCAAATCGGGCGAGGCAAAATCGGTTGAGAAGTTTACCGATAATTGGCAGCCTTAAAGCCAATCGTTCCTGACTCTTTTGCAGGAACCTGGAGTTTTGGTAAATTGCCTTGCCGAGAAACCAACCGAGGGTGGCGGTGGCAATTATTTCAATCCACCAGGCTTGCATAAAGTCCGACATCTTCACAACAACCTGGGTCAGTGCCGGCAGTTCAGCCCCAAACCCCGCAAAGATCTGTTCAAACTGCGGCACCACCTTCACCAGGAGAATAGCCGAAACCAGGCTTGCCACTACCAGGACGGTCGCTGGATAACTCAACGCACTCTTAAATTTTGCTCTGAGTGCTTCGGCCATTTCCCGGTACCTGGCAAGTTGCCCCAACAGCGTATCTAGCGTGCCTGCCTGCTCGCCCACATCAATAAGACAACAGAAGAGATCATCAAAGTATTTCGGCTGGCGTCTGACGGCATAGGCGAAGGAGTGGCCAGAAGCCACTTCATCTTTCAACTTCTGGATTACTCGTTTCATCTTCTGATTTTCCGTGCCAGTGGCAACAATCTCAAATGACTGAACAAGTGGCACACCGGCCTTGATCATGGTCGCCACCTGGCGGGTGAAGAGGGCAATGTCGGCACTGCTAATCCTTTCGCCCAATCTGCCAGACGCAAAGCCGGATATCCATCCGGGACCTGTCACCCTGGTGGGATGAATGCCCTGGCGGCGCAGTCGTATCCTGGTCAGGTTGAGGCTAGTACCGGTGATTTCACCACTGGTCTTTTTGCCAGTCCGATCAATGCCTTCCCAGACAAATATCCGGTTAGCCCTTGCCATGATGCCAGCCCTGCCGGGTTTCAGTTGCCAGTGGTAACACGATCTACTTCTTCCAGACTGATGATGCCCTGTCTCACCTTGTTCAGGGCGGACTGAAACAGATTCTTGAAGCCACCTTTTTCGCCGACCGCCGCGATTTGAAGTGAATTGTTGCCCGCCATAATAGATTCCGATATTTCCGGCGTTATCTTCATCACTTCGTAGATACCGATACGCCCCTTATATCCGTCTGTGCAGGTGGCACACCCTCCGGGTCCGAAGATGTCAATATCCTCATCCAGGTACTGCTCGGTAAACCCCTTTTCCAGCAGAGCAGTTTTGGGAATGTCCAGTCGCACCTTGCACTCGCATAGCCGTCGGACAAGTCGCTGGGCGATGATGAGATTGATGGAAGTGGCGAGGTTGAAAGCCGGGACGCCCATGCTACGCAACCGGGTGATGGTCTCGGGAGCATTGTTAGTATGCAGGGTTGACATGACCATGTGTCCTGTCTGTGCCGCCTTGATGGAAATGTTGGCGGTCTCAATGTCCCGAATTTCCCCCACCATGATGATGTCCGGGTCCTGTCGCAGGAATGATCTCAGGGCTTCGCTGAAACCTAACCCCGCCTTGTAGTTCACCGGGCACTGGTTGATGCCCTCAAGATTGAGTTCTATGGGGTCTTCAACTGTTGAGATATTCAATGCTGCTGTGTTAAGGATGTTCAGACCCGTGTAGAGGGAGACTGTCTTGCCGCTTCCGGTTGGACCGGTCACCAGGAACATGCCCTGGGGCATGTGGAGTGCCTCAAGATACAGTTGCTTTTGTTCCTGCTCATAGCCAAGCGAATCAATACTCATTCTTGCCGACCTGGGATCAAGGATGCGCAGGCAGATTTTCTCACCGTAGAGGACGGGCAGGGTGTTGACCCGGAAATCAATGGATCTTGATGCTGATAATTTGAGTTTGATTCTGCCATCTTGGGGAATGCGTCTTTCGGAGACATTCATTCGGGACATGACTTTTAGCCGTGCCGCTATTCTTGGACCAAGATTCGCTGGCGGGCTTGCCACCTGACGCAATATGCCGTCAGTACGAAACCGTATGCGATAGGTTTTTTCAAAGGGTTCAAAGTGCAGGTCCGAAGCGTCGCTTTTGATGGCATCCATCAGCATCCTGTTGACAAACCGGACGACCGGCCTGGTGGCGGCTATTGAGGCTTCATCGTTATCATCAAAGTCATTGCTCTCAGCTGCTTCCAGGATCTCAGCATCAAAGATAGCATCCTGATGCGCTGAGTCCTTGGCATATCCGGCTTCATGGTATTCAAGGAAAGACGCCATAAATGCCCTGAGCTTGTCCTCTTCAACCAGCACCTCCTCAGTTGAAATGCCAGTCTGGAACTTAATTTCGTCCAGCCCCCTGCGATGGGTCGGGTCGGAAAGCGCAACGAATAAACGATAGCCTCTCTGGAAAATCGGGATGGCATGATGGGCACGGATCATCTTTTCATCCACCAGATTTTTGGGGATGGCGGCCGGGTCCAAACTGGCGATGTCCAGGAGTGGTGTGCCAAATTCATCGGAGACGGACTCGGCAATGTCCCTTGCCCTGGCGATGCCGTTTTGGACCAGGTGAGAGACGAAGGGCACACCTGCATGCCGGGCGGCTTCAACAGCCTCCTGAGCGGTGGTATCACTAAGCAGTCCATCGGTGACCAGCCTTCTCGCCAGCCCGGTGGTTTGTATTGACCCTGATGCCATCTTGTTTCTGTCCAATCTTGAAACCTGGTGTTGAAACCTAGTGTTGAAACCTGGTATTGAAACCTAGCCTTGCAAAAAGTCACCGAAGTGTACCGAGCATGAAAAGCCTGCCGATACAGAGAATCGCTATCTGTGAGTGGCTTTTCTCGCACCCAGGCGGGTAGTTGTTCCTCGGTGGATGAGGGTATTTGCTGACCGACGCCTCACCAGCCCTGTGCTACTTTGAATGAGCCTTTGAACAGCACACTTTGAACAGCACTTTGGACAGCACACTTTGAACAGTGCTTTGAACAGCGGACACCCAGCCGCCAAACGCCAGGAAGGAGATGCTCCCGTGTCGCAAAACCAAGAGTCGCAAAACCAAGAGTTGCAAAACCAAGAGTCGCAAAAACAAGAGTTACAAAACCAAGGGCTTCAATGCCAGGCGGGATTTACCTTGATTGAGTTGATGATTGCAGTGGCAATCATTGGTGTGCTTGCTACCCTTGCACTGCCCACCTATAGGGATTACATCAAGACGGCGAACATGACGAAGGTCAATACACATTACGAAACAGCGATTCGGATAACCCGATCAACCTTTGTCAAGGGGCGGTCCCAGAGCGCCCTCGGTATAGGCAATACCACGCCGACTTCGGCAGAAGCCTGGATTGAACATTACAACGCTGGTGTTGGACTGTCTCCGGGCGGTGCCTCAGCCTATGCTGACGCTACCAAAGTCACCCTTGAGGATGCCCAGGAGCAGGGCATTATTCGGGTGGCAGTCGCCGCTGCGAAAGTAACCATCTATAGGCCCGCATATAAAGACCTGGAACCAGTCGCAACGATTGTTGACGGTGATGCCTTGAATTAAGGCGCAACTACTGCGGCTTGTGGCGTCTTGTGGTTAAATCCAGCGTAATAACCTGGAGGACGACCATGGGCCCATTAAGACAAACATCAGGTATCACATTGATTGATCTGGTGATGGTTGTAGCCATCATCGGCATCCTTGCTGTCATCGCCTTCCCTATCTATGAGGACTATATCCACACCGCCAGAGTCACTCTCTTGCGAGCTCAGATGCAATCTATCCAACTACTACAAGAAGACCGACGCAATTCACATAACACCTATGCCGAGGGCGTCTGGGACCCGGCAAGCGGTATCACCACCCTGGGTGCCAGACTGGGATGGGACCCGGGGACAGATCTCGTAACGATCCTGGTTGAATGTCATGACGACGGCGACAAGATGGGCGAATGTGCCCCGGGCACTGGCTACACCATCACGGCAACGCACCGCACCGCGCCTGACGAGCCTGCCACTGAGAGGATAGAGCCCTGAATCTGGTGCCGGAAAGTGGACTCGAACCACCGACCAATTACTTACGAAGCAACTGCTCTACCAACTGAGCTATTCCGGCGCTGGTGAAGTATAGCCTGTTCATGATTGCTAAGCCGCCTTGTGTGCCCAGTTGCGCTACCCCGGTAACCCCTCATCCTTAAACTGCATTGACAGGTCAATAGCCTCGCAATCTTTGGTCAGGGTACCCAGAGAGATAAAATGCACGCCGGTGGCGGCAATTTCACGCAGTTGCTCAGGAGTGTCTATGCCACCGGATGCTTCCAGCGTGATGTCAGTACCCTGCACCTGCTTGACGGCAAGGTGAATGTCGTCAATCGTAAAATTGTCCAGCATGATCCAGTCAGGTGCGGCGGCAATGGCGGCCCTCAGCTCGGCAGGATTTTCCACCTCAACTTCAACCCGGGCGCCGGGTCCTCTTGCTCTGGCAAGTGCAACGAGCTGGGTGACAGGCACGGCTTTGATGTGATTTTCTTTAATCAGAAAGGCATCAAACAAGCCAGTCCGATGATTTTGGGCAGCACCTATATGCACGGCATACTTCTGTGCCAGCCTGAGTCCGGGAATCGTTTTTCTCGTATCCAGAAGTTGTGCCGGAAGGTCTTCAATCAGGGCAACAAAATATCTGGTGCGGGTGGCGGTGGCGGATAGTAGTTGCAGATAGTTGAGTGCGGTTCTTTCAGCGGTAAGGATGTTGCGTGCGCTCCCCCGGGCAAAAAATAAGGTGTCGCCGACTGCTACGGATTCGCCTTCTGTGACCAGCCATTCCAGTTGGATTTCCCGGTCAATCTGCTGGAAGACTTCATCCACCCAGGGCCTGCCGCAGACGATGGCTTCCTGTCTGGTAATCACGCTTGCGCTCAGGTGCCGGGTCTCAGGAATCAGACTCGCCGTCAGGTCGCCGGCGCCTATATCCTCCGCCAGAGCAGCCACAACCGAAGCCTCAATACCGGAGAAAAAGTCAATCGTCATAGCGATTTTTGACGCAGGGTCAGGCTGTCACCCTGCTGGATGAACTCAATCCTGCGGAGCGCGCTCATGCCGAGCAGAATGGACTCGGATGCCATCTTGGGATTGATGCTTGCCGCCACTTTCTGAAGCCGAATATCTCCAATCCTCAGTTCGTCAATGTTGGTTTGCCAGATAGTAATGACACCATTGGCAGTCATTGCCTGGCTAGGACGCCCATAAGCCAATCCCAGTCTGCGGGCGATTCTTTCCGGCACCACAACATCTGTCGCTCCGGTGTCCAGGAGGAATACGACCGACTGATGATTAATCTCGCCAGTAACAACATAGTGCCCCTGTCGGTTTTGCACCAGAGAGACCTCAATGCTTTCTTCCTGGGCAAGAGATAGAGGCGCGGTGTTGGGGTTGTACTGCTTTTCCTCCAACTTGCCGAAGAAGAGGGTCAGTATCGCTATACCCAGAATGATACTGAGCGCCATCATGCCCTGTCCCGTTGTCTTGATATTCATATCCCGCTTGGCATCTGTATTTGAAATCCGCGCCCCCATTTTAACTGGATTACCTTTTTGTTTAATACCAGCAATTTTGGCAAAGAGTGTTTAATCAATTCCCCCGCCGTGTAAAATTGCTTCCTGGTTTTTCAAGCAGATTAAGGAGCAATTCACAGATGTACAAGATTCGCACACTCAACAACATTGCCAAGCAGGGCTTGGACAGGTTCCCTCGTGACAGTTATGAGGTCAATGCAAAGCTGTCGGACCCGGATGCAATTCTGATACGCAGTCATGAATTGACCAGGGCTGATGCGACACCGTCCCTGCGAGCAGTGGGGCGGGCGGGGGCAGGCGTTAATAACATTCCCGTTGCTGAATATACCGAACAGGGCATAGTGGTTTTTAATACTCCCGGCGCGAATGCCAATGCGGTTAAGGAACTGGTGCTGGTGGGAATGTTGTTGTCCTGCCGCGGCATCATCTCCGGTATTGATTATGTGAACGGGTTACAGAAACATAAGGACAAGGAAGAGTTGAATCGGCTGGTTGAAGCCAATAAAAAGCAATACAAGGGCAGGGAGTTAAAGGGCAGGACCCTTGGAGTCTTAGGTCTTGGGGCGGTTGGTTCCATGGTAGCGGACATGGCATTGCAAATGGATATGAATGTGTTGGGCTACGATCCCGCTCTGTCGGTAGAGTCTGCCTGGCGTTTGTCTAGCCAGGTCAAGAAGATGGACAGTATGCAGGCGCTCTTATCCCGCTCCGACATGGTGACCCTGCATGTGCCGGTACTGGAGACCACTCGGGAGATGATCAATCAGGAATCGCTGGGCTATATCCGTCAGGGTGCTGTCCTGCTGAATTTTTCCCGGGAGGAAATCGTGGCAAAAGATGCTGTCCTCAAAGCCCTGGAAAATGGCAGGCTTTCCCAGTACATCTCTGATTTTCCAACGCCGGGGCTGATTGGTAAGCCGGGCCTTATCTCCATGCCGCATCTAGGTGCCAGTACAGAAGAAGCAGAAGTGAACTGCGCCATGATGGTGGCTGACCAGGTCAGGGACTTTCTGGAAAATGGCAACATCAAGAATTCAGTTAATTTCCCGACGATTGAACTTGAAAGGACGGACGGCGTCCATCGGATTGCTCTCGCCAATAAAAATGTGCCGCGCATTTTGGGCAAGGTTCTCGCCATCTTGTCGGACAAAAATATCAATGTGGTGGAGATGCTGAACAAGAGCCGGGACGAAGTGGCATATAATCTCATTGACATTGAAACGATACCGACAGACGAGATTGTTGCAGATATCTTCGCCATTGACGGTGTAATCAATGTACGAATATTTGAGGAAACGGGTTGATCAGGGAAGTGCTGAGCGACACTTCTCCAATGACGAAACTTCTCCAATGAAGAAACTTCCCTAATGACGAGACTTCTCCAATGACGAGACTTCCCCAATGAAGAAAAAGGGGACGGCGAGCAGGTTGCCGTTCAGATGACTTGTACCTGCTCGGCTTGCAGTCCTTTATCGTTGCTGACGATAACAAATGAAACCCGTTGCCCCTGTTCTATGGTTTGTTTGTCCTGGTGCTTGATGATGCCACGATAGTGGACGAAAACTTCATCACCCTGGTCGCAGAGAATAAACCCGAAACCCTTTTTGGTGTTGAACCACTTGACCGTGCCGGTTTCTCTATCGGCGGTTATATCTTTGTTGTTACCAGGTATCCTGGCGACGAAGGCAGTCCCTAGCCCGACCCCGATAAAAATAAGCAGGTTAATGATTTCAATGCTGTCATTCGGGTTCTTGAAGCCGCCACTATTGAGCCAGTTGAATACTTCATAGCCCAAAAATCCAAGAATAATTGGACTAATAATAAATTTGATAAAACTAATCATAATAGCCTCAGAAATGGCGTTGGAAAAATTATTAATGGTGCAGACAGTATCATACTGCATAGGTTCAAAATCACCACTATGTATAAGTCCACCACCCCCCGC
>DKIG01000015.1 GCA_002454165.1 Gammaproteobacteria bacterium UBA6724
TATGTGCAGATAAATGGAACCATGTTCGGATAACAATTTTCTGAGCAACACCATCCTTGTTCGCAAAAAACCAATAAAATCTTTTCCCGTCAGTTTATCCGAATACGCAATGTTTCCATTTCTGGAGTTGCTGATTGTGGACGCCCTCCCGTCCGTGATCGTAAAATTTCCATTTGTTGAAAAAGGTGGGTCAATATAAACCAAATCAATCTTTCCTGCCAAACTTCTATTTGCGATCAAATAGTTGAGACTTTCAATATTGTCCCCGTGTATCAATAAATTTTTCATATATTTTTTATGTTTGCGGCGTCTCATCAATCTTTGCCAAGGCAAAACTATCCAATTCAACAATCGCCTTGGCAAGTGCTCGGTCTTTTTCTGTGACTTGATGACCCGCATCGTGGGTATTAAGTTTGATGGATACACGATTGTAAACATTGCGCCAGTCGGGATGGTGCTGGTGTTGCTCCGCCAGTTCAGCGACATCCGTCATGAATTGAAACGCCTCTTTGAAATCCCGGAAACTAAGGTTGAGACATAGTCCTGCGTCAGATTCACGCCACATGGTGTTTTGCATCTTCTGTCCTCCGAGTAGTCGTCGCCAGGATATTAATTATAATACCAACTCTGAAGAAGGAAGATGACCAATATGCTGCACAATCTCAAGCGCATGGGCCCTCTGCGTAATATGCTACATGGAACAGCTTTGGTATTGACCCTATTGATGCCATTTGCATGGAAGCCAGACTACGCCGCCGAGCATTGGAATCTGCTCTTCGGCGGTATTCTCCCCGCCGTAGCACCCCTTGTCGTTATCGTCATCATGCAGGATATTTTGCTGAGCCATATCTGGAAATCGGACGCTGACGAGAGCAGTATTATCCGCCTGAACATGATCATCAAAGCGCATCTGCTTATCGGTGGGCTACTGCTGGCGGCATGGCTGGCGATCTTCCTGCCCCGGTTATGACCACATGATATTGACAACAAATGCCCTGACCGGGACAATGCGCGCCCTCGCAGGAGCCAGTGGCTACGTAGCTCAGTCGGTTAGAGCACAGCATTCATAATGCTGGGGTCGGTGGTTCAAGTCCACCCGTAGCTACCATCTGCCTTCGCGGGGAGCAAACACACAAGCACTGATAGACGAGTTACTGTAATGACTGATTTAAGCAAGTACCGAAATATTGGCATATTTGCCCATGTGGATGCGGGCAAGACCACCACCACCGAACGCATCCTGAAATTGACTGGGAAGATTCACAAGTTGGGCGAGGTGCATGACGGCGCCGCAACGACGGACTTTATGGAACAAGAGCAGGAGCGGGGTATCACGATCCAGTCCGCCGCCACGACCACCTTCTGGAAGGACCATAGACTCAACATCATTGACACCCCGGGGCATGTGGACTTCACCATTGAGGTCTATCGCTCCCTGAAGGTTCTGGATGGTGGTGTTGGTGTTTTCTGTGGCTCAGGTGGCGTGGAGCCACAGTCGGAAACCAACTGGCGTTATGCCAACGACTCCGAGGTGGCACGGATTATATTTGTCAACAAACTGGACAGGGTGGGCGCAGATTTCTACCGGGTCCTTACACAAATTGAAGACATACTCGCGGCGCAACCACTTGTTATGACGCTACCCATCGGTGTGGAGGATGACTTCAAGGGTGTGGTGGAATTGCTAACTCGCACGGCATGGATCTGGGACGATTCGGGGGATCCCCAAAACTACCATACAGAGGATATTCCTGCTGATATGGCAGACAAGGTTGAAGAATGGCGGGAAAAGTTGATTGAAACTGTCATCGAATATGACGAAGAAGCCATGATGAAATACCTGGAAGAAGAGGAGGAACCCTCCATTGAGGTACTAAAAAAATGTGTCCACCAGGGCACCGTAAATCTTGATTTCTTCCCGACCTTTTGTGGTTCCGCATTCAAAAACAAGGGCATTCAACTGGTGTTGGACGGCATAGTGGATTATCTACCTGACCCGACAGAGGTCAAACCGCAGCCGGAGATTGATCTTGAAGGTAACAAGACGGGCGAGTTTGCCCTGGTGTCGGCGGACAAGCCGTTGCGGGCACTGGCATTCAAAATTATGGATGATCGGTTTGGTGCCCTGACATTTACGAGAATCTATTCTGGCAAAATTAAAAAGGGCGACAGCGCACTTAATACCTTTACCAAAAGGACGGAGCGAATAGGCAGAATAGTCGAAATGCACGCCGACGAACGGATTGAATTGGATTCAGCCCAGGCGGGCGACATAGTTGCGCTGATCGGGATGAAACATACCCGCACCGGGCACACCCTCTGTGACCCGAACCAGCCCGCCACCCTGGAACCCATGGTATTTCCGGCCCCGGTGATTTCCGTCGCCATCCACCCTAAAGACAAGGGTGCCTCTGAGAAGATGGGAGTTGCATTAACCAAGATGATTCAGGAAGACCCTTCCTTCCGTGTTGAAACCGACAATGAATCGGGCGAGACGATCATCAAGGGTATGGGCGAACTGCATCTTGATATCAAAGTTGACATTCTCAAACGTACTCACAACGTGGACGTCGACATGGGTGCGCCTCAGGTTGCTTATCGTGAATCTCTGACCCGCCGTATTGAGGATACCTATGTGCACAAAAAGCAGACTGGTGGCGCGGGCCAATTTGCGAAAATTGACTATATTATTGAGCCGGCGGAATCTGGTAGCGGATTTGAATTTGAATCGGCGGTTACCGGTGGCAATGTGCCGCGGGAATTCTGGCCCGCAGTCAAAAAGGGTTTCCAGGTCTGCATGGAAAAGGGCCCGCTAGCGGGCTACCCGTTGCTTGATGTAAAAATTACCCTGGTTGACGGGGCGCATCACGCGGTTGACTCCTCGGCAATTGCGTTTGAACTCGCCGCCAAGGCCGCCTATCGACAATCAATGCCAAAGGCGGCGCCGAAGCTGATGGAGCCGATTATGAAGGTTGATGTATTCACCCCGGAGTTGCATGTGGGCGATATTATCGGCGACCTGAACCGAAGGAGGGGCATGATCCAGGGGCAAGATACCACCGCTATGGGCATCAGAATCAAAGCCACTACGCCTCTGGCGGAGATGTTTGGTTATATCGGTGACCTGCGTACCATGACCTCCGGGCGGGGTCAGTTCACGATGGAGTTCAGTCATTACGATTCCTGCCCGAACGGTGTTGCGGAGGATGTCATCAGGAAGGCGAAGGCCGCCGCCTAATCTGATGGCGGATACGGATAAACCTTGTTTGAGACTGTCAGAGTTCCGACTATGAAGAGTTGAGTTTCAAGAAGATAGCGAAGCAGTTGGTGCGGCACCCGGAGCGGTTTTTTGAGGAGGAGGAAGCATGAGAGACTACCTGGAAGAGGAAGCGGCACGGCAAGCAAGACCGGCGGTCAGGGCGCGCGAGCGGCAGCGACAGTGGCGCTACGCTAAGCTCATTATAAGCAGGTTCATTACAAGCAGGGACATTACAAACAATTTGACACTAAGAGAGGTCAGCTGATGTTGATTCGTCAATCTGCTTTCATCGCTACTTTTATCACTGCCTTTATCACGAGCCTGGCAATCTCGGCTCAGGCTGTCGCCCAGTCCAACGGCGAGTTGAGAAGGCTTGATGCCGCCGCCGACTATGAGGCTTACGATCTAGCCACCGCCGCCTGGGGCACTCCTGAAGCCTTCTGGATAGGCTATGCCGAAAGCAAAGGCGGGCTCACCTGGGGTCAGGGTACTGTCTATCCCCCTTATAAAGAAGTGAAAGAATTTGATACTTTCATGGTTGAGGTGGATGAAGGTATCTGCCTGATGGAGTTCTTTCATTCCCGATGGCGGAGAGCCAATGATGTTCGGCGCTGGCACCCAGATTTCAACATGGTTGGTGGTTGTCCATGGGTTTTTGATTGAATTGCCTCTGCGTTGCTACTGGGACATCCGAATGTCTGAAATTGCCAAGCAGGCAGTTTTAGACAAGCAGAAGGTGTCGGAGTAGCATTGAGGAAGATCAAATTTGGAAGTCCGTTACATCATTCGGAGGAAAAGATAATGATTACCAGAATATTCACTTTGATCTTTGGCTTGCTGTTGATTGCATCCTGTACCCAGGAATCGGCTGACGAGGCTGATTCAGTGAGGGAAATACCTGCCCCCAATCCCAACCGGAACGCCTACTTCGGCGACTTGCATGTTCATACTACCTATTCTTTTGATGCTTATATTTTTGGCACCAGAGCCACACCGGATGACGCTTACCGATTCGCAAAGGGTGGGGTTTTGCAGCATCCCGCAGGCTTTAACATGCAACTTGATGAGCCGCTTGATTTCTATTCGGTCACAGATCATGCCTTCTTTCTTGGTGTGATGCGGGCAATGGGAGACAAGACGGAGGAAATATCAGAACACGCGGATGCAGAAATGTTCTCGCAACAGGCACCAACGGAAGAGATGCGTGCTGTGTTTAGTGCCATAAGACCCTATCTTGACCCCGCAAGCGACAGATTTGGAGAAATTAATGATCTCTCAATAATCGGTTCTGCTTGGTCTGTCATCAAGGATGCAGCAAATCGGCACAATGACCCGGGCAGATTCACTGCCTTCATCGGTTATGAATACACTTCAGGGCCAAAGTTCCAGAACCTCCACCGTAATGTTATCTATAGAGATGACAAGGCACCGAAGATCCCCTTCTCCAGAATTGATTCATCCAACCCGGAGGATCTCTGGCAATGGATGGACGAGCATCGCGCGCAAGGCATTGAAAGCCTGGCGATACCGCATAATTCAAATGGTTCCAATGGTCAGATGTTTAGCCTGGTGGACTATTCGGGTCAGCCGCTTGATGCTGCCTATGCGGAACTCAGGATGCGTAATGAGCCCCTGGTGGAAAATACCCAGGTCAAGGGTACATCGGACACACACCCGCTCCTCTCGCCCAATGACGAGTGGGCAGATTTTGAGATCATGCCCTTCATGATAGCGACGACCATTGAAGGCGATGTCCCCGGTAGTTATGCGCGGGAGGCATTGATGCACGGTATTGAGATGGAATCCCAGGATGGATTTAACCCGTACAAGTTTGGTGTCATCGGCTCTAGCGATACACATAATGCTTCCTGGACCGGGAACGACGATAACTACTGGGGCAAGGTTGGACTTCTGGACAGCACTGCGGAAAAACGCGGTACCGTGCCTCTGGAGGAACCCAATGAAGATGGCAACCCCTATGCCGATACCTACTATTCTTACTGGGGTGGTTCCGGCTTGGCGGGTGTTTGGGCGGAGGAGAACACCCGGGAAGCCATTTACGATGCGCTGAGTCGCAAGGAGGCATTTTCCACAACTGGTCCGCGCATCAAGGTTCGATTTTTTGGAGGTTCGGACTTACCGGATCTGGATAGCCCCGCCTTCATTGAACAGGCATACGCCAGCGGCGTTGCCATGGGAGGGGACTTGACACTGGCGGCGGGTCAATCGCCTGAGTTTATCGTCTGGGCGACGCGCGATACCCGCGATGAACCATTACAAAGAGCTCAGGTTATCAAGGGCTGGATTGAAAATGGCTCAGCGCAGGAAAAAGTTTACGATGTAGCTTGTAGCAGTGGCTATGAAATTGACCCATCAACCCATCGCTGCCCGGACAATGGTGCCAGTGTGGATATTACTACCTGTAGTCCCTCTGGTACTGGCGCAGCAGAACTAAAAGTGCGCTGGGCTGACCCGGATTTCGACCCGACCCAAGGTGCCTTTTATTACGTTCGGGTGCTACAAAATCCAACCTGCCGCTGGTCAACTTGGGATGCCATTCGCGCTGGCGTCCCGCCCAGAGAAGGTCTGCAACCAACCATTCAGGAAAGAGCCTGGTCTTCACCCATCTGGTACACACCGGGGCCAGGCGGCGAGTAATTTGTATTGTCACGAGCGCCGCTCAGGGCTGTTGATGACAAGCCGCTCAA
>DKIG01000005.1:0-414 GCA_002454165.1 Gammaproteobacteria bacterium UBA6724
GTCAAGCACGGAATGACGGGGAGCGTAGGCGTGGCGACGGGTGACGACGACGGCGGTGTCACCCCCACCGTCATTCCTGCGAAAGCAGGAATCCAGTGAAAAAACTCAGCGGCAGTCGTCTGGATTCCAACCCCTGTTCAAGCCAGGGCAGGCTTTGCGTTGGAATGACGACGGTGTGGTGGCGACAGCGATGTGGCGATGACGATAGAGACGACGGCGGCGATGGTGGCGACGGTAACGACGCTGGCGGGCGGTGGATGACCACGACGACGGTGATGTGATAACGCGGAGGCGACGGCGGCGATGGCGATGTGGCGGGGACGGCGGGGACGGCGGCGGGCGGCGGCGTGACGGTGACCACGACGACGGTGATGGCGATGTGGCGGTGACGATGACGACGACGGCGATGTGGTT
>DKIG01000005.1:518-5951 GCA_002454165.1 Gammaproteobacteria bacterium UBA6724
CGGGGAGCGTAGGCGTGGCGACGGATGACGACGACGGCGATGTGGTAACGCGGCGACGGCGGCGGACAGGTGTCACCTACAGGTATCACGCTGCCATCTGAACATGTTTGAGTGCTAGGCAGGGGGTTAGGAGCCGTCCCGGCCCGTCATTCCTGCCCCCGTCCGTCATTCCGTGCTTGACACGGAATCCAGTGAAATGCCCGGTAGTGACGCACCTTATACGACGGTGGTTACACCAAGATTCTGGATTCCAGCTTTCGCTGGAATGACGGGCCTGGGGTGGTGACGCATCTTATACGACGGCGGCACCTGCTACCGACAAAGGCGCCTGCTGCCAACAAAGATGTCACGCAAAGACGACGCCAGTGATAAAATGGACTTTTATGTGATTGCTCTCCGATATGATTCGACTTGGTGTACTCGCATCTCATCAGGGAACAAACTTCCAGGCCTTGCTTGATGCCTGCCAGGCGGGCAAGCTTCATGCCCAGATTGCTATTCTTATTTGCAACAACTCTGCCGCCCCCGTACTCCAGCGGGCGCGATCTGCTGGCGTGCCGACGATGCACTTGTCAGGCGCCACTCATCCCGACCCTGAGCTACTGGACGGTGCAATGCTCAAGGCGTTAAAACATGCCAAAACCGACCTGGTGGTGCTTGCCGGATACATGAAAAAACTGGGCACCCAGACCCTGACAGCCTACTGCAACCGTCTCATCAATGTTCATCCTTCCCTCCTGCCCCGACACGGTGGCAAAGGCATGTATGGCATGAGAGTACATGCGAGGGTCATCAAGAGCGGCGACCGGGAAACTGGCGCCACCGTGCATCAGGTTGTGGGAGAATACGACAGGGGCGAGATTCTGCTACAGGGGAAAACCCCCGTCCGCGAAACTGACACCCCTGAAACCCTGGCGTCCCGGGTACACAAAATTGAGCATGATATTTTGATCCGCGCCATTCACGATTTGCAATCAGGAATAGAGCCATGCCAAAAAAGTCCCCTGTAAAAAACAAGAAAAACGTCGCGCCAAAAAAGAAACGGTCTCAAAACAATCCGCGCGCGCCCATAGCCTTGCTGACCTGCGAATCCGGGCGCACCTTTGCAGAGACGGTCGCAAGCTACATGGACTTACCGCTATTGCCGAGCAAGGAAGTCTGGTTTGCCGGCGGCGAAGGGAAATTTGAGATTGGCGCCAATGTCCGTGGTCATGATCTGTATATCTTCCAGTCCGCCGCCGGTCCCCAGGATGAGCACAGCGTCTATGATCGATTCGTCATGCTGCTACATGCGGTGGAAGCGGCGGCACTCTCCGATGCCCAGTACATTACGGCGGTCATTCCCTACTATCCCTCAGCGCGGCAAGACAAACGCAAGGGACGCACCCGGGAAGGCATCTCTGCCGGACTCTTCGCGCGGATGTTACAGAGCGCGGGGGTTGACCGGGTGGTGACGGTTGAAATTCATAATGATTCCATCGCTGGCATGTTCAACCCCTCAGTCGCCCGCTTGGAAAATGTCTTCCTGACCCGGCATCTGGCGCACTGGCTAAAGACGAATCAACTGACCGGCGATGTCGTAGTTTCTCCTGACCTGGGCTATCTGGAACGGGCAAGAGCCGTCGCCGAAGAACTAACAGCAGATCTGGCGGCACTTTCCAAGGAGCGGGACTATTCAAAACCGGGCACGGTGTCCCGCTCAACGCTGATCGGTGAAGTCGCTTCCCGAGATGTGTTGCTGGTTGATGACATCATTGACACGGCAGGCTCAGTGACAGCAGCCATCAAAGAACTCAAAAAACAGGGTGCCCGACACATCAATCTCGCCTGCATACATCCAGTCTTCTCTGAGCCGGCATGGGAGCGGCTGAGTGCTATCAGAGAGAGGGCCCTGTCTGAAGGCTGGGAATTCCAACTGGTCGGCACCAGCGTCATCACCCATGACCAGACCCCCGACTGGTATCACACCTTCCACATTGAAAAACTCATCGCCCGGATTCTGGAAAAGATCAACGCCCGCGGTAGCGTGACCAGAGTCCATCAGCAAAGGCACTAGGGCAGTAGCCTTGACATCACATCTTGATACTCTATTCTCCAGGCTCTATTCTTCATGCAAACACTCACCAGCATCCAGCAATCATTTGATACCAGAACTGATTGTGTAAACAGGCAACCGAGCAGCCCCAGACGAACCCTCCCCCCAGGGATTTTGGTGAGATGAACAACAAGACCAATCCGGCAAGCGATGAATTTTCCTTCGTTGATGCCGAACATGCCGTCCTGGCTTTCTGGGAAGAATCTAGGATCTTCCAAGCAACACTCCAGCAAACGGAAAATCTGCCGCCTTACATCTTCTACGATGGTCCTCCATTTGCGACCGGCTTACCCCATCACGGGCATCTGGTCGGTTCAATTCTGAAAGATGCAGTACCCAGATACTTCACCATGAAGGGACGCTACGTGCAGCGTCGGTTTGGCTGGGATTGCCATGGTCTGCCTGTTGAACATGAGATAGACAAGACGCTTGGCATCTCCTCAAAGGACGCCGTCGAGAAACTCGGCATCAAGGGCTACAACGACGAATGTCGGAAGATAGTGCAACGATATACCGCCGAATGGCAAAAGACCGTCACCCGGATAGGCCGCTGGGTGGACTTTGAGCATGACTACAAGACCATGGACCCCTGGTACATGGAATCCGTTTGGTGGGTCGTCAAACAACTATGGGAAAAAGACCTCATCTATCGCGGCGAAAAGGTCGTCCCCTTCTCCACCGCCCTGGGTACTGTCCTGTCCAACTTTGAAGCCGGTTCTAATTATCAGGAAGTGCAAGACCCGTCGGTGACCGTGCTGTTCAAACTCAGGGATCAGGAAAAGTGGCTTGCAGCATGGACGACTACTCCCTGGACCCTGCCTTCCAATCTTGCCTTGTGCCTGGGTCGGAAGATTAAATATGTTGAATTGCACGACCCTGACCTGGACCGCAACATCATCGTTGCGGCAGAACTACAAGAACATATCAATAAAACTGGACAGCTAAGCCTGGTTGGTGAATGTACTGGCAAGGACCTGGTCGGCTTGCATTATGAGCCCCTGTTTGACTACTTCGCCGAGTTTGCCGATGAAGGTGCCTTTGTCGTCCTGGAAGATGACTATGTAACCACGGACAGCGGCACCGGCATAGTGCATCAGGCACCCGCCTTTGGCGAAGACGACTTCCGCATCATGAAGGCTGCTGGCATCAGTGCCTTCGTTTGCCCGATTGATATGGCAGGGCATTTCACCGAAGCCGTCCGCGACTTTGCCGGTATGCATGTCAAGGAGGCGGACAAGCACATCATCAAACATCTGAAAGCATCCGGGCACCTTTACATCCAGGATGTGATCGTCCACAGCTACCCCTTTTGTCCGCGCAGCGACACGCCCATCATCTACCGCGCCATTGATTCCTGGTATGTCAGGGTTGAGCGGATACGCCAGGCCTTGCTGAGGTCCAATCAGCAGATCAACTGGGTACCCGCTCACATCAAAAACGGACGCATGGGGAACTGGCTTGAAGGCGCAATAGACTGGGCAATTTCCCGCAATCGGTACTGGGGGACGCCCCTGCCAATATGGATTAACGACGAGACCGGCAAGCAGCTATGTATAGGTTCCAGGGAAGAACTTGCCAAGTACACCGGCGAGGTGGTTGACGACCTGCACCGGGAATCCATTGATCCCCTCTGCTTCTCCATTGCCGATGAACCAGGGACCTATAGACGCATTCCAGAAGTGCTGGATTGCTGGTTTGAATCCGGCGCCATGCCCTACGCCCAGTTGCACTATCCATTTGAAAACCGTGCCTTATTTGAGCAGGGTTTTCCGGCGGAGTTTATTGCCGAGGGACTGGACCAGACGCGAGGCTGGTTTTACACCCTGATTGTCCTCGGCACCGCCCTCTTCGACACCCACCCCTTCAAGAATGTCATCGTCAACGGCATTGTGATGGCGGAAGACGGCAAAAAGATGTCAAAACGCCTGAAAAACTACACCTCGCCGGATGAGTTAATGGAAACCTATGGCGCCGATGCACTCAGGCTCTACCTGATTAACTCGGGGCTGGTGAAAGCAGAAGAACAAAAATTCGCTGACACAGGTGTTCGGGACATGGTACGGCGGGCACTCCTCCCCTGGCGCAACGCCTTCAAATTTCTGTACACCTATGCCCAGATTGACGACTGGCAGCCAGATTCCATGACGCCTAAAACGACCAACATCATGGATCAATGGATACTCTCACGGCTGGAAACCCTTAAAGCAGGGATCAAAGATGAGATGGAAAATTACCGCCTCTATAATGTGGTGCCGACCCTGTTTGAATTTATTGAAGATCTGACGAACTGGTATATCCGGCTGAATCGCGCCCGGTTTTGGGTTGAGGGAACCACAGCGGACAAAAATGCCGCCTATCACACCCTGTATGTCACCCTGTTTGAACTGGGGTTATCCATGGCGCCTTTTACGCCCTTTCTTGCTGAGTCCATCTATCAGTCTCTGCGCGGTTTTTTTCGGCGTGATTCTTTTCAACAGAAGGAATTGCCGTCCTCGGTACACCTCTGTGCCTATCCTGAACCGGACGAAGGGAGAATCAAACCCTTGCTGGAGCAGGCAGTCACTCGCATTCAGCACATCATTCTGCTGGGCAGACAAAAACGCAATCAGGCAAGGGTAAAAATAAAATACCCCCTGGCACAACTGACCATCGTCCATAGAGACCAGGCACTACTGGATGAAATCAGCCTGCTTGAGGATTACCTCCGTGCCGAACTTAATGTGAAGGCAATTGACTATTCCACGGCTGAGCAAAATTACATACATCTCTACGCAAAACCCAATGCACCTGTACTGGGCAAAAGATTTGGCAAGGAATTCAAAAATTTCCAAACAGCCATTGAAGCACTGGACAGCGACACGCTTGATATGTTTCAAACCAGCGGTGAACTGACTCTCAAGGGTGAAACATTTATCCTGGATGACATCCTCGTCTATCGGGATGCACGGCAAGGCACCAACGCCATATCAGATCGGTTTGTTACCATAGACATGAGTTGTGAACTCAATGACGAGTTAATTCGGGAAGGACTAGCGCGGGAAGTTATCAACCGTATCCAAAAGTCACGCAAGGATGCCGCCCTGGAGGTGACCGATCGGATTCAACTCAGCATTCATGCCACCCCGGCCCTCAGGGTCGCCATCAAAGAGCATAAGAAATACATCATGCGGGAAACCCTTGCCAAGAAACTTGAGGTCACGGATTCGCCTAGCCCGCCATCTGACCTGCCCTTCCAGTTTGACATTGACGATGAACACCTGGCGCTAGGGATTGAGGTTATAGCGCCCGGTGGTGGGGGTGATAAATGAACCTCTCCGACAACGAAAAGCGCGACGCGA
>DKIG01000039.1 GCA_002454165.1 Gammaproteobacteria bacterium UBA6724
CGGGTGAGCGCCGCGCGATCTTCGTCATAGCCGAGGGTGTTGAAAAAGTTTTTGAGCCGGTTGCGCACCGAAATCGGCTTGGCGCGAAATCGCGTTGAGTGAATGTAGAGCAGCGCGAACGAGCCACCTCGCCATCCCCCCACTAACCCACCAACCCAGACAATAACTTCCGCAATGTCCCTGGGCGGGTCTGTTCAATAACGACTGTTGGGCAATAGTTAATCCTGGCGAGTTGCTGGATGCCGTCGGCGAGGGCTACTAAGAAGGGTTCGGTTATCTTCCCCTGGTCTTCAAGCACAAGATGTTTCACAACCAACACCTCTGCCTTGCGGTCTGCCTTGGCGTCCAGGCGGCCCACCAGCAGGTCACCCCACAAGATGGGCAGGCTGAAGTAGCCGTACTTTCTTTTTTCTGCTGGCAGATAGCATTCCAGTTGATAATCAAACTCGAAAAGTAGTTTGGTTCGTTGTCGGTTAATGACGAGATTGTCAAACGGCGACAGGATTCTAACTCTGCGTTTTCCTAATTTAATGGGAAGTAGCGACAGGAGGCACGGCGTCGTGTAATAGATCGCTTCGTCAAGCGGCACTGTCACCAGTTCACCAGATTCTGTTAACTGGTCAATCGCCGTCCGAAGGTCCTGTTTTAGTTGCACGCCGGCAAGTTGTTGGATGCTACTCCGGGCATAACCCAGGTCCTGCTCCCTTGCCATCCCCAGTGCCTGCACCATGGTCTGGACGATAAATTGCGCCCATTCTTCCCGACTCGGCAGGCTGGTATCGGTGCCGACGGGGAGGACTCTGTCCCGCAGGTCGTAAATCTTCTGAAAGCCGTTTCTATGCGTCACCATCAACTCGCCCGCGAGGAACAGATGCTCCAAAACCCGCTTGGCAGGTTTCCATTGCCACCAGCCGTTTTGTTTGTTTTTTCGGGGGTCTTTGAAATCTTTTGATTGCAGGGGACCCTCTGCTTCTATTCTGTTCAGAATATGCGCTGCCAGCCGTTTGTCGGTCTTGCGTGTAGCCGTCCAACCATGCATCACCGGTAGATAAAATCTGTAATGCTCAAATGGCAGATAGGCCGCCGCATGTCCCCAGTATTCAAAAATCTGGCGACTCTTATGCAGGTCCAACAGCATCTTCGCGTCGAAATTCTCAACACGTGTGGCAAGGATATGCTCGTGTGCTCGCCGGACGACAGAAATGGTATCAATTTGCAGGTAGGAGAGACGCCGAATGGTAGATAGCACCGCTCCTTTACCAGTCCCGAACTGGTGCTTTTTCAAAAGTCCCTGCTGATGCAGAAACAGCCTTCTGGCGTCTCGTCGCGTGATAGTCATGTAGATTTCCGGCGATTGGCGATGAGTATCGCGCGCTTCGGTGCGGGATAGCCTTCTACCGTCAACCCCGGGTCCTGGGGGTCAAGACAATCGCTGAGAGATTGGAAACTCATCCACTCGGTGCTGCGTTGCTCTTCTGTTGATGTGACAGAAACATTCACCCTTCTGATGTGAGTAAATCCAACCCTATGCAACATCTGTTCAAGCAACAGGGTAGAAGGAATGAACCAGACATTCGCCATCCGCGCATAACGGTCCCGGGGAATGAGCAGGGTGTTTTCATCACCGTCAATCACCAGGGTTTCCAGGATGAGTTCTCCTTTAGGAGAGAGAAAACTTAGCAGGTCGCTCAGATGCCCCAGGGGGGAGCGACGATGGTACAGAACGCCCAGAGAGAAGACTGCATCAAAAGCACCGAAAGGCGGTAGTTGCTCAGCGCGCAAGGGCAGGGCGTAGGCATGATTTTCGGTAATGAGTTGCTGGATGAGTTGGAACTGATAGTTGAAGACCAGGGTCGGATCAATACCAAGCGCGAGCCGGGCACCTTCCCCCAGCATTCTGAAGAGGTGGTATCCGTTGCCGCAACCAATATCCAGGACCAGTTTGTTTGCCAGCGGCGAGATGTGCGGCACTATTCGCTGCCACTTCCAGTCGCTCCGCCATTCGGTATCAATAAAAGTACCCAAAATGTTAAAGGGTCCCTTGCGCCAGGGCATGAAGGCTTTGAGAAGTTGTGGAATATCCTCGTCCGACAGGGCTGGTCCGATTTCCAGAGTGTCCTGATTAAAGACAGCATCGTAGCGCGTCGACTGTCGCAGTTGCTGTAGTTGTTGTAGTTGCTGTAGCGCCGACTCCCACTCGGCTGTTGTGCCATGCCTAGTTGAGTGGGTCGCCAATGCTTCACGCAGTGCCGGATGATGCTGGGCAATTCTGGTATTGGCAGTCGCCTCGAAAAATCGGTTGAGATCAGGTGATAATTTTGTAGGCATAACATTGGTGCGACAGAGTGTTAGGGGACAAAGTGCTAGTGCCAAATCGTTACTCAGGAATCTCTTGTTATCACTATATGCTCGGCGAGCATGGTGTAGGCATTGAATGATTTTATGACCAGATGGGAAAGAAGTTGTTCGGCGAGAATGTGAGTCATTCGAAACAGATAGAGTGATGAAGCGAAGAGCATCAAATAATATTCACCCATCCAGGATGCCACAATCATGGCGATGACATAGATGATGGTTGAGGAGAGGTAGGAGCCGGTCTCTGTGGTGAAGGCTGCGAGCACTGTCCAGAAAATTCCAATAAGAGGTGCGGCGATGATGGCTAACCAGCCGAAGTTCATGATGACCAGGCCCAGGCAGATGAGTAGTAGCACTATTGAGGCGATGAGCATGGCATGGATGATGAATTTTTGTCTGATGGTGGACAGACCCGCAAAATCTTTGACCTCTCCACTACGGACGCGGAAAAAGAATTGTCGCGAAATGCTACGGGATATTGAAATGCTTGAAGCGCCGATTGCGATTTCATTGACTAGAGTCTCAAACTCTTCTGCTGAGGAAATTTTGTCCATAAGTGTGTAGTTATCCTGGTTGTGAAGGCGTCGTGAAGTTGTGGTGCTTGTCAGCTTAGCGATACCATCTGTAGGATGCTTTTATTTGACACTAGTTGATAGCGAGAAACGCCGTGAAATTAAAACAACGGAAGCATAACTCTATTTGATTGAATCCGGCTACCGATAATCTTTTCCGGTGTTCAGCTTCTGTGTTTGATTGCAATACTTTCTCCAGTGCAGTGCGTTTTTGAGATATTTCCAGATTACTGTACCCATGATATTTTTTGAATTCGTGATGCAGGTCGGTCATCAAATTTTGTTGTGCTTGATCGGGGAAGTGTATTTTTTCCGCCAGAATGAGGATCCCGCCTGGTTGCAATCCTCTGGCAATTCTCCGCAAAATGTCCGGACGTTCCGCATCGGCTATAAACTGAAGCGTAAAATTGAGGACGACGACTGATGCCTTCTCAATCTTTGTTTCGCGGAGATCTTCCAGCAGTATCTCACTACTTACCCCTGAGTGATCGCCTAAGAGATTAGCCTTGCATCGCTCCACCATGGCAGGTGAATTATCAACACCAATCACATGACACGAGTCTGGCGCATGGTGTTTGATCTGTAGTGTTGAGGCACCGAGCGAGCAGCCGAGGTCGTAGCAGTTGGTGCCTGGCCTGGCGTACCGAGCGACCAGCATCCCGATCATCTCCAGCAACAATCCATAACCCGGCACGCTGCGCTCAATCATGTCCTGAAAAACATCCGCCACCTGCGCATCAAATTGAAATGTCTCAACTGATGACATGGGTGCAGCATAGACAGTGTCTCTTTTTGTTTGCCTGCTCACCTTACATTGCTCCCTGAGCATCTTTGGCTCTCTTTGATAATCCAGATGGTCAATTATAACAAACCTTTTCCTTCGTCTTTCCCCCGCTTCACCAGCCCTTGCTTGCCCCGGAATGATGGTTGAGGAGGGACGAGGGGCAAGGGGATTGGCACCGTCATGCTATCGCTACGCAAGGCACCTACCCCTGGCTTGAACAGGCAGGGCAACCACAGGACTGAGTCTTGACACCACCATCGGCTGGCAGCACAATAGCGCCCTTATTTTGCCTGGGGGGATTGCCCCTTAAATTGATGGCTGGGCATTGATAGAATTACCGGCGCGTACATGCCTGTGAGTAGCGGGTTTGTCGGGAGGCAGAAGTTGAAGATTTGGGGTGTCGCCAAGTTGGTAAGGCACAAGGTTTTGATCCTTGCATTCGCAGGTTCGAGTCCTGCCACCCCAGCCATGTTTGGACATCACCCTGTTGCAATCCGTTAACCAGATGACTGCCTGAGTCGCTGAATAAAAGAAGCAAATCCGTGGCCGAATTAAAAATATTCTCGGGTAATGCCCATCCCACCCTGACCGATAGGGTGCTTGATCGGTTGCGAATGGACCCGGGCAATGCCGATGTTGCTCGGTTCAGCGATGGCGAGGTCTCCGTTGAAATACATGAGAATGTTCGGGGCAAGGATGTTTTTGTCATCCAGCCGACCTGTGCCCCCACCAATGACAATTTGATGGAACTGATTGTGATGGCGGACTGCCTCCACAGGGCATCCGCATCGAGAATTACCGCAGTCATCCCTTACTTTGGTTATGCCAGACAGGATAGAAGGGTGCGCTCGGCACGCGTCCCCATTACGGCAAAGGTCGTGGCCGATATGCTGGTCAGTGCTGGTATCAATCGCATCCTGACCATTGATTTACATGCCGATCAGATACAGGGCTTTTTTAATATTCCGGTTGACAACATTTATGCCACGCCGGTGTTGCTTGATGACATTTATCAGCAGAAGTATGAAAACCTGGTGATAGTATCCCCTGATGTTGGTGGAGTGGTCCGGGCGAGAGCCATAGCCAAACAACTTGACGATGCTGATCTTGCGATTATTGACAAGCGTCGTCCCCAAGCTAATGCAGCAGAAGTCATGCATATTATTGGTGATGTCGCCAACCGGACCTGTGTGCTGGTGGACGATATTGTGGATACGGCAGGGACGCTTTGTGCTGCGGCAGACGCCCTCAAAGCTAATGGCGCCAAAAAGGTCCTTGCTTATTGTACGCATCCGGTATTATCGGGCAACGCCATATCAGACATTAGCCACTCAAAGATAGACGAACTGGTTATCACGGACACAATTCCACTGTCGCAAGAAGCAGCGGACGCAAGCCAGATTCGGCAACTCAGCATTTCCGAAGTTCTGGCAGAGTCCATCCGTCGGATCAGCATTGAGCAATCGCTTAGCGCTCTCTTCAAGAAACGGAGCCAGGCTTCATTGTTTTAGATGGCTTCAATGAATACCTCGTCATATACAAAAATTATCTAAGGAGTCTCCATCATGGCAGATCAACTTGTACTGAATGCCGAACTGCGTACAGACCGAGGGAAGAGTGTGAGTCGCCGCCTGCGTCGGCATGCCGATAGGGTGCCCGCGATTCTCTACGGCGCCCAGGAGCAGCCCCAGGCATTGTCAATCTTGCATAAGGATTTACACCGGGCATGTGAAACCGAAGCCTTCTTTTCACAGATCTTCACCATCAAGGCAGCGGGCAAGACCCAGGAAGTGATATTGAAAGACCTGCAACGTCATCCTGCCAAGGACCGCATCCTGCATGCTGACTTTATGCGTGTCCGAATGAATCAGATGATCACCGTTGAGGTGCCGCTACACTTCCTTAACGCAGATACCTGCGTCGGCGTGAAGCAGGGCGGCGGCAATGTTTCTCACAACATGACATCTATTGAAGTCACCTGCTTACCGGGGGACCTACCTGAATACATAGACATAGATATTGAACACCTTGAGATCGGCGATTCCATTCACATGAGTGAGCTGAGGTTGGCGGAAGGCTTGACCGTCCCGGTTTTGCAGCAGGGCTCTGACTATGATCATGTCGTGGTTTCCGTGTATTTACCGAAGAAGATTGAAGAAATAGAACCAGAGCCCACCGAGGAAGAGGAAGTGCCCGAGTCGGAAGCTGAGCAAGACACGCCCACCGAGGACGAGACATAACTCGCCCGCCAGTGAGCGCGTCACTTGAGTTGATTGTTGGATTAGGTAATCCGGGCACGGACTATGCGAACACCCGCCACAATGCGGGTGCCTGGTTTGTGGAAAAACTGGCAATGCAGGCGGGTGTCAACTTCAAGTCGGAGAGAAAATTTTTCGGCAAGACAGCCAGGATAAAGATTTCAGCGCACAGGGTCCGGTTACTCCTGCCCGATACCTTTATGAATGAGTCAGGTAAAAGCGTCGCCGCCCTGGTTAATTTCTACAAGATTCCCCTGGAGAGAGTGCTGATAGCGCATGACGAGTTAGACCTTGCTTTGGGTCAGGTGCGGTTCAAGCAGGGTGGCGGTCTGGCAGGGCACAAGGGCTTGAGGGATATTGCCCGCTGTCTCAGTGCTGATCAGTCCTTCAAGCGTTTACGGATTGGTGTCAGCCATCCGGGAGACCGGGAGGAGGTGACAGGACATCTACTGGGGCAGATCAGGCGGGATGACAGGGCAATGGTTGATCAGTGTCTTGCTGAATCGCTCCGGGTTCTGCCGCTGGTAATCGCGGGTGACTGGCAGGGTGGGATGCGCCAGTTGCATAGTTTTTCGCCTCTGCTACCAGGCTAGGCGGTCATGGGTTTTACATGCGGCATAGTCGGGCTACCCAATGTTGGCAAGTCAACCCTGTTTAACGCCTTGACCCTCGCGGGTGTCAGTGCTGAGAATTTTCCATTTTGTACTATTGAACCCAACGCTGGCATTGTCCCCGTGCCTGATCCGCGGCTGGACAGGATTGCCGCCATCGCCTCGCCACAAAAAATCATTCCTACCACCATGGAATTTATTGACATAGCGGGGCTAGTAAAAGGCGCATCAACAGGTGAAGGGCTAGGTAATCAATTCCTTGCCAATATCAGGGAAACAGACGCCATAGCGCATGTCGTCCGATGTTTTGATGATACTAGTGTCACCCATGTCGCCAATCAGATTCAGCCGGCGGAAGACATAGCAATTATCAACACCGAATTACAACTGGCAGACCTGCAAACCATTGAGAAGGCATGCGCCAAGGTGCATAGAGTTGCAAAAAGTGGCGACAACCAGGCATCGGCAAGCCTGAGGTTATTTGAATCCCTTGCTGCCTATATTGATGCCGGACACTCTGGTCGCAGTTTCCAATCTGATGCCGACTTATCGGCTGAATCCTGCCTCGCCATTAAAGACTTGCATCTGTTGACGATGAAGCCGGTGCTGTATGTCGCCAATGTGGATGACCAGGGAATTGATGATAATGCCTATTTGGTGCAGGTGCGGGACCTTGCCCAGGCAGAGTCTGCAGAGGTTCTGGCAATCTGTAACAAACTAGAAGCGGAAATTGCTGAACTGGAGGCTAAGGAGCAGACTGAATTCTTGCAGGAGTTGGGCATGGATGAGCCAGGCCTGGACAAGTTAGCGCGGATCGGATATCGGTTACTTGGACTCCACACCTATTTTACTGCGGGTCCCAAGGAGGCGAGAGCCTGGACGATCACCCAGGGTACCAGCGCCCCGGCGGCGGCGGGCAGGATACACACGGATTTTGAGAAGGGATTTATCCGGGCAGAAGTCGTGTCCTACGACGACTACATCAGGTACGGCGGTGAGAAGGGCGCAAAGGAAGCGGGGAAATGGCGCCTTGAGGGTAAGGACTACCTGGTCATGGATGGCGATGTCATCCACTTCCGATTCAACATCTAGTCAGAACAAGTCCGCTTGCGAAACACTTGTTGTCGTCAATGGAAACCGCCAGCCGTCCTCAAAATCGGCGACGCATTACAGTATCGCCGACCCGCGCAACTTGCCAGATTGTTCAGATACAGATAATGTAGTGCACTTACTGGACAAAACAATAATTATTAATATTTAAGGAAAGTGACCATGTCGGACAATAATTCATATGAAAAATCAGAAAGTGATTTAGTCAAACCCTCGTCAGGGGGTGAAGATCAAGGCTCGCTAGAACGTGGCATCGCCGGTGAATATGATTTTTCTATAGGCGCCCTCATTAAGACTGCTTGGAGTGAAACATCTGGTTTTAAGCTCACTGCCTGGGGAGCAATGCTCATTCTTTTTTTGTTTGCTGGCATTACCGGGGCCGTAGAAGCCACCTTTGATGATGATCAAACGGCTCGTCATGTGATTCAATTCTTGTCATTTTTAATTCTATGCCCTATCAATGCAGGCTTGTATATGTTAGGTATTCATCGTGCCGCCAAACGAGAGGTGAAAGCTACTCTCCTGTTGACCTACTATAACCAAACACTAAAAATTGTTGGGTTAAATATTTTAATGCTTATACTGATACTAATTGGTTTATTTTTATTGGTTCTTCCAGGTATATACCTTAGTGTTGCTTATAGTATGGCAATTCCGCTAATGCTGGAGAAAAATCTTAGTATTTGGGAAGCCCTTGAATCATCACGTAAAGCGGTCACCCACAAATGGTTTTCATTTTTCGGCCTTTATATTGTTGTGGGGTTGATTTTTATACTTGCAATGATACCACTCTTTCTTGGTCTGATTTGGGTAATGCCAATGTTTATAGTCTTGGGCGGTGTCATATACCGAACGGTATTTGGTATAAAACCAGTTGTGAATAGCAGATAGGCCTTGGTCGGTTGTACTTAAAGAGGTGAGCGGTTGTGTATGTTGCCGGCCGTCTCATGAATTTCATCGGGATTGTGGCGGCGGATTTTTCATCCTGCGCCGTAGCGGTGTTTTTTCCATAGCCCGTTTATTCATCGCGAGAATTTTGCACAGGCAACCCCACCTGCTACCCTCTCTTACTACACTTTAACGCATGAATCTATAAATTCCACTTGACACTTTTTAGAAAGGTAGTATATAAAATATACCGTATGAGCACCGTATGAGCACCGTATGAGCACCGTATGAACACCGTATGAATTTCGAATTTGATGATAGCAAGAGCGATGCCAACAAAGAAAAACATGGTCTGGATTTTGTTGAAGCCCAGGAACTTTGGAATGACCCAATGCTTCTTGAAGTCCCAGCCAAAGTGGCGCACGAAGAAAGATTTGTGATTATCGGAAAGATTGGCGACGAACACTGGTCAGGCATCATCACTTATCGAGGCAACAATATCAGAATAATTTCAGTTAGAAGATCACGACGAAAGGAGGCGGCTCGTTATGAAAGCGAAAGAGTTCGACAAAATATTTGACGACGGCAAGGAAGACATC
>DKIG01000034.1 GCA_002454165.1 Gammaproteobacteria bacterium UBA6724
GACAACGAAGGCACCTGGGTAATAACGAGAAGAGGGTGTCGCCACCCAGCCAGTCTGGATTCCGTGTCAAGCACGGAATGACGGATCTGGGGGAATGACGGAGCTGGCGGAGTGCCATAAGGTATCTGAACCTATACAGCCCCCCTGTCGTGTCCCTGGTATCCGGGCCAATCATCCCTGAACGAAGAGGGTCGGATCCCCTATGCCCGCACGCAAAATGACCGGATATTGCTCTTCAAAACTCACCAGAGTGGTTGCCTCAAGTCCGCCGGGTCCACCGTCAATAACAAGGTCTATCTGGTGTTCCATGCGGCGCCTGATCTCATCCGGGTCACTCAGCGGATATTCATCTCCCGGCAGGATGAGGCTGGTTGACATGATCGGCTCGGTCAATGCCACTAGCAATGCCTGGCAAATGACATTGTCTGGCACCCGCAAGCCCAGGGTCTTCCGCTTTGAATCTACCAGTCGTCGCGGCACCTCCTTTGTGGCAGGCAGAATAAAGGTATAGGGACCCGGGGTCCCAGCCTTGATTTGCCTGTATGCCGCATTGTGGACCCTGGCATAGATACCCAGTTCAGACAGGTCGCGGCATACCAGCGCAAAATGATGGTCTCTTTCCAGACGGCGGATTTCTCGAATCCGCTCAATGGCTTTTTTATCCCCTATCTGGCAACCAAGCGCATAGGATGAATCAGTCGGATAGGCAATGACGCCGCCCTGTTGCAGAATTTCAACCGCCTGTCGAATGAGCCTAGATTGCGGATTCACAGGATGGATACGGAAAAATTGACTCATAAGATGCCAGTTGTGATCAAGTTCACTGATAAGGTTAGCGAAAATCGACTATTATTTACACACTTGGAAAGACTAGATTACAGCATGAAACAACTGATTGAGTTTATTCCCATTATTCTCTTCGTTCTGGTCTATTTCTATTCTGGGGATATATACTTGGCGACCATGCTGTTAATGGGCGGCATTGGCGTTCAGGTCGTCTTTGAATATATCCAGGACGGAGCAATCAGCAGGCGGACCCGGATCATTTTCTGGGTGGTGCTCCTCGCTGGGGGTGCTACCTTGGTATTCCGCGATGAGTTATTCATCAAATGGAAGCCAAGCATTGTGAACTGGCTATTCTGTGCCACCCTGCTAACAAACCAGGTACTAGGTAAAGAAAATTTGCTGAAGCGGCTCCTGGGTGGCCAACTCAAATTGCCAGACAAGGTATGGAAAAATCTGGCTCTGGGCTGGGCATTCGGATTCTTTCTCGCCGGCGCGCTCAATCTGGTAGTCGCCTATAGATTCAGCACCGACTTCTGGGTGGCATACAAACTTGTTGGGGGCCTCGGCATCACCCTCTGCTATCTTGTCATCACCCTGATTTATTTGGTAAAAGGCGGTTACATCCAGGAACAGAAAACAAAGCCCTTTGATCCAGCTGAGTAATCCAGGAGGGCATCGGCTAATGGAAGAAAATCGCGTGTTGTACGCAATCATCAGCGCAGATATCAAGAACAGCCTGGGGAAGGTTAACCGGATGAATATACCGGGCAAGCGGGTAGCCGGATGAAAGGTTCACCTTCCCTACTCGTCACCGCCGCTACCTGGAGCCTGGTGTTGATGATGTGTCCGTCGCATCTGGTGTCAGGCGCGGTGGAAGATACCAGGGTGCGCGAAGCCACCAGCAGGACTGTTTACATTCACGATGTGTTGTATGTGTCACTCCGGGCAGGCCCATCCACCCAGCATCCTATGCTGAGACATCGCCTCAAGAGCGGCATGAAACTGCAACAATTTGAAAAAAATATTGAGACGGGTTACAGCTTGGTGCGCACGGAAGATGGCAGGGAAGGATGGATACAGACCCAATATCTCGGCAGCGAACCCATCGCTGCTGAGCAATTAAGACAATTAAAGGCAGAGTTCAATGCACTCCAAACACAACATCAGGCAGCCCTGCGCCGTCTTGCCGAGCCCAAACCCGCGGCAACAGTTATCAACAAACCAACTGGGACCAAACAAGAATCTGCGGGGCGGCTCGAAAAATGGTACCGATTGCTCGCAAATAATCTCACCCCGGGAGGCTGGCTATTGATTAGTGTCCTGGTGATTTTGACTAGCACTCTGTTCGGCTTCTGGCTTGGGCGCCGAATTTACAAGTCTTATGACGATGGTTGGGTATGAAGCCTGGTCCCAGACTATCCGTTAATCTGAACAAGATAGCACTCCTGCGTAACAGTCGGGAAACGACCATTCCCAGCGTCGTTGATGCTGCCATCACAGCCATCAAGGCTGGTGCCCAGGGCATCACCGTCCACCCAAGGCCGGACCTGCGTCATATCCGCCCTGGCGATGTCTATGCACTTGCCGACCTGTTGTCTGAGGCTGCCTATCGGAAAATTGAATTTAATATTGAAGGCAATCCTTACGCGGGTCCAGAAGCCAATGGCTACCCCGGGTTCATGGCACTTGTTGCAAAAGTGAAGCCAGATCAATGCACCCTGGTGCCTGATGACCCGCACCAACTGACATCCGACCATGGTTGGAATTTGACGGCCGAGTCCAGTCGGTTACAACCCATCATTGAACGGTTACAGGCTGATGATTGTCGGGTGAGTTGTTTCATGGACCCGGTTCTTGAACAGCTCAAACTCGCCAAAGATCTGGGGGCTGACCGTATTGAATTTTATACCGGACCCTATGCGGAAAAGTTTGGTACTAATGAAAGCAAAAACATTCTTCAAGAATTCACAATCGCCGGTCGCCAGGCACTCAGCCTCGGACTGGGCATCAATGCGGGGCATGATTTGAATCTGGACAACCTCGCTGAGTTCTGCAACAGATTGCCTGAAATCACAGAGGTTTCCATCGGACACGCTATCATCTCGGAAGCTATTTGGTCAGGCCTTGCCGAGACAATCGCCAAATACCGCACCCTGCTTGACAATCTCTGAAGCAGGCATGACCGAACAAAGCAAGTTTGCTCCAGGCTAGTGTATATAAGCTCAGATACCTTTGGC
>DKIG01000040.1:0-5258 GCA_002454165.1 Gammaproteobacteria bacterium UBA6724
CAAAGGTATCTGAGCTTATACAGATGTTGGCAAGGAGGCGAGAAGGAAATGGCGGGCACTCGCGCCAATGATCGCACCAATGATCGCGCCAATGATCGCACCAATGATTCTTAACAACTGAAAAAAAGAACCGACCCTAAACAACCGAAAATACGGTGGTAAGGGTCGGTGCTAATTAAAAACCGCGACGCCGGTCGAAACCAACGCCGCGGAATTTAAAGGGATAAATCAGTGGACTAAATTAAAATCCCATGCCGATACCAATACCGACGCTGGTTTCGCCACCAGAACTTGAAACACCAAATTTAATCAGCCCCTTATCCTGAATACGCAAGGACATACCCAAGGCAATGGCTGATTCACCATCAAACGAGCCAGCACTTACACCCCAACTACCACGGTCGCCATCAGCCACACTGGGAAGATGAGCAAAAGCAATCGCCATGGCGACACCGTTGCGGTTGGTGTCTATGTCATCGGTGTTGGCGGTGATGCCTGCTGCGTTGACGCCGATGGAAGCCGCGTTGGCGCCAATAGCAGTCGCGTTGGTGCCAATAGCAGTCGCGTTGGTGCCGATGCCTGCCGCGTTGGCGGTGATGTCCAGGCCGAGGGCGGCGTCCGCTTCCTCTCTTGTCATTGCCTCAGTTGCAATGGCTTCCATGTTGCTGGTGATGCCAGCGGCGTTGGTGGTGATGCGCCCGTCGAAACCGTCGTGGACTTCTTTCACATTCACGCCGCCGATGGTGACGGAGTGATCATCGCCGCCTATGACGATTTCGTTCTCGCCGGCTTCGGTACCCGCGCCGATGGCGATGCCGTCTGGGCCGGTGACCCTAGCCTCGTTGCCGAGAGCGATACCATTTTCACCTTTGGCTTCCACCGTTGCTTCGGTGCCGATTGCAATAGCGTTGTCGGCAGCATAGGGCACTAAGATAGGATTTTCATCATCATCTTCGCCTTCCTGGAAGATTGCGGCTCCTATCACTGCACCGTCGCCAATGGCGATGCCGCCATCTGCTGCGAATTGTCGAGCGCGAAGTTCGGTTTGAATGGCCGTATACATAGCACCAGCAGTAGCAGCAGCTTCAGCAGCATCCACAAGAGCCTTTATCCTTACCGCTTTCCCTTCTTCTGTCTCATTCACAGGAGGGGTTGTGGCTTCTGCAGCAACTCTTGCAGCAGCTCCGTCTATTGCCGCGGCCTCCGCTTGGCTCAAGAAAGGAGCAACCGCTGCAGCTACCAGCGTCTCTATCGCAGCCAACCTTGTCACTCTCTCTTCTGGTGTCTCCTCATCATCGGGGACAGAGTATGTAATTTCTGCAGCAGTCCTGGCTACTCCCTCGGCCATCGCTTTCGGTGCCGCTACCTCGGCAGCGGTATCGGCAGCGGTAGGTTGGTATGCAGTAACTGCATCTTCGGCACCTGTAGCGGCGGTGGCAGCGGCAGTAGCGGCAGTGGCGGCGGCAGTAGCGGCGGCGGCGGCAGTAGCAGCGGCGGCGGCAGCAGCTCTGGCATCAACGTTGGCGGTCAAAATTGCAGCGGGAACCTCTGCCGTAGCGGCTGCTGTTTCAGCAGTTGCGATGGCAGTCGTAGCATCTGTGACGCCAGTCGTAGCAGTTGCGAGAGCAGTCGTAGCATCTGCGACGCCAGTCGTAGCAGTTGCGACGACAGTCATAGCATCTGTGACGCCAGTCGTAACAGTTGTGACGGCAAGTACAGCAACGTCCAATAGATCTTGATTAGCTTGTGTACTTGAGGCATCAAATGTTGCTTGAGCCGCAACGACTGCGGCTTCTGCTTCAGTCAATGCGATCTCTGCTGCGGTCTCTGCTGCAGTCAATGCGGCATCTGCTGCAGTCAATGCGGCATCTGCTGCAGTCAATGCGGTCTGTGCTGTAGTCGCCACGCCCTCAGCACTAGCCAAACCATCCTTGGCTGTATTAATAGCATTCGCCGCAGCGATGTGATCAGATGTCACGCCTTCTGCAGCTCTAGCAGAGTCCGCGGCTGTGGTAGCGGCGGAAGCGGCTGTGTCCGCGGCGGTCTTGGCTGTGTCCGCGGCGGTCTTGGCTGTGTCCGCGGCGGTCTTGGCATCTGCCGAGTCTTTAACATAGCCGTAGTCGGCAGCGGTACGCACTTGTGTACCCTCGCCAATGGCGACACTATTCTGGGCGCGTGCCTCCGCATTACAACCCAATGCCAATGCTGAATCGCCATCGGCACCGCCCTCCGCCACTGCCTCAGATCCCATATCAGTATCGCAACTCACGGGGGAAGTTGCTGCATGATCGTCGCCAAAGCTTGACGCCGACAACGCCAACCCGAACACAAGCAGGACACCACCAAGGTACCTTGCTATGATTTTACCCAACGCTACTTCACTCATTTTCTTTGCAGTATTCATCTTGATCTATCCCCTTTGGTTAATTCTCATTCTCTCCAAAACGCATTCTGGCACAACTACGGCACTTAAAGCAATCCTATGATACATATTTTCCAGGTCTATACAACAGCAGGAAACAGTGATTCACCAACCCGTCAGTACTTGAGTATTGGGCGAGACTATTGGACGAGACTATCAAGCCTCTTTTAACCCACTTGCCCCAGCCATCATCCCGATTTTGCGTAGGCTACCACCTGCCAAGCGGCGAAACTAGCATGTCAAACATCTTCACGCAAGAGATATTTGTGCACATTCCCATGTAAAAATTAGCCTGCCCATGTAAAAATCAGCCTGCAGGGCTTCATTTCTTCCTGGATGGAGACCTATTGCCATGGTAGCCAAGGGCACCGGGGCCCTATGGTAGTAGCGCGCCACCATCTACATCAATGGTTGTACCGGTCACATAAGGATTGGACATGAGGAAGAGGATGGCGGTTGCAACCTCCTCAGCCGCGCCAACTCTGCCGAGAAGAAAACTGGTCCCCATCTGGTCCAGCATGGCGGATTTCTGGTCGCCAAAATGATCGTACATCCCAGTGTCAATAATGCCGGGTGCCACGACGTTGACCCGTTTCGGTGCCAACTCAGAAGCCAATGCCCGGGTGAAACCCTCCACCGCGCAACCAGTGCAGGAGATAGAAGACATGCCTGGGTTGCACTTGCGTGCTGGCGTGCCGCTGACGAAGGTCAATGATCCCTGTTCAGACAAGTGCGGTATGCCCTGTCTCGCCAGGTTGGTATATCCCCAGAATTTGTTGAAAGCCGCACGAAACTGTTCATCCGATTGCTCCATAAACGGTGCCATAGTCCGATGAGAGCCAGTTGCAGCGGCGACGATATGGTTCATTGTGCCAATCCGCTTGAACAGGGATTGCAGACCCTCGGCGTCGTGTATGTCTAACTGGCTAAAATGAATATCGGGGTAACTTGCGCTACATGCCTGGACCCGGTCTTTTGAGCGACCTGCCGCCCAAACCACGGCACCCTCAGCCTGGGCGCCGATAGCCGTGGCAAGCCCTATACCGGATGTACCACCAACCACCAGTAGCTGTTGATTGTCCAAACTTCCCATCATGCCTCCTCATATTGGTTTTCATACGATTGATTTCCATACGATTGATTTCCATACAAACAGGCATTCGCCTGAGCTTCGCGAGCACGACACCTGCATATTTATACCCTTATCCTTGACATGCAAGTCCTTGACATGCAAGTCAAACTTGCGACTGCTATCAAAAATGAAACTCTTGGCATAATCTAGTCAATGACAACCATGATATAAATTATATCGGAGCAACAGCATGGACGATCTTGCCTTTTGTGACGCATCAACCCTCGCACGAAAAATCAGAGACAAGGAACTCAGCGCCCTGGAGTTGCTGGACCACTATGTTGACCGGATGGAAAAATACAATCCAGATATTAATGCGATCATTTGTGAACAGATAGACAGAGCGCGCGGAAGAGCAAAGGCTGCGGACCAGGAACTGGCGCGGGGAAAGCCTCAAGGACCCTTGCACGGCGTGCCGATGACTGTCAAAGAGTCTTACGATATATCTGGCTTGCCCAGCACCTGGGGCAATCCTGAGCTCAAAGACAACCTGGCCGCGTCCGATGCGGTTGCCTGTGAGCGTTTGCAGGCGGCGGGGGCGATTATTTTTGGCAAAACCAATGTGCCGCTTTTCCTCGCGGACTTCCAAAGTTACAACGATATCTATGGCACAACCAACAATCCCCACGACCTTGAAAGGGGTCCTGGCGGTTCCAGCGGCGGCTCGGCGGCGGCTCTTGCTGCCGGGCTGACCGGGCTGGAAATGGGCAGTGACATAGGCGGCTCTATCAGAAATCCAGCGCATTACTGCGGTGTATTTGGGCATAAACCCACTTGGGGTATAGCACCCATGCGTGGCCACGCCCTGCCCGGCGTCCTGACCCCTACAGATATTTCGGTGATAGGGCCCCTGGCGCGCAGTGCTGAAGACCTTGCGCTGGTGATGGGGATAGTCGCTGGTGCCGATGCGTTGCAACTTCCCGGCTGGACGCTGGAGCTACCAGAGCCAGAGCAAAGCTCCCTGGCGGACTTTAAGATCGCTGTCTGGGCTGATGACGCCATTGCCCCGGTGGACAGCTCAGTCAAAGAGCGGGTGATGCAGGTCGCACAACTGGTTGAATCAGCGGGTGGCAGGGTTGACTATGAAGCGCGTCCCGAGTTTGCGGTAGCAGACTCAAATGCGGTTTACAGTGATCTACTGCAATCAGCCATGTCCGCCCGCCAGCCGGAAGAAGTGTTTCAACAATACTGGCAGCGACGACAAGAACTCAAAAAAGACGACACCAGTGATCTGGCAAGAGTCACTCGTAGTAGCACTCTCTTCTATCGGGAATGGCACCAACAGAATGAACGGCGAACGCACCTGCGCTGGGCATGGCACAGATTTTTCAAGGATTATGATCTTCTGCTCACTCCCATCTGTGCTACATCGGCTTTCACGCATGATCACAACCCGCAGATGTCTAGTCGGCAGATTATTGTGAACGACGCGCCGCAACCCTATTTTACCCAGGTATTCTGGGCTGGATTAACTGGGGTCTCCTACCTGCCATCCACAGTGGTGCCTACTGGACTAGATAACCAAGGGCTACCGATAGGCGTGCAAATCGTCAGCGCAGAAATGCGTGACCTGACCTGCATTGAGTTCGCCAGATTGACCCATGCGGAAATCGGCGGCTTCGTCCCCGCGCCGAGATATGCTGATTAGCCTTGCGATGGCGGCGGCGGGATGGTGGGGATTAAAGTCTGCACACTGCCAGTAAC
>DKIG01000040.1:5288-88572 GCA_002454165.1 Gammaproteobacteria bacterium UBA6724
CCGTCATTCCTGCCCGGCCCGTCATTCCAGCGAAAGCTGGAATCCAGAATCCTCGCGTGACCGCGGTCGTATAAAGGTGCGTCACCACTGGACATTGCGCTAGATTCCGTGTCAAGCACGGAATGACGGCCAGGGGCAGGAATGACGGCCAGGGGCAGGAATGACGGGGAATCGGCTACCTAATGCCAAGCACTCGCACAACTAATGCCTGAAAAGTCCAGAATGTGTTGGCATCCTTGGTGCACGTTTGGAAGGTGCCCTCGGCGAAGCCCAGGCGAGTACCGGTTTTCTCGGCATCATAGAATGTGTTGGCATCATATAAAGTCTAGTTTATACCATCCTTCCTGGGATATAATGCGAGGTGTTCCCTGGGCTGTTTGCCAGTCAATATGTTCTTGACCCATTAAGCGATGCCCAGGAGGTCTTTTTATATGATTGTTGTGCATGTCCGTGTTGTGCATGTCCGTATAGCGGAACGCCTGAAATCATAGGGGGACCACCGCCTTGAACCGCTGGGTTCAAGGGCCTTCTGTACGGCGGCAGTTCGGGGAACATCTCGGAACCCATTGCCAGACTCAGCACAGCATCATGTCTATCGCCACTATCAGAACCTCTTTGCGCCAGCGACGGCGGGCACTCACCCCCGAGGAACGCGAACAAAAATCACTCGCCATCACCAGCAATCTGACCAGACTGCCGCAATTCATACGCGCCGGAACCATAGCTTTTTATGCGTCCATGCCGGAGGAGGTTGATACGACTGAGGCAATCCGTCTCGCCCAGGCATCGGGTAAAATCTGTTATCTGCCCGTCATCAACCGGGTCATCTGGCGGACGGCGCCGCTCTTGTTTCACCCCTTCGTCCCGGGTGAAACGACCCTGGTCAGGGGCATGTTTGGCATCAGAGAGCCAGCACACAGGGTCGGTAGCGGCATGCTCGGACGAGACCTTGATATGGTGTGCGTGCCTTTGGTCGGGTTCAACGCAACCTGTGAGCGGATAGGGATGGGTAAGGCTTATTATGATCGGTGTTTTGCTCGCAAGAACAGGCTGGCTGAGAATGAAGGTAGCAGGGACTGGCGACAGGTCTTTCTGGTAGGGCTTGCCTTCTCCTGCCAGCAAGCCGAGTTTACATCTCAATCTCATGATGTGCGGATGGACGCTATCGTCACTGAATCCGGAACTTTTTTGCCGGGTCGGTCCCTGACTACAAGCGGGATGAGCACTGATAGCACTTCAAGCCCTGGGACAGGTGGCAAATGAGCGTCAGAAAAATCATTCGGATGGGCCACCCTCGCCTTCGGGAAAGAGCCGTTGATTACCCGGTTACGCAGATAGGGAGCGGTGCCTTTCTGGAACTTATCACGGACCTGCAAGAAACATTGCATGCCTATGGCGGGATAGGGCTTGCAGCACCCCAGATTGATGTCGGTTTTCGCATTGCGATCATTGAAATTGAAGACGGGATGACACGATATGGCGAGATTGAATCTATACCCTTCGCGGTCTACGTTAATCCGCAAATTACACGGCTCTCAGCCGATGCAGCTGGTTACTGGGAGGCTTGCCTCTCGGTGCCGGGCATGAGGGGGTATGTTGAGAGGCCGCAGCATATTCGGGTGGACTTCATTGATGGCAAGGGGAAGCCGACATCAAGGGAGGCAAGGGGCTTTCTGGCGACGGTCTTCCAGCATGAGTTGGACCATCTTGACGGCACACTTTACATTGACAGGATCAAACACCCTTCCCTCTTGTCATTTGAGGAAGAGTGGCTTGAACATCATTCTGATGAAGAGATGGGATAGCGGGTCAATAGGGCACCGAGGGCTTCTTTCAACGGGTCAAGACGGGCTTCAAAGTGTCGCCATTGTTCCAGACCCTCGGTGAAAATTGGCTGGCGGACCTGTTCTGAGCTCGGGGTGCGAACACTGCGTTCCGTTTGATGATAATTGACGCAGGCTTCCTCAAAAGGCAGATCGCAGAATTCCAGTATTCGCCGTACCTGGGTTTCCAGGTCTGCTACCACCTCCTCATAGTTTACGCGCAACACCTTACCCGGTAGCACCTGTTCCCAGTGCTCCATCAATTCCACATAGTCCCGGTAGTATTGACCAATCTCATGCAAGCCATAGGTGAACTCTTGCCCCTCTGCAAACAACTGTTTGAAGCCACTGAAACAACATGCCATGGGATGTCGCCTGGCATCAATAATCCTGGCATTGGGAAGAATCAAATGAATCAATCCGATATGTCGGAAGTTGTTCGGCATCTTGTCGGTGAAAAACGGGGCACCCTGACGATGAATCCGGGTGTCGCTGACAAATGCCTCACCGAACTGTTTCGCCCTGGCGGCATCCAGGTCATGCAGTGCCGCTGGATATTTCGGTGCCTCGGTCATCAAGCGTCTGCCGTCAAGACGACCCGCCAGTGCCGGGATATTTTGCAACTCTAAGGTACCGTCCACCAGGGAATGAGAAGCGAGTATTTGTTCCAGCAGGGTGGAGCCGGCGCGCGGCAAGCCAACGATAAACAGAGGGTCTGCCGCATCATGACCGAAATGGCTGCGTTGCTGAAAAAATTCGCGAGTGCAGTATTGTTTATGTAGATGTAACTGGGCTGTCATTCGCTCCGCAGAATATCGGAGCGCGGTCTTCTTTAACGCGTTCCCGCTCAGGTAATAGTCGCTGGCACGGTCATAGTCTTCCGCATCCTCAAATGCCTTGCCGAGGGCGAAGCAAAAGTGGATCCGGTCATCCAGATGCGTGTTTTCGTCGGCTTCATACTGTTGCATTTTGCGTATTTCATCAGCCGTAAAACGGTAGGTCTTGAGATTGGCGAGACTCCACCAGGCATCGCCAAAATCTTGCCTCGCTTGATAACTTTGCCGATAAGATTGTATCGCTTCATCCAGCCGACCCACTGTTTTTAATGCGTGCCCTAGAACCAGTTGCAACCCGGCACTGACTTCACTCCTATCCTCATTGCCCGGGGTTGGTTTTTTAAGCAACTCATTATAGATGTCTATGGCTTCATTGAACCTGCCAAGCGCCATAGACTGATTCGCATAAGCCGTTTTGTAAGTATCATTTTGGGGTTCTCGCGTCAGAAGTTTCTTTGCTTCTTGAAAGGAGCGTTCAAACTTTTGCCGTTTATACAAGACATTCATGTAATCAAATCGCGCCTGTAGATTATCCGGTTCAAAAACCAGGGCACTCTCCAATAGAAATTCCGCGTCATCCAACACATTGGTTTTCACGCCCAGGTCTGCAAGCAACCTCATACCCTCCACATGCTTCTGATTTTGCTGCATGAATCGGCGACACAGCTTCTCTGCTTTTAACAACTTGCCTTCTGCCATCATGTTGCGAACACCAAGCAGGGCTTCCGGTAGAGCGGCAAGTCGGTGGTATTGATCCTGTGCCCGTAGCGCAACATCCTGCATACCCTGAGCTCTCGCCAAATCGACAATGGCACGCCAACTGGCAATGAGGGAATTGTTGCGGGCGACTGCCTGACGATAGGCAGCCAAGGCTTCCGCTTGCTTCTGCTGAGTCAGAAACAGATGCCCCTGCTCTTGCCAGGCACGCCCGTAGCCGGGTGATACTCGCTTGAGATGGAGCAGGGTTTCATGCGCCTGCTGGTATTTGGCAAGATAACGTTGGCTAACCGCAAGATGATAAAGGAGGGCTTCGTTGTCTGGATGGGCTGGAGTCAGGGCCTGCATCATTGACTCGGCACCGGCAAAATTACCCTGCTGCATCAACGATTTGCATTGCGCCAGATGCTCATCTAGCGGCTCGGTGCTGGATGCTGTTTCCCCAGACTGGCTCATATTACTCAATGCTTGGCAATGACAGTACAACCACCACTATAAATGGAACAGGGAAAGAAGTGGAACCAGACCGATGCGTTCTCTCTGGTCTTCCCGGTTATCTGCCCCAGCCACCAATCAATAGGGTTATAATTCAACCCGAACCTGGTTCCAGCGTCACGGCTCTCATCATCCTGTAAACTGGACGGCTGAAAGAAATCAAGTAAGAAGGAAACCACAAGATGCACCGAATCATCCTAGTTGCCTGCCTGCTCCTTGCCACCGCTGCCTTACCCTCTGCCTTACCCGCTGCAGATCCCGGTTCAACTATCAATTCCACAATGACTTCAACAGCGCGGGCACGGGAAATTATTAACCAGATGGAAGAGCTGTATCGTGGCGACTCAAGCAACGCCATGATCACCATGAAGGTAACAACGCCGCAGTACGAACGGACATTGCGAATGTCTGGGCAAAGTCTGGGGCGAGAATTGGCATTCTTCCGTATTCTGTCACCGAAGAAAGACCGCGGCATCACCACCTTGAAACGGGAACAGGAAATGTGGAATTACTTTCCCAAGATCAACAAGGTGATCAAGGTACCGCCGTCCATGATGATGGGCTCCTGGATGGGTAGCGACTTTACCAATGATGACCTGGTCAAGGAGACAACACTGATTGACGCCTATGATCTGGCATTGAAAGAAACCGAGGATCAATACCACATTACCCTCATCCCCAGAGAAGAAACCGTCACCGTCTGGGGCATGATTGAGTACATCGTCTCCAAAGAGCCACTCTTGCCCGTGATGCAGATATTCTATGACGATAAAGGAGAAATGATTCGCCGCCTTTCTTTCCAAGAACCGACTGTGTTCAGCGGCCTGCTCATGCCATCCATTCTCGTGATGACACCACTCAACAAGCCGGGGCACAGCACCACCATCATCTACGAAGACATTACCCTCAATCCGCCTGATATCAACGAGCAGACCTTTTCCATGAGAAATTTGAAGAGTCGCTTCTGATGCTCATTTTCAAACTGGCTTTCAGGAACATCCTGCGGCAGAAGCGTCGTTCGCTCCTGACTGGGCTCAGCATGACCGGCGGTTATGTCCTGTTCGTGATTTCAATATCCATGCTGGAGGGAAGTTGGGGAAACGCGGTTGATATCTTCACCCTGGATCACACTGGGCATATCCAGATTCACAAAGGCAATTATGTCAAGCGACCCAAGATCTACGAGACTATTGTTGACCGAGAAGAAGTAGAAGAGGCACTTGCCGGAGAAGCACGCATCACCGGATACGCGCCGCGAGTCTATTCCCCCACCCTTGCCTATAGTGGGGACAAGACATCACCAGCCTTCCTTATCGGTGTTGATCCAGTGCTGGAAACCAGCGTGTCAAGGCTGTTGTTAAAAGTTTCAGACGGTACCTATTTTGATGCCGCGCCCAACGAAGATGGTTACTCTCAGGCGATGATAGGTGCCGGGCTTGCCAGCAAACTCAAACTTGGTCTGGGGGATGAAATCGTCCTGATAGCCCAGGGTGCTGATGGTTCAATCGCTAACGACATCTTCATCATCAGCGCGATCATCGGAAACAAGACATCATTTGACCGTTTCGCTGTATATTTGCCTCTGTCTGCTGCCCAGGTGTTTTTGAGTCTTGGTGCCACCGTGCATGAATATGCCATGCTGGTCAGCAACAGGAATCACAACGAGGCGATAGCAAGCGATCTCCAGGTGCTCCTGCCAAACCTGACTGTATCGCCCTGGCAGAAGGTGGAAGAATCCTTCTACCGCACCATGCAATCGGACCGGCAGGGCAACCATTTCTCCATGGGGATTATTGTGTTTCTGGTATTTATTGGGGTGCTGAACACTGTCCTGATGTCGGTGTTGGAGCGGACGCGGGAGTTTGGAGTACTTCGCTCCATCGGCTGTCACCCCTTAGGGCTGGTCAAGTTGATTTTTCTTGAGACCCAGATGTTAACCTGGCTCAGCCTTGCCGTTGGTGGACTAATCGCCCTACCCCTTGTTTTCTGGTTTGCTCAGTACGGCATCCTGCTACCCCAGCCCATTGATGTTGGGGGTGTTAATTTCCAGCACATGAAGGGCGAATTTTCCAGTCTGGTCTTCTTTATGCCCATGACATTCATCGTCGGCGCGGCGGCACTGATCAGCCTGCCGCCCGGCATTCGCGCGGCGCGTATCCTGCCCAGGGATGCCTTGAGTAGTCACTGATGAAAAACTACTCACAAGAAATCCTGGGGCTGCTAAGCCTGAAACTCGCCTGGCGGAATCTCTTCCGTAACACAAGACGCACCAGCCTGACCTGTGTGTTAATCAGTTGCTCTCTGGTGGCACTCATCCTGGTGGATGGCCTAGTGCTAGGCATGGTGGATGTCATGGTCGGCAGTATCACGCACACCCTTGCCGGGGAAGCACAGATCAACAAAAAAGGCTTTCGCGACAGTTTAGAAAGTGAGCTATACCTTGCCGACCCAGAGGACATCATCGCCAGGCTTAAAAAGGATCAGGCAGTGACGGGGCAAGCACCACGGGTCATTGTTGGTGGCATGGTGACATCCACCTACAACACATCCGGTGGCTTGATCTACGGCGTGGATGCAGTCAGTGAACTCGGCATCAGCAAAATCAAAGATGCCATCTATGCGGGAGAATATCTGAGCGGCAAGGACCGGGAAATCCTGCTCGGCAGACCCATGGCGGAACTACTGGAAGTCAAAACCGGCGATCGCATTGTCATCTCTGCCGCCGAGGTCGGGACGAGCAATATTACCCAGGAATTGTTCCGGGTGAGCGGTTTGTTTGCGTTTGGACCCGCCGAGTTAGATGAAAACATTGTCTTTATCAACCTGCACCAGGCACAAAAGATCTTGAATATGCCCGGCAAGGTGCATCAAATCGCCTTACGATTCAAAGACCCGGAAGATGCAAAAAATCCTGATCTGCCCATTTTTCAGGCACTTAATCGGGGGGAGGTGGAAGCTCTCGGCTGGCTAGACCTGGAGCCATCTTTCGGTGCCCTCATTGCAATGACCAATTATTCGACGGCAATAGTGGCTACCATTTTGTTTTTGCTGGCGTCTCTGGGCGTCATCAATTCCATGTTCATGTCAATCTATGAACGCATCTATGAGTTCGGCGTTGTCAAGGCGATTGGCACCTCATCAATGCAGATCATCCAGTTGGTGCTGTTTGAGGCACTCTTGCTTGCGCTGATAAGCTGCGCCCTGGGTCTTGTTTTCGGTTATCTGAGCGGCAGCTATTTCCAGGAAAATGGAATACCCATGGGACGCGTGGAGCTGTCCGGGATTCTTCTTGACGGTAATATCCATACCAGGATGGCAGCCTATCAATTCATTACCTTTCCCGTTTATGTCATCCTGCTGACCGTCGTCGCCGCCATCTATCCTGCCGTCTTCGCCTCAAGGATTGTGCCGACCCGGGCACTGCAAAGAGTGTTATAAATTTGCCCATGCCCATTCACCACCTGAATACTGAATAAAAGTACCCGTCATGACCAAATTAATAGAAACCAAAGATCTGTGCCGTTCCTTCGGCAGCGATGAAACGCTTGTGGTGGCACTGGATCATGTTTCAGTCACTATAGAAGAGGGCGAGTTCACAGCCATCATAGGACCATCAGGGTCAGGTAAAACCACCCTGCTACATCTCATCGGTGGCTTGGATGAACCGAGCAGCGGCTCAGTAACATTGTCCGGGATCAACATAGCCAAGATGCCTGGCAGGCAGGTCTCGGATTTCAGACGGGACCACATTGGTTTCATTTTTCAGGCTTATAACCTGATTCCAGTATTGTCCGCCGAGGAAAATATTGAATATGTCATGTTGCTACAGGGTGTATCCGCCAGAGAGCGGAGAAGGCGGGTCAAGGAAATGCTGAAGATCACGGGCCTTGAGGGTCTGGGTAAACGCCGCCCGGCTCAGTTATCCGGAGGGCAGCAACAGCGCGTGGCAGTTGCAAGAGCTATGGCATCCTCCCCTGACACCATCCTCGCCGATGAGCCCACAGCGAATCTGGATTCCAAAACCGGCATTAGCCTGCTGGAGGTAATGCGTGACCTGAACCAGACCCGGGGCATGACCTTCGTCTTCTCAACCCATGATGAGAAAATTATGGAACGTGCCACGCGCCTCATTCACCTGCACGACGGGGCGATAGACAAAGACGAAAGAAAGTGAGGCTGGAGAAGCCGTGAAGTGTTCACCCTTCACCCGTGTCTCCCGCCTCAGACTTTGCGCCGCAAGTCTGGGTTTTATAAGCATCTGGTCCTTTGCCGATAGCGCCTTTGCCGATAGCACGCTTGTCCACAGCATGCTTGTCAACAGTAAAATCACGGGTTATATAAAGTCCTTTGTGGTAGCGCAGCCTGAGGTAAGCAATCCGGCGATTCAACTGCCAGGTAGCCGCCAGTCCCAGAACAGCGTTCGCCTGATGCTAGATGGCTCTGAGCAACAGGGTGCCTGGCAATTGCACTATGAGTTAAGCCCGGTATTTCTGTCCCGTTCGGTCCATGCCGACCTGCCCACTTTCAGTGTTGTCAGTGACCGATATAGATTGTCGGATCTAGAATCAAGCCTCACCGATGACACAACAGAGAAGCATCAAATTTATCAGAATCTGGATCGGTTAAATTATCAGCACCGGTTCGCCAGTGGCGATCTTACCCTTGGCCGCCAGGCTATTTCCTTCGGGATGGCGCGGATCATCAATCCGACAGATGTATTCTTGCCCTTTGATGCGCGAACCTTTAATCAGGAATATCGCAAGGGTGTTGATGCGATTCGGTTTCAGGCACCGCTAGGCAATCTCGGTGAAACAGACTTTGGCATTGTGTTGGGCAATGATGCTCGGGCGGAGACTTCGGCAGCTTTTCTGCAGCTCAGGGGCAATGTCAGGGGTAAGGATTTGCAGTTCGCGCTGATTGAATTTGCTAAGCAAAGGCTGGTCGGTGCTGGCATTCAGACGGCGATTGGCGACTTCGGTTTCTGGTTTGAAATAGCCAGTGTGGCCGGTGATGAAAGTTATACCCGACTGTCAACGGGTATGGACTATGCGTTCACCGAACATACTTTTGGTATGCTGGAGTATCACCGCAACGGTGCTGGTAGCAAGCGTGCTACCGACTATGCCGGGTTGTTTAACAGCACTCCCTATCAACTTGGCGGTGTTTTCCTACTCGGACGGGATTACCTGATACCTGTCTTCACCATGCGAGTCTCACCCCTCTGGAATCTAGCGGCACAGAGCATTATTAACCTGAATGATGATTCGGTCTTCCTCGCACTCAGTGCCGAATACAATCTGGCGGAAAACTTTTATATGGATTTTGGCTACTACCGTTTTTCTGGAGACGATATTGCCTTAGGCACAAATAACTCACCGCAGTTTCAATCGGAGTATGGTTCCAACCCGGACACTGCCTATATCAGTCTGAGGTTCTACTTCTAGGCAGTCATGCTGGCAAGGAATTCAAGCGTTCGCTGCCAAGCACCCTCCTCAACACCCATAATTGCAGCATTGAAGTCCGTCACACCTGCCTCCTCAAATTTTTTGATGCCTTCCCGGAGGGTTTTTTCATCCCCCACTAGGGCTAGGTCGGCAGGACCCGCAGCACCTTCCCGGTCCAGCATCGCTCTATAACTTGGCAACTGGCCATATATCGTCAGGTTCTGTGCTATGGATTCTCTGGCGGCATCTATATTGGTCGTCAGCACAATGGGCACCCCCGCCACAACCTGGGGGTCCTTTGCAGATGGATTTCGCGCCGCACCCTGAGTCAACAAAGGCACAATATGCTTGTCCATGGTTTTCGGACCAACCATCCAGGTGTTGGTACCGTCGGTAAGCTCCCCGGCAATTTTCAACATAACGGGTCCCAGCGCACCCACCAGAACAGGCAACCGGTCTGCCCCTGGAACATCCAAGGTAACGCCCTGTACCCTATATTGTTCACCTTTGAAGTGCACTGTCTCACCTCTCGCCAGCGGCATCAACACACTGAGATATTCACGCATGTGTTTGGCAGGCTTGTCATAAGACATACCAAACATATCGTCTATGACTATCTTATGGGACAAGCCAATGCCCAGTGTGAACCGATTGTTGGTTGCCGCCGCCGTGGTCAATGCCTGTTGTGCTATTGCAGTCGGATGGCGGGGATAGGTGGGTGTCACCGCCGTACCCAGACCAATCCGGCTGGTTTCACGCCCAATCAGTGCCAGGGTAGAAATGGCGTCAAAGGAAAATATATTAGCCATCCAGAGATTATCAATCCCTGCTGCCTCAATGCGTTGCGCAACATTAATGAGGTCGTCCAGTCCATTGCCATTGGTATTATCAGTGCCGAGCATAACGCCTGTTCGCATCAGAAATATCCTCCCAGGATTCAGGTCATAAATGAGTTTAACTAGATAGTGTAGCACCCGGGCTGTCCGTGCAAGCAATCATGCCGGTGCAGTTTTCCGAGTTGGGTGTTCGCAAGACGGATTACCCTTCCACCTGTATTCCCGGCACCGGGAACATCTGGCAGAAGTCCTCCACATCATTGCGGATAGCGTCCAAGCTTGCTTCGTCTTTCGGTGCGCGGAGGCAGGTGTCAATCCACTCCGCTAGTCTAAGCATGTCCGCCGCTCCCATTCCCCGAGCGGTTGCAGCCGGTGTACCGATTCTGATACCGCTGGGTTTCAGAGGCGGATTGGGATCATCGGGAATAATCTGCTTGTTGGTCGTGATACTCACCCTGTCCAGAGTTTCCTCGGCCAGTTTACCGTCCAGCCCATAACTTGCCACCGTATCAACCACCATCATGTGATTGTCAGTGCCGCCGGTCACCAGGCTTGCTTGCCGTTCCAGCAACGCATCCGCAAGCGTGGTGGCGTTGACCAGCACCTGCCGGGCATATTGTTTGAATTCCTCGCTCATTGCCTTTTTCAGCGTCACAGCAATGGCTGCTATCGCATTCATGTGGGGACCACCCTGTAATCCGGGAAATACAGACTTATCAATCTTGCTGGCAAATTCCTTTTTACATAACACCATGCCACCACGAGGTCCCCGGAGCGACTTGTGCGTAGTCGTGGTGACCAGATCAAATCCAAAATCAAAGGGGTTGTTCATCGCGCCGCCAGCAATCAATCCGCCAAAATGGGAAGCATCCGCCATAGTGATCGCGCCTACCTCATCCGCAATCTCCTTGAACTTCTTGTATTCAATATCACGTGGGTAGGAGGTGTAGCCACAAATGATCAGTTTCGGGGGCTGCCTCAGTGCGTCCTTTCGCACCTGGTCATAGTCAATGGAACCGTCAACCGGGTTAGTGACATAACGCACAAAGTTGAACAGGCTGCCCATGTGTGAAACCGGCGCACCGTGGGTCAGGTGTCCGCCGTGGGATAGATCCATCGCCAGTATGGTGTCACCCGGTGCAAGCAACCCCAAATAGACCGCCTGATTCATTGCCGAGCCGGACAAGGGCTGGACATTGGCATGCTCGCAGTGAAACACAGCCTTCGCCCGGTCGCGTGCCAGATTCTCAATCTGGTCTGTATATTTCTGCCCGCCGTAATAACGCCTGCCGGGATAGCCTTCAGCGTATTTGTTGGTAAACACACTCCCCAGAGTAGCGAGAACTTCGGGGTAGGTATAATTTTCCGAGGGGATGAGTTCAATGCCCATTTTCTGTCTTCGCTCTTCGCCCTTCAAAGCGTTAAACACTTCCTGATCATTTGCTTCAAGGGATTTCAAATTAGCATCCATGGGCAATCTCTACTCTTATCATTTGGGCACCCAGGCGAAAGGCTTAAAATCTGGATTCATCTTGATTTCATCTGATATCACCAGTCACACGAGCCACAGAAGTTTACCTGTCGGGGTAACCAATGTGAACCGACAAGAGTTGCCAGGATGGTTCAAACGACTTCCTGAGCGGCCCAATCAGGCACGAGACCTGCTTCCTTGAAAGCATGTATTTCATCCAGGTACACCGCCGTGCCGTAGTGACGATACTCAGACAAACATGCCCAGACATATTTGAAGGCATGCTCCGGGTCCAGCGCAGCGGGGGGCAGGTCGGTAGCGTCAAATGCAGGGCTACCAAGCACCAGATGTGAAGCAAGAATCGCGCGAGCCATTGAGGTAACAGCCTTCACTCTTGTTGGTTCATCCGTCAGACTATTGGTCACCACACGCACCGCCTGGGTAGCAGTGACCAAATGCAGAGCGAAAAAGTCGCGCGTGCTACGGTAAAGTTTCAGTGCTACATCGGCACAGTTTTCGAGATTCTGGCAACCATCCTGGGGATAATCCCCGTCCCTCACCAATTCCCAAATTGAGCCGCTAAACCCTAGTGATTGGAACTTCCTTTGCATCCCTCTCTTGCCGCGTTGCACTTGATCATCAAGTACAGTCTCAAGATCAATCAGAAGCCCTGTAGCCGCCGGGAAGGGTTTGTGGATGGCTGCCATGTAAGCAAGACTTACCGCCGTCTCATCGTTGCAATGGAAATCAAACGAGTAACCCAGGCGCAAAATAGGGTGAAAGGCACCCAGCGCAAGACCCGGTAAAAACTCTGGCAGGTAATGCTGTGCTGTCGCCGCTACCTCCTGAGTGGTTATCTCTTCCTGAAAATAGCCAAGCAATGCTGGATAAGCCTGGATATCACCAATACCATCACGCCAGTTGGATAAGGGTGCAGGGGGGTCCAAGCCGTGTAGCCGGGTCCTGTATGAATCACGAAAAGCATGCAGTTGGTCAGGCGCAGCACCCAGCCCTGTCATGGCGCATAGAGTCATGGGCAGATGATCACTGTTATACGACGGCAGGTAGTAGGGGGCGAAGTTGATACCTGCTTGTAACAAGTCCTGCAATTCTTTCATGGCAGATTTTCCATTGAGCGTCAACCGAACCAACTATTCAATCTGCTCATTGTAACCTTTAATATGACAGAGTGACTTGACCCCTGAGGAGCGCATCATGGCAAAACCAATCCCCTTCCCTAGCCACACCAGCAGTGAAGTGCTGACCGATCTGAATACCAGACTCCAACTTACTCGCTGGCCAGACAAGGAAACACCCGATGACTGGTCCCAGGGTATTCCTCTTTCCTATATGAAGGAAATCCACGACTACTGGCTGGACGACTACGACTGGTTAACGAGGGAAAAACTAATCAACCAGTCGCCAGGCTACAAAACAAGCATTGATGGCCTAGGCATTCACTTTCTGCATATCAGGTCACAGGTGCAGGAAGCGCTACCCTTGTTAATCACCCACGGCTGGCCAGGTTCCATCATTGAATTCCAGAAGATCATCGGTCCCTTGACGGACCCCGTAGCAGATGGCGGCAGGGAAGAAGACGCTTTTCACCTGGTAGTGCCTTCCTTGCCCGGGTTTGGTTACTCCGACAAACCTGGAGCCCCTGGCTGGGGGATTGAACGCATTGCCAAAGCCTGGAACGCGTTGATGCTAGGCCTCGGATATACAAAATATGTCGCCCAGGGAGGCGACTGGGGTTCAATCGTCACGGCTACTATTGGCGTCCAGAATCAGGGCAACTGCAAGGGCATCCACATGAACATGCCCATTGCACCGCCTAACCCCGATACCATGGACGACCTGAGCGATTCGGAACAGAGCGCGCTGGCGGCCATGGACTTCTACAACCAGCATGACTCTGGTTATTCCAAACAACAAAGCACCAGGCCGCAAACCCTCGGATATGGCCTAGCAGACTCACCCATGGGGCAGGCAGCATGGATTCTTGAAAAATTCTATCAGTGGATGGATTGCAACGGACACCCGGAAAATGTGGTGACCCGTGATGAACTGCTAGACAATGTGATGTTCTACTGGCTGACCAATACCGGTGCGTCCTCTGCCCGCATTTATTGGGAAAGTTTTGGCAACCCGAATTTGGAACCGATTAGCCTGCCCGTCGGTTGTAGCATATTTCCTAAGGAGATATTTAGAACCTCGGAACGATGGGCGAAACAACGTTTCACCAATCTGATTCACTTTGAGGAATTGGACAAGGGCGGACACTTTGCCGCATTTGAACAACCGGCACTCTTTGTCGACCAGATTCGTCGTTGTTTCAGGAAGTTGCGGTGAGGGGTGGTGCTATTTATCCCGTATCCATTTTTTGATTTTAGCGATAACCCTGGTGTCAGCACGAGCTACCGAGCGCACATTTGCAACCGCTCTCGGTCGGCCCTGCAAATCAAAAACAAAATCGCCGCGTGTCCGTCTCAACAGTAGTAAAAGCATTATTCAAATTTTTCGGCCCGAGAGATAAAACTTTATCGCGCGACACTCGGTCATAATAATTCTTGTTCATTCTCAATTCTTGCGCGTGCGATGTTTGTGTAATCCGAATCTATCTCAAATCCGATAAATTTGCGTTTATCCTGTAGGGCGGCCACCGCCGTTGTACCACTACCCATAAATGGATCTAAAACTGTCTGCCCCTCTATTGTGAATAGTCTTATCAATTGCCGCATGACCGCCACTGGCTTTACCGTCATGTGTCCGAATTCTGTACCCTTCTTGGGTTTTGGTGCTTCCAGTATGGTGCCGGGGAAACCACTACCCATTATCGACTGGTCTGGCGACATCAATCCGGTTTTATGCTTTAGCCAATTATTGATAAATGTACCATCTTTTGGTTTTTGCGCGAGGATGATCGGCTCAAACTGCGGCTTTAACTGCGGTGTTTTCTTATTGTAAATCTGTTTTATTATTTTATTTTTCTCCGCTTCGCTGATCTTCATTTTGCGAACAAAATGCGTTTGTGAAAATGCTTTCGCTTGCCCTTCGTACTTCCACGCCAACATATCCCTGATTTCAAATCCAGCCTCATCAAAAGCCACACCAACGGCATACGACAATCTTGCTTGGCAAAATATCACCGCAAAACCACCTGGCTTTAGCACGCGATATAGATCAGATGCCACCCTGAACATAAATTTCCGAAGTCGCTTTGCCTGGTTTATATCAAACTTCATTCCCGCAGGAAGTCCACCAATGACCCCGGGTTTGACCCGTTTGTTTAGTTTAGATTTATCCCAGTCATCACCCATTCCGTCTAAAAAATAGGGCGGGTCGGTGGCGACAAAATGAATTGAGTCCGCGGGCAGATCTTTCAATCCCGTGATGCAGTCAGCGTTTATAAGACGACATGTTTTATCGTCTATTTTTTTCCTGGACTCAGATGATTTGCGCTGCTCAACACCAGGTGAAACGCCTCTCGTTTGGCTACCCATGTTGACGGAATGGGACATTAGATTGTGCTGATATCGGTACTCATAATTAGCGGATTTATTGACCGAATGGTTATCAAAGAACACCCACGGGTTGAATCATACCACCAATACCAACCAGGTGTGCGATGTTAAACAAGAAGAATCCAGGACCAGATGGCAAGGCGCATCATGCCATCTCGTTTTATGTTTGGACTATCAGTTGATGCCCAGTCCTTGCTGAATTATCAGCCCGCAATTAAATATGCGAAACGTTTGAATTCATGGCTAAACGGATGCCAGAAGGCGGGCATGTTCTGCGTCATGCAAATGCCCGCGAGGTTGGCGCGGGGAGACATCCAAAGATGCGTGCCTGCCATGCCACCCCAATGATATTCATCAACCGCGGTATCAGGCTCACCCTTCCCCGGCCTTACCTTGAGCGCGAAGCCTAGTCCAAAATCTGTCCCCGCCATATCCCAGAAGGGGAAGTTGACATGAACGCCAGCAGGGCATTGGTTGGTTCGCATTGTCGCCAGTGTTTCCGGTTTGATAAGTTGCCGCCCCAGATATGACCCGCCGCTGACAATCATTCTCACTAGTGCCAGATAATCCACCAGGGTTGATGTCAAACCACCACCCCCGGACAGGAAGGTGACTGGTCTGGAATAGGTGCCTTCACGGGGGTCATCCGAGATGCTGTACCCGCTGGACATGGGAGCGAGCGGGTTCCTGGGGGCATACATGGTGGTAAACCTATGCTGCTTGTCCTTGGGAACATAGAAGTCCGTATCCACCATCTTCAAGGGCTTGAAGATACGTTCTTTAAGGAAGGTATCAAAGCCCTGCCCGGACAGCACTTCAATCAGCCGGGCAGTCACATCCGTTGCGAAACTATAACGCCAGAAGCTGTCCGGCTGGAAAGCCAAAGGTAGTTCGCCGAGAGCAGCACAAAGGCTCGCCAGCGTCATGTTGAAACCGGCGGCAAAAGGATTGGTGTTGGCTGCCATATATGCCTTGTCAATGATGGATTCCGGTTCAATAAATCCATAAGACAAACCCGCTGTATGACTCAGAATCTGATTGATTCTGATGGAATCTGTCGCTGGCTCAACATCATCAATACCTGCTGCGTCCGCCTTCAGCACTTGCATATTGCCAAATTCAGGCAGATATGTTTCAAGCGTATCATCAAGGGCAAATTTGCCTTCTTCGTACAACATCATTGCTGCGATGGAAGTCACTATCTTGGTGCAGGAGTGCATTCTAAATATAGTGTCTTCCCTGAGCGGGCGGTTGGTCTCGTGATCTATGGGCCCATGAAAACTCAAATCCACGACATCCGTACCTTGCATGACAAGCGTGTTGCAGCAAGGGATGATCTCTTCATCAACATACCACTGCATCCTTGCATGCGACTCTGAAAAATCCAGTCCCTTGTCAATGACTTCTATTGCCATCATTCACCTCTTGCTCGTGATTCCTCGCTGCCGCGAGATAGGTTCTGCAATGGATGTAGAGTGTAGCGAAAATTATCTGAGGGCAATCAAGGTTTTTATGGACAGATGATTGCCAGAATCCCAAGGTCCCTACTCATGTTGCGTCGACAATACGACTAATCCTGGGTCGGAACCTATTGACAAATCGATTGATGTTATCGCAAAAAACTCTCTTATTTCGGTTTGACTTTCCTCGGCGAAAAAGTCGGTCATTGATCTACACACTCCTCGGCAGAGGTTGTGATGGGTCATCTAATCTGAGATCGCTAAGCAGGGTTCCGCCAGAGTTTTGTTTCAACAATAACTAGTCGTCCTTTTGGTGTGACATATAGAATATCAAGAGGACCGGCATCTGTACTTAGCTCCATGCAAACTGGAATCAGGTCTTCATAAGTGCGGTCAATTTCTGTAACCGGAAGACAATCGGGATGCTCAAAGGCAATCTTCTGAATGAAATTCTCGTCATAATTGGAACCTTCACCAGAAACAGGTACGCGTTCAAGTTCAATAGAAGGCTGATTTGTTCTGATGAGAAGGGGTCTTGCATACTGTTTATCCGACATTTGTTCAATCACTCCTGATTAATTTCTATGTTATTCAATTTCAGACCCCGTCAAGCAGTGGTTTTATCGCAGTTTGATGTGCACCGATCAATTTAGTCAGCGCTGATTCAGCACGCTGCATAGCACCAGTGAAATCTTCATCATCTGAGATTGGCTCCACCACTTCGTAATAGCATTTAACTTTGGGTTCGGTACCCGAGGGTCGGACTATGACTCTGGATTTATTTTCAAGGCGATAAATCAGCACATCGCTGAGCGGGAAGTCGAGCGGTTCCTGTTTGCCATCCAGGTGTTGACGAGTGCCGTTACTGAGATCATCAACCATGACCACCGGAACACCCCCTATTTGTTCGGGCGGTGCTTGTCGCAACAGGTCGCCTATGGACCTGGTACCAGACAGAAAAGCAATACTTCGCTGTCCGGTGAGATAAATGCCGTAACGGCGATAGAGGGATTCAAGTTGCTCCAGCACCGTTTTGCCTTCCCGGGCAAGCGCTTCCGTCATTTGCGCAACGGCTAAGCAGGCAGACAATCCGTCCTTGTCCCGTACCTGAGGTCCCACCGCATAGCCCAGCGCTTCCTCATAGGCGAACAGAAATCTATGGCTCTGGTCCTCATGCGCCAGGGCGACATTTGCTAACCACTTAAAGCCGGTCAGGGTGGTGTAATAGTCAGCGGCTGCGGTCCTGGCTATGCTCTCCAACATGCTGGAAGAAACAAGTGTTGTACAAACGATAGGAACAAAATCTCGATCTTTTTCCAGCAGGTAGTCGGCCAGTAACACACCCAACATATCACCCGTGAGCATTTGATAGTCGCCCGATTCAGTCCTTACCGCCACCGCCAGGCGGTCAGCATCCGGGTCGTTGGCACAAGCCAAAGTCGCCTCTTGTGTCTGCGCCAGCGCCACCACCTCGTCCATCGCGCCGGGCTCTTCAGGATTTGGAAATTTGACGGTGGGGAAGTTGCCATCGGGTTCCCGCTGAGAAGCCACGCTGTACAGAGATTCAAACCCTGCTTCTTGCAACAGGGTCTCTGCTATCTCCGCGCCGACGCCGTGCATAGCAGTGTAAGCGATACTGATAGACCTGTTGTTGTCATCGGCGGCGTAAAGAGGGTTGGCACCTATGGCATCAATATAATGGCGATAAAAGGCTGTACCGAGGAGCACAATTTTCCCCCTTGCCTTTGCCTCATCAAAATCAATCCAAGGGATGTCCCGCGCCGCAGCCAGATCAATGGCGGCGGCAATGTCATCATCCCGAGGCGGGATGATTTGCGCGCCATTTTCCCAATAGACTTTATAGCCGTTGTACTCTGGAGGATTATGGCTTGCCGTAACGACGACACCCGCCGCCGTCCCGAGTTCAAGGACGCCAAAGGCAGCCAGGGGCGTAGCGGCAACATCTGGCGTGAGGTAGGTGATAATCCCCAGTGCGGCAAAAACACAAGCCGCGTCCCTGGCAAATTCCTGAGAATCAAGTCGGCCATCATAAGCCACAAGGATTCCCCGCTTAGCAGTGTTAGGGACTGTGCGCAAGAGATAGTCGCCAAGTCCGGCGGAAGTCTCTTGAATAACCAGCCGGTTCATCATCCCGGGCCCCGCTCCAACCAAGCCCCGCAGTCCAGCGGTACCAAATTTCAACCGAGCAGAGAAACGTCGCGATAACTCCTCTTGGTTGGACGCATCTATCAGGGCTTGCAGTTCCGCTCTGGTTTTCGGGTCAGGGTCCCTGGCTAACCAGTATCGTACCTCGGCGTTCACAGACAGGCAGCCGTCTATCAGGGCGTCAGAGTGCGCAGTGCCAGGGTGATCATTTCATCCAAGGATAACTGGCGGTCTTCCGAGGAGAGTGCCCCGCCAGTGCGGATATGATCGGTGACGGTATATATTGCCAGTGCTTTGGCACCGTATTCAGCGGCGGTGCTGTACACACCTGCTGTTTCCATATCTACGCCCAGAATGCCGTATTGTTCCATCAGGTCAAAGGAAGCGAGGTCTGGAGTGTAGAAGAGGTCGGATGTAAAAACATTGCCTACCTTGACTGCCAGATTCATTGCCCTGGCTGCAGCTACTGCCTTCTCCAGCAAACCAAAATCAGCGATGGCGGCATAATCATAGCCGCCAAAGCGAATACGATTCACATTGGAATCCGTTGAGGCGCCCATACCAATGACAAGATCCCTGAGTTGCACATTTTTGCTCACCGCACCACAGCTACCAATTCGAAGGAGCTCCTTGACACCATAGTCGGTAATCAGTTCTTTGACATAAATAGAAGCCGAAGGAATGCCCATGCCACTGCCCATCACGGAAATAGAATTACCCTTATATTCACCGGTATAACCCAGAATATTACGCACATCCGTTACCAGTTTTGCCTGGTCGAAAAACTTCTCAGCGATATATTTTGCTCGCAGAGGATCCCCCGGAAACAAAACTCTATCGGCAAATGCGCCGGCGTCAGCGTTGATGTGAATGGAACCCATCCTTATCCTTTTTGGTAATAGCCAGGTAATTGATTTCCGTCACTTGTCTTATTGATGCTGAGCATGCTGCTAATCGTACTTGGCTTCAAATAGATTAAAGTCTTCTTCCAATTGCCACTGCAAACGCGCCTTCTCGCTACTGGCTAAAAATTTCTGACAGCTGTTTGACAGTTTGCGTCTAACCCTGTCCTGGGCACAGTCTTTTACCTTCTCAGCCCTGGGAATATCCATAAAAAGATCGGCGCCTGGCAAAAAACTGTAAGCCAGGGCGTTACGCGATAGCTCCTTCAGGTAAACGTAACTCAAATCATAGGTTTGTGTGGCGCGCACATATTCATGAGTCAGGTCAATTCTGCTCACCCCTTCGTCATCTGTAGATAAAGCCAGAGGAACACCTTTGGAGCGGTAGAGTTCGAAGGGATGTTCAGCCCCCTCAACACCCAGAATCAAGGCGTTACTAGTAAGGTTTATCTCCACCAGAATCCGTTGTTGCGCCATATATTCAAGTAGCTCCATGGCATCATCTTCATGAATCACATCCACCCCGTGACCTATGCGGCGCGCGCCAGCGATATGTACCGCTTCGCCAATATGGTGGCGTAATTCCCAGGGGGGCACCAGAGGCAATGCCAGTTCCCCTGCGTGCAGGGAAATCTTGTTACTGCTACCAGGGAAGTGTGCCGCAAGATCCCGAATAATCTGCATCTGCACCCTATGATCCCTGAGTGTTATTGAAGCGTCCTCTGGCGCGACAAAATTCAAACCTACATAACGAGGGTCCTGCTCAATAAGTTTGAAAGCCAAGAGGGTCTGAGCGAGTACCTGGTCTCTGGGAAAGGTTCGAATCACCTGAGCAAGATAACGCACCTCAACAGCACATCCAGGAATGTCGGGAGCATTCTTACATCCCAACTCATCCTGCCATTGCTGTTCAACCTGGTCAGTAAAAACCAGGGTGTCAGTAACCAACGTCTCAACCGCATCCAACTTTGCCAGCTCAGCAAGGGAAGTGTTGCCGTTAAATTTTTCATTTTTGACAGCCAGGTTGCGAGCAATATCCATACCATAGGATTGCATAATCTCCAGATACAGAACCTTTTGTCTGGCTGCCCGTTCGGTGACTTCAGCAAGCATACTGCCTTGCCGGCCATGGCTTGCCACTATGTAACGCTGAAAAGTGGCGAAAAACTGATCGTGGCTGGACAGCGGACCAAACTCATAGTTCCGAATTGAAAAAGCGTTGATTATTGAATTTATTATCCCGGGATCAAACTGGATATCTGCCACTCTCGGACGCCCTGCCGACGCGTCACAGGGAGGTAAATCTATAATGAAACTGGATAAGTCAATACATTTGCCATCGGTAGCCGCCCAAGCGATATAGTTCTCCGCATAAATCGCACCGTCCAGGTGACTATGCAAGTCGCCGCCCTTAGGGAATTGATAGAGGAAGTGTCTCAGTAAGAGCGGATCGTCTTTTACATGATTGAAGTAGGACTCAGCCGGACCCGCCGAGGCGAGGGTCCCATGCAACGAGAGCAACAGCATTAAGCATGGGGTGAGCATCAATTTGGAATATCGGTTCATGGTGGACCTTGCCTTGTATCTGTTGATTAAGAAGAGTTCCCATGCCACGCATCTGCGCAGGTTACATGATGCCAGTGAAGCATCCCGCTAATAGCGATAACCAACTTCCAACCCCCAGAAAGCAGGTTCATTAACAAAGGCGGTCAAGTTAAGGAAGTCCAGTGCGCCATCAACGACAACCTTATCGGTGATATTCCGACCGACGAGCGCGATATCCAATTTCCCAGATTCATTTTTATAACCCATCCTCATACCACCGAGCCAACGTTGCTCCGCCACGAACTCAACAGCCTCATAAAGGAAAATATTAGATTCACTTCGATAGTTCCAGTCGGTGTTGAAGTAAACCTGACCTGTTGGCAGATAAAAGGTGTAGCGCAAAGAGACATTAAATAGCCATTCGGGGGAGCGAGGTAAGTCGTTGCCATCAACCGAAACGCTTGTCACGGGACCGAAGGGTCCATCAAAAATCCCCACAACAGGATCCAACCCTGTGCAACCCGGTGTCGCACCGCATTGTTCAGCCCGAAGGTTCTTGTCTTTAATTTCTGTGGCGTTATAGCTCAGATTGGTGCTGAGACGCAGATTTTCGGTGACCAAAAATTCCAAATCTGTCTCAAAGCCTCTACCTTCAGTACGGTCCGCGTTCAAGAGCCGGTTCAGGTTCTGTGTGCCACCGGTCGCCGTTAACTGCTGATCCTCAATCTCATAGGTGTAAACAGCAGCATTCCATCTGGCTCTGCCGTCCAGGAGGTCAGCTTTGAAACCCATTTCAATAGAAGTCAGAGTCTCGGTATCAGCCGAACTGGTAAAACCAAAACGCCCTATGGTGACGGGTCCCCTGGAAGCCGTTCCAGCACGCCCGTAAACACTCCAATCATCATTGATGTAGTAATTTAGTCCCAGATCCCAGTTGACATAACTGTCGTCTGCCTTGATAACATCATTAAAAGCCGTGGATCCTGGACCAGGAATGGTTTTCAGTTTCTTGTCATCGTCTGTATAGCGTAGCCCGGCAGTTAAAGACAAGACCGGGCTTATGGCGTATTCAACCTGGCCGAAGATGGCAGCAGAGGTGGTTCGCTGACTGGCAATATCCTCCGAACTTGGCAGGGTTGTCGCTGAATCAAAGTTCTTGCTGACCACATCTATATCTTCGTCAAAATAAAATAAGCCTAGATGGTATAAAAGCGAGCCACTCTCGCCTACCATTCTGAACTCTTGGCTAAATTGGTAGTGATCATCCAAGCCATCGCCAGACTCAACATTAAAAAATGCCTGTCTGCCCAGCGTACCAATGACTTCAGCACCACCTATCAAGCCACCATCTACATCGGCGCGGCTAAAGTTTTCGGCCCTGTCGTAGCCGGTAATTGAGGTAATGGCTAAACCGCCTGAGGTTGCCCAATCCAGATGAAGACTGCCACCAACATGTCTCAGCTCAAACTCGGCACTGCCATCATGGGAAGCAACTTCTTCGTCAAATCCTGACCTGGTACCCCTTTTCCCCTGCGTCAACGCATTGGCATAAAATATTTGTGGTTGATCGCCCTTCTGACGAAAGCCGTGCAATTTTGCCAGCGCCGTGAGGGAATCAGTGAGATCAAAGAGGAACTGCAAGCGATAGGCAAACTCGTTAAAGCCCCCAAAATCATCACCGCTACCGTTTACACTGTTGTCAATCCACGGATCGCGTTCAAGGTATTTCAATGACAATCTAACGGCGATGCCCTCAGCCAACCCGCCACCGACGGCACCCTCATAGGACTGGGTATTACGGCTGCCATATCCCAGATTGAGATAGCCTTCCGTTGCATCGGAAGGCATGACTGTATCAATCTTGACAATACCCGCCGGGGTGTTGCGCCCGAACAGGGTGCCCTGAGGACCTTTTAATACTTCAATGCGCTCCAGATCGAACATTGGCAGGCTTTTCAACACCGGGTTTTCAAGTGCCACCTCATCCAAAACCAATGAAACTGGCTGGCTGGCATTAACATCAAAATCGGTGTTACCCAGGCCCCTGATATAAAACCGCGGAGACTGGCGACCATTAGATGATTCAATTTGCAAACTAGGTACTCTACCCGCCATAGCGCGGATATTTTCACCGCCACCAATAAAGTCCTGCATGGATCCGCCCGAAATAACGGATACGGAAGCAGGTACATCCTGCAGGCTTTGCTCCCGTTTCTGAGCAGTGACGATGATTTCTTCTAGCACCTTCTGCGCCTCAGCAACATTGATAACAGACAGGCTCAAAAATAAAATGGCAAGGTGCCGCAGACTGACTTTGCTGAGAGTTTTCACGATTTTGGTACGCTTGAAATTTGCAGGTGAATCGTCCATTTTTATCTCCGCAGGGTAGTTCCTTATACTTTTCATAGTTCTTATATGGCTTCTTGCATAAAGTGCATAGAGTACAACAGGCTGGGGACAGTGACGAGTAGTGGCAAGCATGTCCGGGTAGCATCGCGACAACGAAAACTAGCCGCTAACCGCCCTCAATCCCTCCGCTCAGGGTGAAGTAATTGTCTGGCTTGCTCCAGATGACCGCACAGAAGTTCAGCCCCGTCAAGAATTCGCATTGAACGGCGTTGCATTAGATCTGCCGGTACAAGATAAATCTGCTCATTGATGACCGCCGAGATACCCTCCCACTGTTGCCAGGTATCCAGCCAGTGAGGCATCTTCTCTTCACTGCTACCGACAATAATTACCTGCGGATCCGCCGCCACAATTGATTCCATATTGACATAGGGAACCAGCGGAATGGCATCCGCAAATATGTTGATGCCACCACAAAGCCTAATCACATCGCTCACTATATGTTCAGCATTCAGGGTAATCAAAGGTTCGTGCCATATCTGATAGAAGGTTTTCACCTGAGGTCTGGTGCTGTACAGGGCACGCAACCCTTCCAGACGCTGAACAAATTCCGTAGATATTGTCTCAGCTTGTTTTTGATTGCCAACCAACTCGCCAAAACGGCGGTAAAGACTGGGAATATCGTCCATCTTACGGACTTCTACCACAAATATCGGCATACCCAACTCGCGAATACGGCTAATCATTTTATCGCCATTGCCAGAATGCCAGGCAATAACCAAATCCGGTTGCAATGCCAGGATTAGTTCATAGTTGGCTGCCGCATGATTGTTGACACGAATAATCTGTTTTGCCTCGGGAGGATAGTCGCTGTATTCGTCAACTCCAACAAGTCCTGCGCCAGCACCAATATGAAACAATACCTCGGTGATGTCTGGCGCAAGGCTGACGATGCGTTCTGCCGGACCAGCCAGTTCAATGAGATTATTGAGATCATCGCGCACCGTCACACTGGCAATGATTGACCCTGAACAAAACAGCACCGTGACAAACGCGATGACACGCACCATCTTCCATTTCATCAGGTAATCACCAGGGGTCTGTTAGTCACCGGATGCGGAACAACCATGGATTTCACACCGAAAACTCTATCAATCAATTGCTCCGTCAGTACCTCTTCAGGGCTACCCTGAGAGACGACAAGGCCGCCATCAAACACCACCAGATTATCAGCGCATTGCGCCGCCAGATTAAGGTCGTGCAACACCATGATGATGCCCACACCGGTACTTGCCAGTTGCCGCACGATATCCAGTGTCAGTTTCTGATGGGAGAGATCAAAAGCCGCTGTCGGTTCATCAAGCACCAAGAATCGCCCGCCCAGATCACAAGGCTCCCAAATTTGTGCCAGGACCCGTGCTAACTGAACATGCTGTTTTTCCCCGCCAGACATCTGGGTATAAAAACGTTTTTGCAAGTATCGGGCATCCACCCACTCCAAGGCTTCGGCAATAATCTCAGCATCTCTGCGCCTACCGGTCTGATGAGGAATGCGTCCAAGACCAACTACCTCATCGGCGGTAAAGGGAAAATTAAGCAGGGTGTGTTGTGGTAACACCGCAAGCATTTGCGCCTTTTGTTGCAATGACCATTGATGCAACTCACGACCGTGCAAGACGACATTGCCTTTTGAGGGAGAGCGCTCCCCCGTCAGGACGCCTAGCAGGCTGGATTTACCAGCACCATTGGGACCCAAGATCACACTAACCTTGCCTAGGTCAAGCTGTATGCTAACGCTACGCAACAGATCAAAGCCTGACAAACGCAGAGATACATTGTCCGTCAGGATGGTCATTTCCTACACCTTCCTGCGCTGCTGTAACAGCAAGGCGATAAAAAATGGTGCGCCGAGCAAGGCGGTCAATATGCCGGTGGGCAACTCGGCGGGAATGACCAGGACTCGTGCCAAACTGTCTGCAACAAGTAGCAGGATGGCACCGGCCAACGCAGAAGAAGGAATGAGCCAGCGATGATCGGGACCAATCACCAGCCGTACCAGATGGGGGATGATCAGACCAACAAAACCAACCATACCAGCCAAGGCCACCGACACACTGACCCCCAAAGCAGTCAGCATGATGAGCCGTCGCTTCACTCGCTGCACATCAATACCCAGATGTCGCGCCTCGGACTCCCCCAGTAGCAGGGCATTGAGTGCTTCGCTATCACGCGGGAAGAGGACGAGAAGTGAACCTGCCACGAGCGCCATAATGGCGACTTTGGTCCAATTGGCACCGCTTAGATTACCCATTTGCCAGAGGCTAATTTGTCGCAACATATCGTTGTCAGAAAAATAGCCGAGCAAACTGTTTAAGGCGCCCGCCAAGGCACCAATGGCGATACCCACCAACAGCATGGTGGTAACCGATGTGCCTATACCTGAGGTTGCCAATCGGTAAACCAGCAGGGTCGCCGCTAAGCCGCCAGCAAACGCACCCATAGCCACCAGAGACAAACCCACCAGCAAACCTGTTTCAATCAGGCCGGCAGCCATCACAATCATTACACTGGCACCCACCGAGGCGCCACCAGAAACACCTATCAATGAAGGATCTGCCAGGGGATTGCGAAACAAACCCTGCATCACTGCGCCGGTGCTGGCAAGCATGGCACCAATAAAAATCGCCAGCAGGATGCGCGACAAACGTATATCAAAGAGGATGGTATAAATCTGCTCCGGAACTGCATTGCCCAGCAGCGCATTGGCAGTCGCTTCCAGTGCCTCTGCCACAGAAATATCTACCGTGCCCAGCGTCATGGACAGCAGCAGGACTGCTGGCAGTAGCAGTGCCAGTATCCAGATCAGTAGCGGGGCAGAGACAGGTCGCAATTCCATGTCCTCCCAGGCCTATTAGTTGTCACAAGCATACATGTGTCCTCCAGTGTTCAGCTCCCAGGAGCGACTGCCCAGAGCATTAAAAAAATTCATGGAAATGAGCCATTAAAACAGCTCTGGTTGCCGGTCCATTATCGCGGCGAGCGATGTTTGTCTAAATCCCAAAATCGCGTCGGCGACGGGAGCAAGTTGACGGGTGATATAGAAATCATAATCAAGCAATGAAGTCCTGTACTTGACAGGCTCCGGTCCCGCCAGAGTCATCACATATTCTATCCAACCACCGTATTGATATATGGGTGCCAGTCCGCTCTCAGTACGCGCCGCATCAGCAAGTCTTGCCGCCTTTACATGAGGCGGGACGTTTTTGGTGTAGTCGGCAAGTTTGCGCCTTAGCCGTTTCCGCAGGACAAGTTTGTCGTCAGCCTTCCCCTCGGTGACCGAAGCCACCACCTCCTTGATATAGTCCTCAACAGGTTCATCAAGGAAACATCGTCGGCAAAGTTCCCGCTGAAATTCGCGCGCCAAGGGCGTCCAGTCACTTCGGACACTTTCCAGGCCCTTAAAGACAATCTCTGGTGTGCCCGCATCTGATACCACCAATCCAGCGTAACGTTTCTTGCTACCTCTCTCAGAACCTCTAATTCGCGGCATCAGGAATCTCGTAAAATGCGTTTCAAATTCAATCTCCAGGTGACTGTCAATGCCGTAGGATTTCGCCAGTTGATCGCGCCACCAGTGATTCAGATATGCCACCAGATCATTGCCAGTTTCTTTCACACCTGCTGGCGGATTTTCCATTAACACAAAGACCGAATCCGTATCTCCATAGATGACCGGGAATCCCTTTGCCTCAATTAAGTCTCGTGTAGTCTGGAGAATTTCATGCCCGCGCAAGGTGATGGAACTGACAAGCCGTGGATCAAAAAACCGACATCCAGATGTCCCCAGGACACCATAAAACGAATTCATAATAATTTTGATGGCTTGGGATACTGCCGTGAAACCTTGTTTCCTTGCCGCATCACGCGCCGCCCAAAGCTCTTTAATAATGCCCGGCAGGATGGCGTGGTTTTTTGCAAAACTGGCACCCGCGAATCCCGGGATCCTGTTTTCTTCTGGGGACACCATTGCCAGGGGATCAACCTGAAAGGTCATAATTATGCTGGGATACAGACTCTTGAAATCCAGGACAAGAACATCTTTATAAATGCCGGGACTGGACTCCAGCACATAGCCGCCCGGGGTGCTAACCCTGGTATTGCTGTCCTCCACAAGAGCTGCCTTCACAAAAGCAGATTCCGCAGGCACCGCCACCAGAGGGGCAACCCGCCCTTCTCTGTGCAGGCGCGGCAGGTACAGGAAATCAAATGCCGCCACCGAGCCACCCTGGCGGTCCATTTCCAGCCCCGTCAGACGGGATCGCTGCACTGCAAATTCAATCAACCCCGTATGTTCAAAGATTTCCCTCACCAGGACACAGTCCTCAAGGTTGTACCTGGCAAGGGCTACCTTGTCTTCCCTGAACATGGTTTCAATTTCCAGAGCCCTGGCATCAACATCATGCACCAGTTTGCCCCGTCCCAGCAGTTCCCGAGCAACATGTTCCAGGGAAAAACTTTCAAACCGAAAAGTCGCGGTCCGAAGCAGCTCAATGCCATCCAACATGACACGCCCCGGCACCACCGCATAGAAATGCTCTCTTGATCGCTGGACACGCCGCCAACTGATCGTTGAATCGCCTCGTCCTAGTCGCAAGTCAATGCCATGGTAATCACATCGGTCTTGCAGATACCTCAGATCAAATCCAACCAGATTCCAGCCAATAACAACATCAGGGTCAAGTGCCGTAAACCAGGCACGAAAGCTTGTGAGAAGTGCCTGCTCAGTTGCCGCAAATTCCAGATATTCAGCGGCATCCGCTATCCCCTCACCCAGCATAAACACCTTGTTGAAGCTCGCTTCAGAAGGCGTTTCAGAAGTCGTCCGTTCAGAAGAGATGTCAGAACCAAATTCAACCCCGTGCACCGCAATACTGAGCACAATCTTTCGAGTCATGGAGGTTTCAATATCAAGTGAAGCCACCCTGAGGGCTGGCGCAAAGTCATCCTTCTTCAGTTGGGGATTGATAAAGCTGAGGTATCCCTTTTCCCTGGTGACGGGACCCTTGATCGTGAGTGTTCCCTGAATAAACCGCTCCATCAAATAACGGTCGGTAGGCCGCACATCCGCCTCAAAGCACTCTATCCTGCGCTCCTGAAGTATTGACCGGGCAAGTCCGGTATCCCGCCAGGACTGAAAATAACAGGCGATTGCAAGTTGGGATGAGTCCGCAAAGCATCTTAGGTCAATCGCCGCATGACGCCAGCTTATCTGGCCATCCAGCAGGATTCGTGCATGCTCCAGGTGCTCATCAGCAATAAAGAAAACAGATTCCTGGTCGGTTATTTCAACCCGCACCGGACCGGATTCACTTGCCAGCCAGAAGATCAGGGACTGCCCTCTGGACCTCTCCTGCCACTGGCGGGTGAGAATCAACCCCCTAAGTCTTTTGTTCGTGCAAGCGTCCATGAGATTATTAGCCGAGTCCAACTGGGCATCGGTGCCAGTCTTCCCCGATGCTCTTCTAGGATAGTAGCGGTAGCAAGGGTACCCCTGGCTGTTGACTGCTCATTATCCCATATTTGAGAACACAAACTTGCAGATGAACAGGCTATTGTGACAAGCATGTTGGCGAATTCCAAATCTTCTGGTAAAGTGTGCGCTTCATTTTTGAGTGTAATTTTTAAGCGAAAGCCAGGATGAACCAATGGCAACGAAAAACAAAAAGGTGAAGTCCAAAGCGAAGGCTAAAGCCAGGACAAATGCCAAGACCAAGATCAAAGCTAAAACAAAAGTCAAAACAAAAAGCAAGACAAGGACCAAAGCCAAGACCAAAGTCAGAGCAAGCGCAAAAACTAAAACCAAGACCAAGACCAAGACCAAAGTCAAAGCCAGAGTCAAAGCAAGCGCAAAAGCTAAAACCAAAGCCAAAGTCAGGACAAAAGCAAAGACCAAGACCAAAGCCAGAGTCAGAACAAAAGCAAAAGCTAAAACCAAGACCAAAGCTAAAGTCAGAACAAAAGCAAAAGCCAAGACCAAAACAAGGGTTAAAACAAAATCCTCAGTAAAAATCTCCAGGCGAAAATCTGTAAAAAAATCAGCACCCCGTAAGATCGCAAATAAGCAGCCAGGCCAAAGCCACGATACCCCTAAATTTGAGTTCACTCCCTATAAGCCCAAACGGAAAGAGACATACATGAGCGAGGGGCAAAAAAACCATTTCCGGACAATACTTCAGGCTTGGAAACGTCAACTTATGGAAGAGGTTGACCGGACGGTTAATCATATGCAGGGCGAAACCGGCAACGCCCCGGATCCGGCAGACAGGGCAAGTTATGAGGAAGAATTCAACATGGAGTTGAAAACCCGGGACCGGGAGCGGAAACTGATTCGTAAAATCGACTCCACCCTGGATCTACTTGATCTGGATGACTACGGCTACTGCGAGTCTTGCGGCGTAAAGATCGGAATACAACGCCTGGAAGCGAGACCAACTGCCACGTTATGTATAGACTGCAAGACACTCGCCGAAATCAAGGAACGGCAAATTCACGGTTAGACACTACCGCGGGCAGATTTGTCTGCACCGCTTATTCCGCACAAAAAGTATGGGCGGCTATTTTATTAGAGCATCATGGACATTGACATGATGACTCGGCTGAAACAGACATTACCCCATAGCAAGAGCCGCCACTCATCTAAACAACTCAGCTCAATCATGGTGCTAGTCTGCTAAAATCTCGACACTAGCTCTCCTGCTTATTTCTTCAATACCAAACAAATAAAATAGAGGTCACACTACTGTCCAGGATGCAAAAATCTACCCGGTTGATTGTGGAGAGATCTCACAAAATAAGTACTCATGCCCTGAAGGTCGTGAACCGGCTTAGCGAGAGTGGCTTCCAGGCTTATCTGGTGGGCGGCTGCATTAGAGACATCCTGCTGAGCAGATCTCCAAAAGATTTTGATGTGGCGACCAACGCTCACCCAAATGATGTTCGGAATCTCTTTCGAAATTCAAGGATCATCGGCAGACGATTCCGCATTGTACATGTGCGTTTCGGCAGAGAAATCGTGGAGGTCACAACCTTCCGGGGACCACACGAAGAGCAGTACGAAGCAAATCATTCCGAATCCGGAATGACGCTGTCGGACAACATCTACGGTACTTTTGAAGAAGATGTCTTTCGCCGGGACTTCGCAATGAACGCTATCTACTACCAGCCTGGCACCAAAGAATTAATTGATCTGACCGATGGTGCCACCGACATACAAAAACAAATTATTCGGACCATCGGCTCCCCGGATGATCGCTTCAGGGAAGATCCGGTCAGAATGTTGCGTGCCATTAGATTCCAGGCAAAACTCGGGTTCATGATAGAAGAATCTGCTGCCCGTGCTATCAGGTCTCTGAGCTTCCTCATTCAGGATGTTGCACCCGCCCGGCTGTTTGAAGAGGTGTTAAAGCTGTTCATGTTTGGCTATGGTCTTCAATCTTTTGAGGCATTGTTGGACCACGATATCTACGGTCGGCTCTTCCCGGATTCCAAACGGGCGATGGAGAATTCAAGCGCAAAACAACTAATCAGGTTGGTACTTTCCAGTACCGACAAGCGTATCGCCAATACATTACCGACGACACCGGCCTTCATTTATGCTGCGATCTTGTGGCAGCCCTTTATCATTGAAAAACAGCGCCTTGAAGCAGCAGGTGTCGCCCTGATCAATGCGTCCCATGAAGCAGCAACCAATGTCATTTCCAAACAGCTTCTGTTTACATCAATACCAAGACGTTTTTCTGGACCTATGCGGGACATCTGGTTCCTGCAATTTCGGTTGCCGAAAAGAAGAGGCAAAAAAACAGATATCCTACTGGAGCACAAACGTTTTCGCGCTGCATACGACTTCCTGATACTCAGAGAAGAAGCGGGGGAAAAGACCGCAGGTCTGGGTGCATGGTGGACCAGGTATCAAGAGGCGGATGAAGCAACCCGGCAGACCATGAAAGAATCTATCAACAAGAAATAGCATCGTATCAGACACCGAAAGAAACCAAGGATGAACCAGGCTAGATCTGGAACAGTATCCTGATTTCTGAACAGGCTTCACTAACAATGCTGGTTACAAAAGGGAGGGAAGAGCCATGCCTGAACACAAGGTCTATCCGGTAAAAAAAGAAATCCGGAATCATGCCCATATCCGCGACAATCAATACCGTGCAATGTACGAAGCTTCAATCAATCGGTCGGAAGAATTTTGGTCCCAAAAGGCAGACGAGTTTCTCACCTGGTTCAAACCCTGGAGCAAGGTAACGGAATCGGATTTCCACAAGGGTGAGGCAAGGTGGTTTATTGATGGCAAATTGAACGCCTGTTACAACTGCGTTGACCGCCATCTGGAACTGCGAGGAGACGAGACAGCAATCATCTGGGAAGGGGATGAGCCTGGTGATGGGCTAAAGGTCACCTACCGGGAACTGCATGGCGAGGTGTGCCGCCTGGCTAATCTGCTACTTGACCGGGGTCTGGGCAAGGGAGACCGGGTCTGCATCTATATGCCGATGATTCCCGAAGCCGTCTATGCGATGCTGGCTTGCGCCCGTATTGGTGCTATACATTCCGTCGTGTTTGGCGGCTTCTCTCCCCAGGCATTACGGGACCGCATTCTTGACGCTGACTGCCGAGCGGTGATTACCGCTGATGCAGGTCTGCGAGGAGGCAAGCCCATCCCCTTGAAAGCAAACACGGATCAAGCCCTTGCTGCCTGTCCAGATGTTACAACAGTGATCGTGGTGCGAAGAAGCAACACGCCAGTCAACTGGCAAGAAGGCCGTGATATCTGGTACCAGGAGGCAATCAGTCAGATGTCTGCAGAATGTGAAGCAGTGCCAATGGACAGTGAAGACCCGCTGTTCATCCTTTACACCTCTGGTTCCACCGGCAAGCCAAAGGGAGTTTTGCACACGACCGGGGGTTATTTGCTCTATGTTTCAATGACACACAAGTATGTATTTGACTATCAGGATGGCGATGTTTACTGGTGCACGGCGGATGTCGGCTGGGTCACGGGGCATTCATATATCGTCTATGGACCCCTGGCGAATGGTGCCATCACCCTGATATTTGAAGGCGTGCCCACCTACCCGACGCCATCGCGTTGCTGGCAGATTGTCGATAAACATCAGGTTAATATCTTTTACACGGCACCAACCGCTATTCGTGCCTTGATGGGGATGGGTGATGAGTTTGTCAACTCCACTTCCCGCAAGTCGCTGCGTCTTCTTGGTAGCGTAGGTGAACCGATTAACCCTGAAGCCTGGGAATGGTATTACCAGGTGGTCGGTGAAGCCCGGGCACCCATTGTTGATACCTGGTGGCAGACTGAGACAGGCGGCATCATGATCACGCCGCTACCTGGGGCAACAGCACTTAAACCCGGTTCTGCCACTCGTCCCTTTTTTGGTGTGGAGCCGGTGTTGCTTGATCCTGAGGGTAAGGAAATTGAAGGTCCAGGTGTCGGCAACCTTGCCATCAGCCGTTCCTGGCCAGGGCAAATCCGCACCCTCTTCGGTGACCATCAACGTTGCGTTGATACTTACTACTCAACTTATCCGGGATACTACTTTACCGGCGATGGTGCCAGACGTGATGCGGATGGTGACTTCTGGATCACTGGGCGAGTTGACGATGTTCTTAATGTATCCGGGCACCGGATGGGGACGGCGGAAGTAGAAAGTGCCCTGGTGCTCCACAAGGCAGTCGCCGAAGCCGCCGTCGTCGGTTATCCGCACGACATCAAGGGTCAGGGCATCTATGCCTTCGTCACCCTGATGCACGACATCAAAGGCGACGAGGCGTTAAAAAATGAACTCAACGATCTCGTACGCACCGAAATCGGGGCTATAGCCAAGCCAGACATCCTGCAATGGGCACCTGATTTACCGAAGACCCGATCTGGAAAAATCATGCGGCGGATCTTGAGGAAGATCGCTGGCAACCAGCTGGATGACCTGGGGGACACCAGCACCCTGGCTGATCCTGAAGTGGTGGATAAACTAATCGCAAACAGCCCGGTCACCGGAGACTAGTAGCCTGGCGGTGCTTGCCTGGTGCGAAGAAATATCTATTTCTCGCCCTGCGTCATGGGCTGCTCATCCTTGAGCAATTCCTTCATAGAAAGTTTGATGCGACCACGGTCAACATCCAGGACCAGCACCTTCACTTCCTGCCCAACCTCCAGATAGTCCGACACCTTCTCAACCCGCTCCTTGGCAATCTGTGAAACATGTACCAGACCATCCTTGCCCGGCATGATGTTCACGAAAGCACCAAAATCCGCAATTTTGACGACCTTGCCGTTATAAACCTGGCCTGCCTCGGCTTCCGCGGTGATGGCTTCTATCTGTGCCACTGCTGCATCACGCGAGGCGACATCTTCACCAAAAATCGTGATGGTACCGTCATCGTTAATATCAATTGAAGCGCCGGTTGCCTCGGTCATTGCCCGGATGGTTGCCCCACCCTTGCCGATCACATCACGGATTTTTTCAACATCAATCTTGAGCGTCGTCATGGAGGGCGCATTCGGCGACACCTCTGCGCGGGATTGATTGATGACCCTGTTCATTTCATTGAGGATATGCAGGCGTGCCTCCTTTGCCTGAGCCAGTGCCGTCTCCATAATCTGCTCGGTGATTCCCTGAATCTTGATGTCCATTTGTAGCGCCGTAACGCCCGCCGATGTGCCAGCCACCTTAAAGTCCATATCGCCGAGATGGTCTTCATCACCGAGGATATCCGTCAAAACGGCAAATTCGCCATCACCGTCAAGCACCAGCCCCATCGCCACACCAGCAACCGGTGCTTTGAGCGGCACGCCAGCATCCATTAAGGCAAGGCTCGCCCCGCAGACGGAGGCCATAGAAGATGAGCCATTGGATTCGGTGATTTCCGACACTACCCTGGTGGTGTAGGGCCAATCCTCCGTTTTTGGCAAGACCGCCGCTATACCACGACGCGCAAGCCGACCGTGCCCAATCTCCCGACGTTTTGGTCCTCCGGAAAATCCAGTTTCACCGACACTGTAATGTGGGAAGTTGTAATGCAAAATAAAATGATCTCTATAAGTACCCTGAAGTGCATCAATAATCGCTGCATCACGCGTTGAACCCAGCGTTGTTGATACCAATGCCTGGGTTTCCCCCCGGGTGAAGAGCGCAGAGCCGTGGGCTTTTGCTAGGATGCCAACTTCCACATCAATATGTCTCACGGTCCGGGTATCGCGACCATCAATTCTTGGTTTGCCCTCAATGATTGCCCGGCGAACGATTTTCTTTTCCAGTTTTCCGAATAGCTCAACTACATCGTCCCTATTAACATCATCACTCATGAGGTGCTCTATCGCCTGATTCCGCAGTTCGCCCAGCCGCGTTAACCGCGCTGCCTTCTCGGTGACCCGATAGGCAATGCCAATTTCCTCAGCAAACTGACTACTGAGCTTGTCTGCCAGAAGCGTATTTTCAGCCTTTGGCTGCCAGTCCCAGGGTTCACAACCTGCTTCTTGCCGCAGTTCGTTGATCGCTGCGATCACCGTCTGCATCTCCTGATGTGCAAACAACACAGCACCCAGCATCTGATCTTCCTTCAATTCATTAGCTTGAGATTCAACCATCAGCACTGCTGACTCTGTGCCGGCGACGACCATATCCAGATCGGAGTCTGCCAATGTCTGGTAGCCGGGATTCAGCAAATATCCGCCCGCCGTGAAGCCGACCCTTGCTACTCCTATGGGACCTGCAAAAGGAATACCGGACAATGTCAATGCCGCCGATACGCCGATCATCGCCGGAATATCCGGGTCAATATCCTTGTTCGCGGAAACAACCTGGCAGGTCACCTGCACTTCATTCATGAAGCCCTTGGGAAAGAGGGGCCGGATGGGTCGGTCAATGAGTCTTGCTGTGAGTGTTTCCTTCTCAGAGGGCCGCCCTTCGCGTCGGAAAAATCCACCCGGGATTTTCCCAGCGGCGTAAGTTTTTTCTTCATAATTCACCGTAAGTGGTAAAAAATCCTGGCCAGACTTGGCTTCCCTGCGCCCTACAACAGCGACCAGCACCGTCGTATCCGCCATGGTCACCATCACTGATGCGTTTGCCTGTCTTGCCACCTTCCCTGTTTCCAGTACGACTTCGTGCCCACCATAATTAAATTTCTTACTTACATGATTCACATTCTTCTCCTGTTATTTTCTCGTTCAGTTTTCCCCATTTTGGTGCTGTACAGGCGTATCCGCATCAGACTATCGACGCAAGCCCAGTTTCTTGATAACTGCTGTGTACCTATCCAGGTTCTTGTTCCGCAAATAGTTCAGTAACCTTCGCCGCTGACTGACCATTCGTAGCAAACCAACTCGCGAATGGTGGTCCTGCTTGTGCTGGTCAAAGTGCGTTTGCAACTGTTCGATATTGGCAGTCAGTAGCGCTACCTGCACTTCAGGGGAACCTGTATCCTGTTCAGATGTTCCAAAGTCCCTGACAATTTCTGTTTTTCTTTCCGTTGATAAAGCCATTCCCATTGCTCCAATTAACCTGCTAATGCACCAGAACCAATCTTCGTGGTGCAATTCTGCCATCATCCAAGACTTCACCGACGCCCACGAAACCCTCATTATGCCCGGTGCTTGCGCCCTGGCTATCTGCCGAAAAAAGACCAACCCAGCCTCCTGTCGGGGCATTCGCCACCAACACCGGCTGCCCTTGACGGATGTAGGTCTCCGCCAACCGGGTCAATCCAACCGACGGCAGATCCTGGACTGCTGCGCTGATGGGCAACAAATGCCGGTCAATTTCAGCCCGGTCCTTTTCATCGGCAAGCTTTTTCAATTCCTTAACCCTGACCGTTTCTTCTGCAGAAAAAGGTCCTGCGACTGACCGGCGAAGCTGTTTAACATGTGCACCGCAACCCATGTCAGCACCAATATCATCCGCCAGAGTCCGTATGTAAGTGCCCTTACTACATCGTATATCCAATACCAGTTCCTCAGGGGTCTTCTCCACCAGGGTCAACTGGTGAATACAGACCTGTCTTTCCTTGCGCTCAATTTCGATACCCTTCCGCGCCAACTTATAAAGCGGCTTACCTGCCACTTTCACGGCGGAGTACATGGGGGGCACCTGGCTAATCTCTCCACGATAAGCCGCCAATATTTTTTCCACCGCAGCATCTGATATTACTGGGATTGCACATTGTTCCAACAGAGCCCCATCTGAGTCGCCGGTATCGGTTCTGATACCCAGCCTCAGCACGGCAAGATAGCGCTTGTCTGCGTTCAACAGGAATTGGGAAAACTTCGTCGCTTCACCAAAAAAAATAGGTAAAACGCCCGTGGCGAGCGGATCCAGGGAACCGGTGTGGCCTGCCTTCTTGGCACCGTAAAGTCGTTTGACCTCTTGCAGAGCGGCATTAGAAGTCATCCCCTCAGATTTGTCCAGCAACAATATCCCATCAACTGTCCGTCCTCCGGATCTATGTCGCGTCACTATTTTCTTCTCGTTTCTAGTTTTCTTCTACACAATCGTTATCAGCCGGGTCATTGATAGTCCCTCGGCGACAGTCCTGTGCAATCGCCTTGTCAATGGACTGGCTCAGCCTGATACCGGTATTCATCGTGCTGTCGTAATGAAATCTCAATTTGGGCGTGCTTCGAATATTTAAAATTTTTGCCAACCGGAAGCGAAGAAACCCTGCGGACTGATTCAATACCTCTTCCACTGCCGTAGCATCTCGTTCCGGGAGCACGGTGAAATAAACATCAGAAACAGCAAAATCCCGACTCACAGTGGTATCACTGATGGTGATCATGCCGATTCTGGGGTCCTCAACTTCCTGTTGTACCAAGAGGGCTAGTTCCCTTTGAATAAGGTCGGCAACCCTGCGTCCTCGGCTAAATTCTCTGGGCACTCCACTTCTCCATTGCTCTTCCATTGATATGAATTCAAGCACCTGCCCGGGCAAGGCGGGTTCATTCAGCATGTATCTCTCTCGCCACTTCCCGGGTATCAAAGACTTCTATCATGTCTTTGACCTTCACATCATTGTAATTCTTGACGCCTATGCCGCACTCAACACCACTTGATATGCTGTCAACTTCATCTTTGAAGCGCCTCAGCGATTCCAACTCGCCTTCAAAGATGACCACATTGTCCCTCAGGACTCGAATTTTCTTCTGCCTTGACACAGAGCCTTCTGTCACCAGACACCCTGCGATCAATCCCATCTTCCTGGACTGGAACACATCCCGCACTTCCGCAATACCGACAATCTCCTCCCGTACCTCTGGCTTCAACATGCCGGAAAGTGCTGCCCTGACATCGTCCACCAGATCATAAATGACCTTGTAATATCGGAGATCAAGGTTCTCGGTCTTAATAACCTTCTTGGCAGCATTGTCTGCACGGACATTAAAACCGAAAATGACCGCATCAGTCGTCACTGCATAGATGGCGTCGGATTCGGTGATCCCACCCACACCCGGTATTGCCACATTGACCTGGACTTCATCGTTACCCAGCTCAGTCAATGCGGACACTATAGCCTCTAGAGAACCTCGGACGTCTGCTTTCAGGACTATGTTCAGCCTTCTAGTTTCATCAACACCAAAATTGTCCAACAACTTGTCCAGCGAACTGCTTGTAGTCAACCGAGACTCCTTCGCCCGCACACGGCGAACATCAGCGGCTTCCCGTGCTCGTCGCTCATCTTTGGTGACAAGAAAGCCATCACCTGCCTCCGGCGTGCCGTTCAGCCCGAGAAGAACCACTGGAGTCGCGGGACCTGCAAATTTTACTTTAGTGCCGGTTTCATCATTGAGTGCTCTTACCCTGCCAAATTGCTGACCCGCTATGACGATGTCGCCCTGGTTTAACCTACCCTTCTGAACGAGCAGAGTGACGACGGGACCTTTGGTTTTATCCAGTGCAGATTCAATAACGACGCCCTGGGCGGGACCCCTGTCCACTGCGGTGAGTTCCAGTAGTTCCGCTTGCAATAGTACGGCTTCCAGTAGCTCCTCTACCCCTGCGCCCGTGGTGGCAGAAACCTGAATAAACTGGGTATCACCACCCCAGTCCTCGGGGATAAGATCGCAGGCGGCGAGTTCATTTTTGACTCGTTCGGGGTCCACGCCTTCCTTGTCAATCTTGTTGAGAGCAACCACGACGGGGACACCGGCACTCCTGGCATGCTGGATTGCCTCTTCTGTCTGTGGCATGACACCATCATCCGCCGCGACGACGAGTATCACTATATCGGTTACATCCGCGCCGCGCGCTCGCATGGCGGTAAATGCGGCATGACCAGGTGTATCTATGAAACACACCTCACCATGATCCGTTGCGACGCGATAGGCACCAATATGCTGGGTGATGCCGCCGGCTTCGGCGCTTGCCACCTGGGACTTCCTGATATAGTCAAGCAGGGACGTTTTACCATGATCAACATGCCCCATGACCGTCACCACTGGTGCGCGTGGTATGGCTTGCGCTTCGTAAACCAATGCCTCTTCCAGTTGTTTCTCAACCTCATTGGAAGCAAGCAACTTAACCTTATGACCAAATTCCTCCACCACCAGGGTCGCAACATCCTGGTCAATAGTATCGTTACCCGTCTTTTCCACACCGAGGTTCGTCAACATCTTGATCACATCGGTCGCTTTGACAGACATCTTCCGGGAAAGCTGCTGTATCGTGATCTGTTCGCCTAACTCAACTTCCCGAATGATATCCTCGGTCGGCGTATTGAATTTGTGCTGCACGACAGGTTTGGCGACGCGTCTTGCCCGAGGTGAACTCAGCCCCAGGGTGCCTGCTTCCTCTTCCTTCTTCTCAGTAACCGTTTCATCAGGCGATTCCTCAGCGGGACTCTCATCCAACAGGTTTGCACCTACAAGTTCTTCTACCCGGTGCTTGCGACCGCCATGCTTTGATTTCTTGTGATGCAGATCTTCATCATCCAGATCACGCCGGTCACGCCGGTCCTTGCGTTTGCCAGTTTCAATTTCTTCCCCGGTTACCTGGGGGTCAGAGGTGACGGCAGGTTTGGTAGCAGCCTTGGCGGCGATGGATTCTGCCTTTGCCTTGGCTTCCTCTTCCTTGAGTTTTTTCTCTTCTGCTTCCTTTTCTTTGCGCGCTTGCCTTTCCGCCAATCGGCTGGTTGCCGCTTCCTGACGTTTATGTTCTACATCAATGTCTTTGGTGCTTTTTAATGCGCCTGGCGTTGTTGCTCCCGGTGTATCTGACATGGGTGGCTCTGCTTGGTCTCCCGCCGCCGTACCCTGCTTGAAATAGGTGCGCTTTTTGCGAACCTCCACATTGACAGTCCGCCCGCGACCGGATCTGCTACCACTCTTAATGGTGCTGTGTACCCGCCGCTTTAGTGTGATTTCTTTGCGTGGTCCGGCATCCTCGCCATGACTCTTTCTCAAATGATCCAGGAGTTGTTGCCTCTCTTCTTCCCCTATGTCGTCCTTTGCTGATTTCTGAGATAGCCTGGCTTCCGCTATCTGAAGCAACAGCCGTTCCACGGGTACATCTATCGTCTCCGCCAGTTGTCCTACCGTTTGTTCAGCCATGACTAATACCCTACACCTCTCACTTAACGAAGCCCTTCATTGACTGCATAGCCCGTCTCATCCCTCAGTGCCGCCCTGGGCAGTTGCTTCAATCCCCTCTTCTTCAAACCAGGGAATCCGGGCAGTCATAATCAACTCACCAGCCCGCTCCTCTGTTAAATCATCAATATCAATCAGGTCGGCGATGGTCTGCTCTGCCAGATCTTCCATAGTGGCAATGCCTTTGCTCGCCAACTGATATGCCAGTCGCTTGTCCATTCCTGCCATGCTCAGCAGGTCTTCAGCCGGCTCAACATTGCCCAGTCCTTCCTCGTTTACCAAATCAAGCGTGGTCAATGTAGTTTTTGCCCGGCTTCGTAACGCCTCAACAATCTCCTCGTCAAAGCCCTCAATCGCAATCATCTCGGCGATGGGCACATAGGCAATTTCTTCCAGTGTCATAAAGCCTTCTTCAACCAACACTATGGCGACCTCTTCGTCCACATCAAGTTGCTGCATGAAACTCTCAACTATTTTGCCTGCTTCTGTTTCCTGTTTCTCTGCGGCTTCTGCTTCCGTCATGATATTGAGTTCCCAGCCGATCAACTCGCTCGCAAGGTTTACATTCTGGCCGCCGCGCCCAATCGCCTGAGCAAGATTATCTTCTGACACTGCGATATCCATACTGTGAGTTTCCTCGTCCACGATAACGGACACCACTTCGGCAGGGGACATGGCGTTGATCGCCAACTGCGCGACATTGTCATCCCAGAGTACAATATCAATACGTTCATTACCCAGTTCATTGGACACTGTCTGCACCCTTGAACCACGCATACCGACACAGGCACCCACCGGGTCAATTCTACCGTCATTGGTTTTTACCGCTATCTTCGCCCTGGAGCCGGGATCCCGGGCGCAGCTCAGTATCTCAATGACGCCATCGTCAACTTCTCTGACTTCAATCCTGAAAAGTTCAACCAGCATAGCGGGCGAGGTGCGAGTCAACACAAGCTGTGGTCCTCGCGCTTCGGGTCTTATCTCTGCCAGCAGTCCGCGTAGTCGGTCGCCATCTCTGAAAGTTTCTCTTGGTATCCAGGATTCACGAGGCAAGATGGCTTCCGCATTGGCACCCAGGTCAACGATGACCGCTTCCCTCGTTACCTTCTTTACCTGACCATTGAGTATCTCGCCCACCCGGGAACTATAAGCACTAACGACCTGCGCCCTTTCTGCTTCTCTGACCTTCTGGACGATTACCTGTTTCGCTGCCTGAGCGGCGATGCGACCAAACTCAACGGATTCAACGGGAATTTCCCAGGTGCCGCCTAGCTCCAGGTTTGTCTCCTTGGTCTTGGCTTCAGTCAGTGTCATTTGCGCTTCGGGGAATTCCATCTCCTCGTCATCGGGAACGACTTCCCAAACTCGGAAGGTTTTGTATTCACCTGTCTCCTTATCTATAGCGACACGAAGTTCAACTGCTTCCGCATAGCGTTTTTTTGCCGCGGCCGCCAGCGCCAGTTCCAGGGCTTCAAAAATGACCTCTTCTGATACACCCTTCTCATTGGATACCATTTCCACGACTCTCAATATCTCTTTACTCATCGCTCTGCCTCATCACTCTGTCTCATCGGACATACTGCTTCCGGCTACCGAAGGTCTTGGCGTCAGGCACTATCTTTGCCCTTTCTATTGTTTCAATCGGGAAGAGGTATTCCTCATCGTCTCGTCGCAAAATAACCTCGTCGCCCTCAATACCCTGTAACTTGCCAGAATAGTTGCGGCTACCGGCGCGCGGTGCCTTCAATCTGATTCTGACTCTGGTGCCAGCATACTGCGAAAAATGCTCCAATTTGAACAGCTTCCTTGCCACCCCCGGTGATGACACCTCCAGGGTGTAATGACTGTGTATCGGGTTTTCCACATCCAGCAGACTACTTAGCTGCCGACTGACCCGCGCACAGTCCTCCAGACTGATGCCGTCTGCCGCATCTATGTATATTCTCAGCAGAGGGTGCCGGCCCCGGGTCCGCTCAATACCCCAGAGATCACAACCCAACGCCTTTACCACAGGTTCAATCATCTCGCTTAACCGGTCACTCACCAGCCTTCTCCAGCTATTCACGCAAACAAAAAATGGGCATAGCGCCCATTTCTCGGTTGATGGGTATGTCAACCCACCTTGCCCTCTGACGCGAAACTGTGCCAGAGTTAATAAAAAGCCCCTCACTGGGGGCTAATGGTAGCGGGGGCAGGATTCGAACCTGCGACCTACGGGTTATGAGCCCGTCGAGCTACCAGACTGCTCCACCCCGCAATAAACAAGGGTCGAAAGTATAAAGTTGCATGCTAGATTGGTCAAGATGAATTATGCACCTCTACAAGACACATTGCCACCTACGCAAGGACCGACCAGGGAAGCGCTTGTCCTGGTTAATCTAGGTACGCCAGACGCACCGCAAACCGATGCCATCCGCCGCTATCTAAAACAGTTTCTGTCGGACCGGCGAGTGGTCAATCTGTCAAAATGGCTCTGGTTGCCCCTGCTGCACCTGTTTATCCTGCGCTTTCGTCCCCGCAAACTGATCTGGAAATATCGGATGATCTGGGGCACCAAAGACGGACCCATCCGCAATATCACCCTTGCCCTCGCCCGCCGGCTGCAAACCAGGCTGAACACCTCAGACAAGAGCCTGATAGTTGCCGCCGCCATGACCTATGGTAACCCCTCGGTCAGCAGTGTGCTGAACAGGCTCATAGTTTCTGGCGTTGAGCGCATCGTCTTCATCCCTCTCTTCCCTCAGTTTGCCGGGGCAACCATCGGTGCTGCAAGGGATGCAATCAACCGAGCAGTAGCTCGCCAAGAGCGGAAACCGGATATCACTATCCTCAATAGTTACCACGCAAGACCCGCCTACATAAAAGCCCTGACATGTTCGATAAAAAAGGCGGCGTCATACAGGAAGGGCAGACCCAAGATAGTCTTCTCTTTCCACAATATTCCGGCGGCTCAAGCCAAGGCCGGCGACCCCTATCCTGAACAGTGTCGTGAAACTGCCCGACTGGTCGCAATAGAACTTGGTTTGCCTGATGAACGATGGATGGTCACCTGGCAGTCCCGCTTCGGTCTCGCCAAATGGCTAGTGCCCACAACGAATGACACCATGCGCATGCTACCCGGGATGGGTGTCAAGGATGTGCTGGTGGTCTGCCCGGGATTTGCCGTTGATTGCCTTGAGACGATTGAGGAGATCAGACTGTTGAACAAGGAGACCTTCCTCGCCGCCGAAGGTGAAAACTTTAATTATGTCAAGGCGCTTAATGCTACCCAGGCGCATGTTGATGTGATGATGGACCTACTTTCAGCAACTGACCAGGAGTAAACGCATCCTCGGTTGAATGCCCCGAACTTAATCACTATACTCTCAACGTTTTTGCACGATGGTCTCACGGGACGGTTTCAATGTTTTCCAATATCACGAAATCCCCCGTCTACCGGATTGTTATCGCGCAGTTTGTTGCGACTCTTCTCATATCAGCGTCGTTTTTGATTATTGACCAAATAACAGCATGGTCAGCGTTGCTGGGCGGGTTGGTGTGTGTGATTCCGGGCGTCTATGTCCTGCTATTCAGTAGTTGGAGACGACCCCAGGCGGCGGAAGGCACTGGGTTGGGGATTATCCTCGGCGGCGAGGCAGGCAAGTACGGGTTGAGTATTCTGCTCTTTGTGCTGGTGTTTACGCTGGTACAGCCTCTTGACCCCCTGGTGTTTTTTGGCGTTTTTGGCGGCTTGCAGCTTTTTAATCTGATTCTGCCGAAGCTCAAGCAGGCTCAAACATGATAAACAGAGACTCATAGAAAATTAGACATGCCAGGCGACACACTTACTACAGAAGAATATATCCAGCATCACCTGACGAACCTGACTTACGGGCGCTTCCCAAATGGCGAATGGGGCATTGCTCAGGGTGCGGAAGATATTGCGGAAATGGGTTTCTGGGCGATCAATCTTGACACCCTCTTCTGGTCAATGACCCTCGGGATTGTATTCCTAACGATGTTTACCCTTGCCGCCAAAAGGGCGACACCCGATGTACCGGGCAGGTTGCAAAATCTCTGTGAACTGGCGGTGGAATTTGTTGAGAAGAATATCACCCAGGTCTTTGGCAGTAGGCCCAACCCTATTATCGGTCCCCTGTCGCTGACAATACTGGTCTGGGTCTTCCTGATGAACCTGATGGACCTGGTGCCGGTGGATTTCATCCCCTACCTGGCGCAACTTGCCGGTGTGCATTACTTCAAGGTAGTACCCACAACAGACCCTAATGCGACGCTTGGCATGGCACTGGGGGTGTTTTTCCTGGTGCTTTATTACAACCTTAAAATCAAGGGTCCAATCAAGTTCAGCACAGGTTTTGTAACGCATCCCATACCTCATTGGAGCATGTACTGGTTTAACTTTATTCTTGAGATTGTGGATATGCTGGCGAAACCTCTCTCCCACGGCCTGCGCCTGTTCGGTAATCTTTATGCTGGGGAAATGATTTTTATCCTGATCGCCCTGCTACCCTTTTATGCTCAGTGGGTCTTGTCTGTGCCCTGGGCAATCTTTCATATTTTGATTATTTGCCTTCAAGCGTTTGTGTTTATGATTTTGACGATTGTTTATCTGGCCCAGGCGCATACAGTGGATGAACACTAAGCGGGAAGGTGACAAAAACTTAACCCACTGGACTCAAAAGCAGGAGTAACTTATGGAACAATCGCTAATCTATATCGCCGGTGCAATCTTGATGGGTTTGGGTGCCACCGGTAGTGGCGTAGGTATTGGTATTCTCAGCGGCAAGTATCTTGAAGGTGTTGCCAGACAACCGGAACTGCAACCCATGCTGATGACCCAGCTCTTCATCTCCCTGGCGCTGGTGGACGCGGTACCCATCATAGGGGTGGGTATTTCGCTCTACTTGATATTTGCGCTCTAGGGATATGCACGCTGACTTGTCACAGCGGCTTGTCACAAACAGCGCAAGAGCCAGGCGGCTTGATGATGTGTTTAACGAAGGAGTCTAGCAATCCGTGAATATTCAACTGACCATGCTGGGGCAATTGATTTCATTTGTCCTCTTCGTGCTCTTCTGCATGAAGTTTGTCTGGCCCCATCTCACTGCAATAATGCGCGAAAGGCAAAGGAACATAGCGGAAGGGCTAAACAAGGCAGCAGCCGCAGAAAAGCAGTTAGAAGAGGCCGGTGCCCAGGTAGAAGCAGAGTTAGCGGCGGCAAAGCAACAATCCGCCGACCTGATTGCACAGGCAAGGAATCGTGCCAGCCAGATCCTGGAAGCATCAAAGACTCAGGCCGCCGAGGAAGCAGACCGCATTATTCAAGGTGCTCAGGCAGAGATAGACCAGGGGGTCAATCGTGCCAAAGAGGAGTTGAGAATCAGGGTCGGTGAACTCGCTATTGAGGGTGCGGAAAAAATACTTGAAACCAATGTTGACCAGGCTGCTCACCAGGCAATGCTCAGCCGACTTGCCAAGCAGTTATAGCGCGGCATCGGCTTAGCAGGGAGCACAGAGAGGACCCATGGCGGAATCTGAACTAACGACAATTGCCCGGCCCTATGCCAGGGCAGTTTTCGCTTATGCCACTTCGCAACCTGATGGGCTTGCTTCCTGGGCCACAAGATTGGAGATGCTAAAAGTCGCGATTGAAACACCAGCAGTGCGGGGGACACTTGAGAATCCGCGCTGGACGACTGAGGACAAAACTACCTTTCTGGGTCAGTTGATGGATAATTTTCTCGCCGATGAGGGGCATCGTTTTCTGAAAGTCCTGGCGGGGCATGGTCGACTGATGCTGATACCGATGATAGCCACCTTGTTTAAACAACTTAAATCCAATTATGAGAAGACCCTGGAGGTTGCCGTCACCAGCGCGTTTGAAATAACAGAAGCGGAAAACTCCCTATTGAGCGAGGCGCTGAAAAGAAAATTGCAGCGGGAAATCAAACTGGAAACCGCCGTTGACAAGAGTTTGATTGGCGGTCTTATCATCAAGGCTGGAGATATGGTGATTGATGATTCGGTCTCAGGCAGACTCACCAAATTGTCCGGTGCGTTGAGCTGAGCCTGTTGAAATGAACCAACAATTTACAATCTTTACACGAGCAACCGCTGAGGGGACTCCTACAAAAACCGCTGAGGGCTCTTTTACAATCTTTACACAAACAACCGCTGAGGGCTCTTCTACAATCTTTACACAAACAACCGCTGAGGGGACTCCTACAAAAACCGCTGAGGGCTCTTCTCATACATTCCTTTAGGTAGATGGATATGCAACAACTAAATCCTTCCGAAATCAGCGAGATCATCAAGCAAAGAATTGCCAAGCTGGATGTCTCCTTTGAAACCAGCAATGAAGGCACTATCGTCAGCGTGTCCGACGGCATTGTGAGAATCCACGGGCTTGCCAAGGTGCAGAACGGCGAGATGATTGAATTCCCCAATAATCTCTTTGGCTTCGCGTTGAACCTGGAGCGGGACTCGGTCGGCTCAGTCATGCTAGGCAATTACAAAAGCCTCCAGGAAGGCATGATCGCCAAATGTACCGGGCGAATCCTTGAAGTACCCACGGGACCGGAATTGTTGGGCAGGGTCGTGGACGCCCTCGGTAGCCCGATTGACGGCAAAGGACCGATCAATGCGACAAGTTCATCACCGGTGGAAAAAGTCGCACCCGGCGTGATTGCCAGACAGCATGTTGACCAGCCGGTACAGACCGGGCTCAAATGTATTGATTCAATGATTCCGGTCGGCAGGGGCCAGCGAGAGCTGATCATTGGCGACCGGCAGACCGGCAAGACCGCCATCGCCATTGATACCATCATCAACCAAACCGCCTCTGGCATTAAGTGTGTTTATGTCGCTATAGGGCAGAAGTTGTCATCGGTTGCCAATGTTGTTCACACCCTGGAAGAACACGGTGCCATGGAGAACACCATACTTGTCGTTGCCGGTGCCTCCGACCCGGCACCCATGCAGTATCTCTCTGCCTACTCGGGATGTGCCATGGGTGAATATTTCCGGGACCGTGGCGAGGATGCACTGATTATCTATGACGACCTGACCAAGCAGGCCTGGGCATATCGCCAGGTTTCTCTGCTACTGCGTCGCCCGCCAGGCCGGGAAGCCTATCCCGGCGATGTGTTTTACCTCCACTCTCGGTTGCTGGAACGCGCTGCTCGGGTCAACGCCGATTATGTTGAGAAATTTACTGCCGGCGAAGTGAAAGGACGAACCGGCTCTCTCACCGCCCTGCCCATCATTGAAACTCAGGCAGGTGATGTGTCCGCCTTTGTACCCACCAATGTTATTTCAATTACCGACGGTCAGATATTCCTTGAGTCAGACAAGTTCAATGCGGGTGAAAGGCCAGCGATGAATCCAGGTATTTCTGTTTCCCGGGTGGGTGGTGATGCCCAGGTCAAATTCATGTCAAAGATTTCCGGCGGCATCAAACTGGCTCTCGCCCAGTACCGGGAACTTGCCGCCTTCTCGCAATTTGCCTCCGATCTTGACGATGCCACCAGGCGCCAACTGGAACATGGTGAACGGATCAACGAACTGATGAAGCAAAAGCAGTATTCACCCATGAGCGTGGCGGAAATGGGCGTCGTCTTGTACGCCGCTAACGCAGGCTTCCTGGAAGATGTTGAGGTGAATAAGGTGCTTGACTTTGAAGCCGCACTCTTGTCCTGCATGAACTCGGAACATGCAGAGTTTATGTCAGAAGTGAATCGCGAAGGTGCCTACACGGATGAGGTGGTGGCGTCTATGCACAAGGCGATTGAGACCTTCAAAGCAACCCAAGCCTGGTAAAGACTCAGCGACAGGACGAATCAATCATGGCAAAAGCCAAAGAGCTGCGTAAACAGATCGGTAGCATCAGAAACACTCAGAAAATCACTAGCGCCATGGAAATGGTCGCAGCAAGCAAAATGCGCAAGGCGCAGGAGCGGATGGCAAGGGGCCGCCCCTATTCCAACCATATTCGCGAGGTGATTGGTCATGTGGCAAATGCCTCGTCGGAATATCAGCACAAATTTATGCAGGAACGGGAAGTGAAGCGGGTAGGTTTTATTGTGGTCACCACCGACCGGGGACTTTGCGGCGGCTTGAATGTGAACCTGTTGAAAACCGTGATTACCGACCTGCGGAAGTGGTCAGAGCGGGGCGTTGAATATGACCTTTGTCTCATCGGTAACAAGGGCGTGCAGTTTTTCCGCAGCTACGGTGGACACGTCATAGCGGCGAGTCGCCATATCAGTGAAACCCCTGGGATAAATGAACTGATTGGCAATATCAAAGTACTCCTGGATGCTTTTGATGCAGGGAAGATCGACAAAATATTTCTCGCCAACAATGTCTTCGTCAACACCATGACGCAAAAACCGACCATCCGCCAGTTAGTACCGCTGGATGCAGCGGATGATGAATACCTCAAACATCGCTGGGATTACATCTATGAACCAGACTCAAAGCAACTGATTGAAGGTCTGCTCACCCGATTTATTGAATCCCAGGTTTATCAGGCGGTGGTTGAGAATGTGGCTTGCGAGCAGGCCGCCAAGATGATCGCCATGAAGAGCGCCACCGAAAATGCAGGGGATTTAATCGACGAGCTTTCGTTGATGATGAACAATGCCCGGCAGGCGGCGATCACCCAGGAACTCGCGGAAATTGTGGGTGGCGCGGCAGCTGTGTGAAAAGCCGGACGCTCCACAGACACTGAACATCATGGACAAAAAATCAGAAGAAACGCAAACAAGACACTCAAGAGGACATAACAATGGGTAGTGGAAGTATCGTACAAGTCATAGGTGCGGTCATTGATGTTGAGTTCCCTCGGGAAGAAGTACCTCGAATCTACGACGCTCTCTTGATTGATGACAAGGGCATCACGCTGGAAGTGCAGCAGCAACTCGGCGATGGCTTGGTCAGAACTATCGCCATGGGCAGTTCAGAAGGTATCAGCCGGGGCTTATCTGTATCCAATACGGAGGCACCCATTTCTGTACCTGTGGGCGAGGGGACCCTGGGGCGGATTATGGATGTGCTTGGCAATCCGATAGATGAGCAGGGACCAATCAAGGCAACGGAAAGAATGCCCATCCACGCTGCGCCGCCCGGTTTTGAAGAACAGGCAGGAGGCAGGGACCTGCTGGAAACGGGTGTCAAGGTCATTGATCTGATCTGCCCCTTCGCCAAGGGCGGCAAGGTAGGTCTCTTCGGCGGTGCGGGTGTCGGCAAGACCGTCACCATGCTAGAGCTGATCAACAACATCGCAAAGGAACATAGCGGCCTGTCGGTATTCGCTGGCGTCGGTGAACGCACTCGTGAGGGCAATGACTTCTATCACGAAATGCAGGATGCAGGCATCCTTAACAAGATTGCCATGGTCTTTGGGCAGATGAACGAACCGCCCGGCAATCGGCTCCGGGTTGCCCTATCCGGCCTGACCATAGCGGAGAAGTTCCGAGACGATGGCAAGGATGTGCTGTTATTTATTGATAACATTTACCGTTACACCCTGGCAGGCACGGAAGTCTCGGCACTACTGGGGCGTATGCCCTCTGCGGTGGGTTACCAACCCACTCTGGCGGAGGAAATGGGCGTGCTACAAGAGCGCATTACCACCACCAAGGATGGCTCTATTACTTCCGTCCAGGCTGTTTATGTTCCTGCGGACGATCTGACCGACCCCTCGCCAGCCACTACCTTTGCGCACCTGGATTCCACTGTGACCCTGTCCCGTGACATTGCCGCTTTGGGCATTTATCCGGCCGTTGATCCGCTTGATTCAACATCCAGGCAACTGGATCCGCTCATCGTGGGTGAAGAACATTACCAGGTCGCCCAGGGGGTGCAGAGCATCCTGCAACGATACAAGGAATTGAAAGACATCATCGCCATCCTGGGCATGGATGAATTGTCCGAAGAGGATCGGCTCACCGTGTATCGCGCCAGGAAGGTCAGCCAGTTCTTCTCCCAGCCCATGCATGTGGCGGAGGTGTTTACCGGTCAACCGGGGGTTTATGTGTCGCTTATTGATACGATTCAGAGCTTCAAGGGGATTTTGGACGGCAAGTATGACAAGCTGCCAGAAGCCGCATTCAGCATGGTGGGCAGTATTGAAGGTGCCATTGAAAAAGCGAAGACTCTCTAGGAACCAACTGTCATGGCAAGCACAGTATTTTGTAGCATCGTGAGTGCGGAGGAAGAAATCTTTTCCGGGCAGGTGGGGATGGTGGTGGTGTCCGGCACCATCGGCGAGTTGGGTATCATGCCCGGTCATACGCCCCTGTTAAGTGGTATCAAACCAGGACCAGTTAGATTGATTCTTGAAGACGGTGAGGAAGAAGTCTTCTTTGCCTCTGGCGGCTATGTTGAAGTGCAACCCTCGGCTATCACCATACTGGCGGATACCGCATTGAGAGCAGATGATCTGGACGAGGCAGCGGCACTGGAAGCACGGCAAAAAGCCGAGAAGGAACTGGCTGACCAACGTGCCGACATTGACTTTGCGCGAGTAGCGGCGGACTTGCAGGAACAGGCGGCAATGCTCCGCACCATTCAGAAAATGCGAGAGCGCAAGCGATAAGAACCGACAAGGCTCTGATGCGCGGCCCTGGGTAGCACCTGAATTGACGAGGCATCATCCCCTATGCCAATCCAGACAGAATAAAGTACAATGCCTGACTCTTTTTTAAGAGATGATTTTTTCAAAAAGCAGTCTTTTCGGGGCGTAGCGCAGTCTGGTAGCGCACCACACTGGGGGTGTGGTGGTCACAGGTTCAAATCCTGTCGTCCCGACCAGTTTTATTTCCCCTGACTCTGATAGGTAACATCCTTTGACGGGTTTTCTGTCCCCTTAAATAAAGAATATCGCTACACTGTCGCTCCAAAGACAGGCAACGGTAAAACCTTGTGAGCCAGGCAATGCGTACCAAACGACAATATCTTGATGCCATGGGGATTGATATATGGACCCTGAGATGCCATGCGTCGAGTGAGCAACAGACTGATGTATTGCTTGAGGCGGCTACGCCAAACTCAAAGGTGCCAGAAGCGTCAGAGGTAGAAGCTGCGCCACAAGTCACAGCAACGAAAAAATCAGCCGCTACGACAGAAACTGGTGCGAAGAAAAACTCCCCCGAACAAGAAGAGCCCAGATTCACTCTGGCGTTTCTCCAGTATGACCAGCTCGGTCTGTGTCTCTCCCTGCCAAGCGACCAAACGAAAATACCCAAGCACTTTTGTGATGACCTTGCCCGCTCCCTTGGCAAGAACCCGGATACTGGCAGTTCCCAACTACTTGAGTGGCCCCTGCTGAACTCGTCAAGCATTGATCAATCACTGGCTGCCGCCAAAGAAGTCGTGATGCATAAATTCAACCTTCTACCCGCTACTGTTCTAGTGTTTGGAGAAGCGGTTAAGCAATACCATCCCGACCTTGAGGCACTGGTATCAGCGAGCCCGACCCAAGAAACAGGAAGACAGACTGTCTATCTTTTTGATGAGGTCACTAGTGTCATGCAATCAGCAGACGCCAAGCGAGCACTGTGGCAAACCCTGCAACAGACACTGATACACTCAAAGGCAGAGTGATGACGCATCTGATCCGACCGATGCAACGGGAAGACCTGCCTGATGTGCTACGTAACGAGAGAAGCAGTTATGTTTACCCCTGGAGCGAAGGCATTTTTGAAGAGTGTCTGACCCTTGGGCATGAGTGCTGGTTATCTGTTTTCGGGAACGATAGTTCTGACAAAACGACTATCACAGCAGGTCACGGCGTCCTGTCCGTGGCGGCGGGAGAGTCGCACCTGCTGAATGTCTGCGTTCACCCGGACTGGCGAGGTAATGGCATGGGGCGGGTCATGGTGGAACACCTGCTGAAAAGAGCGCAAACATTGCGAGCATCGGTCATCTTCCTAGAAGTACGCCCCTCAAATCTGATGGCATGCAAACTCTACGAGACGCTTGGTTTCAACGAGGTCGACATCAGGCACGACTACTACCCGACCATCACCGGCAGAGAAGACGCCATCGTCCTGGCGAAAGAGCTGCTGGATGATTGATCAAGAAATTGACATCCGACGTACCTTCGCCATCATCTCCCACCCAGATGCTGGCAAGACCACGATTACAGAAAAGTTGCTACTGCTGGGTAATGCCATTCAGCTTGCTGGCACCATCAAATCAAAAAAGTCAGCCAGATACGCCACCTCGGACTGGATGGAGATGGAGAAGCAACGAGGCATCAGCGTGACCACTTCGGTCATGCAGTTCCCCTATCAAGGTCGCATAGTGAACCTGCTGGACACCCCCGGGCACGAAGATTTTTCAGAAGACACCTATAGAACCCTGACTGCGGTGGATTCAGTATTGATGGTGCTGGACGGTGCCAGGGGTGTGGAAGCCCGAACCATTAAACTAATGGAAGTCTGCCGTTTCCGGGATACGCCCATCCTAACCTTTGTCAACAAACTGGACCGGGAGAGCCGTCACCCAATAGAAGTCATGGACGAGGTGGAAGACATTTTGAAAATAAAATGTGCACCTATCACCTGGCCCATCGGCATGGGGTCTCGCTTCAAGGGGATTTACCTTCTGCATCAGGACGAGATTCGCCTTTATAAACCCGGCGACACCAAGGACCCATGCAAGCACCGGATCACAGGTATTGACTCAACGGAAGCCCGGGAATTGCTGGGCGATGAACTACACAGCGAACTACAAGAAGACATTGAACTCGTCAAGGGTGCTAGCCACAAGTTCAACCAGGAGGAGTATCGTAGCGGGAAGTTGACGCCCGTCTATTTTGGCACCGCCCTCAAGGATTTCGGCGTGCTGGAAATGCTGAACGGGTTTGTTGAATATGCGCCGCCACCCCTGCCGAGGAAAACCCGCACTCGTGTCGTTGATCCCAGAAGTGAAGATTTCACCGGCTTCATATTTAAGATTCAGGCAAACATGGATCCTAGACACCGAGACCGCATAGCCTTTATGCGCGTCTGTTCAGGGCAATACCGCCAGGGGATGAAGATGTACCAGGTCCGCACCGGCAAGGACATCAAGGTCAATGATGCGGTGACTTTTCTGGCGGGCGAGAGATCCCGGGCGGACCTTGCCTACCCCGGCGACATTATCGGCTTGCACAATCACGGTAGGATTCAAATAGGGGATACATTCACCAGTGGTAGCGACCTGAAGTTTATCGGGGTGCCGCATTTTGCGCCAGAACTCTTTCGTCGGGTACGGCTGAAGGACCCGCTCAAGAGCAAGCAACTACGACAGGGGCTAACCCAACTTTCCGAAGAGGGTGCGACCCAGGTATTCATGCCACTTGCAAATAATGACCTGCTCGTCGGCGCGGTAGGTGTGTTGCAGTTTGATGTGGTGGCATTTCGTCTGAAGGACGAATACAAGGTGGATTGCATCTATGAACCCGTAGCTATCAATACCGCCCGATGGGTAGAGTGTGAGGATCCAAAACTGCTCCAGGAATTCAAACGCAAAGCAGAGGCGAATCTTGCGTTGGACGGCGGCGGCCATCTCACCTATCTCCCGCCCACCGCGGTGAATATGTCCCTGACGGAAGAACGGTGGGCGGCTATCAACTTCAAGGCAACGCGGGAAATTGACTAGGGGCTCAAAGCGTCTATCAGTTTCCTAGTCAGTCATGTCCTCGTATGGATTGTCCGGGGTCAGACTGATGTTAATTTTCTGTCCGGGTATGGAAATCTGCTCAGCAGTAATGCCGAGTGCTTCCCCTTCAATCACTCCGACACCGAAGTTATAAATGACGGAGTTTTCCCCCGCTAGCATCGCATCGTCATAAGCCGCAATCTTTTCCCGGACTGTCTCGTTCTTCCGCCGGTGCTGCTTCAATTTGTTACGCCCGTGTTTTTTGGTCAGCATCCGGTTGACCACATGGGGTGCGAGTATGGCGGCAGTGGCGTTGTTACCACCGAAACCTTTGGAGTTGATGAACACAGAATCCATCGCCTCGGCATCAATTTCCCGGTGCTGCAATATAAAATCCAGATGACTTTGATGTACATCATCGGCGACCGCCGTTGAAGTCAGGATGCCGGGGATAATGCTCTGATGCCAGACTCCGATGGATGCAATCAACTGGTCTGCCGATGCACAGGCCAGGGAATGTCCGACATAAGCCTTGATAGCAGCGACCGGCCATTGAGTCAGTCCAAATGACTTCGCCAGTTCGTTAAAGATACGAGATTCTGTGATCCTGTTCTGAGGCGTACTCGTGCCGTGCGCCTGCACATAGGAACGATGTTTGAGGGATTCCTCCCCCAGAATGGCACGGACAACCCCCATACTTTTGCCCACAGCGATATAGTTCCCTATGCCGGGTCCGGGGATTGATTTCTTGAAGCCGTCGGCGTTGATGAGTACATCAGCAACTGCGCCGTAGATATTTGCTCCCAATTCCAGTGCCAGTTCATCATCAAACAGCACAATAAATTGCGACGCTTCGGACAATGTAAAGCCACAGTTTTCCGCAAAGGGTCGGCAGGCACGCCTGTGGTCAGACTCACCCTGGGTCACGCCGTCAATTTTTTTCAAGGCTTCATCTTCCGCCAATGCTCCCATGGTGCGATAACCCTCAATAACATCCGGGGTCAAGGGCGCCTCACTCGCACCCACCAGCACGGCACGGAACTTGCCAGAACGTATGTCCTGTATGCCTTGCCGAAGGTTGTAAAGGAAGGTGGCGCAGGCGCCGATGTTGGCACCGGTGGTACCCACATTACCCAGGATATAAGCGTTGACAAAATCGGCAGTCATTTCCGCCAATCCCAGCGGCAGATTTTTTGAACTGACCCGTTTGCCTATCAATCCGGCTTGCAACAAACCACCTGAGCCATTGGCATCAAGTTGCCCCATAGCACTGCTGGCGTAAACGGAAATTTGATCAGCCGGCACCCGTTTTTTGACCTCATCCCAGGAAATGCCCAGAGAGTTCAGCATGTCCGATGCAGCATATACAGTAAGTTGTAATCCCCTGGGATGGTTTCTGGATTGGTAGAGTTTTTCCGGTTCAAAGTTAGTCGGCAACTGCCCCGCCGCCAGGACGCGAGAGCAACGGGTATCATTGAACAGCACATCAAGGTCGCCCGGTATGGTCACCTCAACACTGGCGTCGTCGTTGGTCTTAATCTGCCATGATGCTGGGATATTGTCTGGCAAGTCATATCTGCGGGTAGTAAATCTGACCGGGCGGGACGATGTACCTTTTAGTGCAGCCCTCTTGTGCAAATGAATGGCGTCGGCATCAAAGAGATTGGTTTCCAGCCGCCTGATAAGCGTGTGCTCCAGCATGAATTGCCGCGCCTCGTCCGTGCAGGAGTCCAACTGCTGCATCAAGGCAGCGAGTGAAGCGAAGGTCCTGTCGCGGGTTGGCGCATCCAAACTGTCAATCACCATGCGGTGATAGGCGTGATGCACCGAGCTGCGTCCAGCGGGATTTATCCCGCCAAAACCTACTATGACTGGCAGATTTGACAAGTGCGAGTCCTGAAAGTGAAGAGGAGCCTGCCGCTATTTTATGTTTATATGCTGAATAAATACTACCCTAAGCTGTTTGCTCCCGCCATTTCTGCCTTATCCCTTGCCTGCCGTCCCCGTCCTGCACCCATTAGCCCTATAGAAAAATGCGCGGGAAGGGAATTTTCCAGTAATTTTCATCACGAGCGATTAGCTTGTTGATATTCTTTGTGCGCGGTTTATTCAACCGTTTTCACTTTGAGTTTTTCCCGAATATGTTTAGTCGGGTCTTCGATAATTTTGTCATATTCAGATTTATGCACTTGACCAGCATTAATATCAGTATTCAGTCGCTTGATAAATGACGCAAAATCTTTATTGGCCCTGCACAGTTTATCCATCGTGTCCCAATCCATTTTTCCGCGGTTTGTGGCATCAAACATCACGCGAGAAGAATGAATGTCTGCGATATTCAAATGAATGATGCCGATGCCAAATGCGTTGGTCAGTCGCGCCAACTCCCGATGGAGCTCGTCGTCCTCGGATATTTCCGCCGCAACGAGATAACCCTCGTGCGCCCAGGATGAATTGGACACTGCTTGGAAAAAATACTCCCTGTAGTTTCCCTTGCTTATTGATTTTTTCAATTCAAATGAAAATGTTTGGACAGAGTCCGAGTTCAGCGATTTCCCCAACTCTATGACGCTCTTGTCAAAATCCTCAAAAGGAAAATACACGCCGACCATATCCGGGTGCAACCATTCCTTGAGAGATTTTCCTCGTGATATATGATGCACTATGGTTTTGGTGTAAATCTCTTTCTCACCGAAAAACTCAGAGTTGGTGGCAACAAAATAAGCGAGCAATGGATGCAGGTCTTTCTCCAAATAGCTTTTTTCTACGGCAGGCTTGTCATTCAATTCATCTACTTCGCTTACTTCTTCAATCTCGTGCTTACGACTTTTCAAGAAGTAGCGATATGGGCGCGTGCCCACTCTAACAAATCTGGGTTTATCGGAATTATGGAGAATTTCTATAGAGAGTGATGCACTCAGCGTAGCCCATGGCGTTGCGCCTTCTGAGCCCACTTTCACATCCAATCCGCGCTCTTTTGCTCGCGTCCAGATTTCTTTGTAGGTGAGCGGGCGAGATGTCTCTTTCAGCACCTCCTCCGCTAAGTCTAAAAATGAATAGGACATAATTTTGTCTCCTCGCTTCAATGTTTATACGAACAAATAATACTTAACAACCACACGGGAACCGATTTATCCACCAAAGCATTTTACGATGCTTTTTAATAAAATTATCTGCACAATTTTCCATGATATTTTCTTTGTCAAAATTCAATGCGCAAGTGTAACATTCCAAGTATTAGGAAAACCCAGAGAACAGCGCCATGAATAATGTGGAAGCATTTGACCAGTGGATTCGCAACAATTTTGTGCAGATGAACACTGAATTGGAGACATTGTATTTCTCGCAAGCCGATCCTTCTGCGGTGGATGAAGTAGATTCACCAATCAAGTCACAACTGGTAGCGGATGGGCTCATTCACATCAAGGTGCTGTTAAAGGAGGGCAATACAGACGAGGGTACTGATGCCAATTTTGACCTGCTCGGTAATGTTGGTCTCTATATGGCAGCCTGTCGGCGCCACGAAATTACCGAACCTTCCCGGGAAACCACTTCACCACTGGTGGAAGCCTCCACCCTGGCACTGCATCTGGGCTCATGTCTGGGAGTGACGCCACGTTTTGCCACCAGTCACCTGGCAACCCACAACCGTGCCATCCGTAGTCGTTTTAAAAGTTTCACCTCTCTGGATGCAGAGATCCTGTTCCTCAACTACAACACCCGTGGTGTCTTCGCCTATAAACGCGCGGCAGACGCTCTGGTTCGTATTCTTCCGTTGGGAATCTCCCATCCGGTAGCCTACGATTTATTAAATGATGCAAAAAATGCTCTGCAGGATGTGATCAAGTGGAATGATATTCTGTACGCCCAGCTGGATATAGATCGATTCTTTTACTGCGTGCGCCCTTATTACAAGCCCTACCGTGTGGGTCAGAACGAATATCGCGGCGCCAATGCCGGTGATTTTTCCGGTATCAATGAAATCGACTTACTGCTGGGTCTGTGCAATGCCAACAATATTTCCTACGGGCAACTGCTGGTGGATAAATTCCTCTACATGATGCCCGAGGACCAACGCCGACTGCGCGATGTGATGCGTCGCCGTAGTCTGCTGGATTGTCTGCTTGATGAGATGGCAAGTTGCAAGAATGACACTTGGTTTCAGGAGAATGCCAAAGTCTTCCTTGAGGTATGCGAGGCACATGGTCAGACCGCGGCGCAACATCACAACCAGTTGGTCAGCAAATATATCAAGGGTCCGGCTGATAAACTGGGGCAGACGCAGTTGAAGAATATCACTGCCAGTGGACCTCCGCTGGATGTCTTGTTGCGCTCTCTGGAAAAACTCCGTGACCTGCGCATGGCTACTGTACGGGACGATATTCCCAGCCGCTATCAAGATTTCCAAATGTTGCGGGATTGCATTCGGTAGGTTGCCACCCAAACTCCAAGATCAAAAGTAATACTTCAATCCGATGCTCAGTGCCCGGTAATCTATGTCGTCAAACTTTTGTTTGGTGGTAAACGGCGTCCCATCTGCTCGGACGGGGGCATGATCTCTGATAAGGTCCCACACATCTTCATCTTCAATATCCGAGAAACTGACCCAACGCCCCTGAATCCCCACGGAGACCGTTTCCGTAAGAGCGTAATCCATGCCGCCAAGAATCTGGAAGCCGAAAGCCGTATCGGAAATATCGGTGTCAATACGACTGCTGGTGCCAGCGGCGGCTGGCGGTTTATCGGCGGGGTAGCCCTGGGCGATTGTTTTGCGCAAAAAGAGACTGTTATAACGCAGTTGAGTACGAGTCCAACCCGCGCCAGCGCCCACATAGGGCGTCCATCTGGAGTCGCTCACAAAATCGTAATAAACATTCACGAAAAACTGATGAGCGCGAAAATCTGATACCCTCTCCATTGGCGGATCAATCGTGCTCCACTCGGAGTTTTTGCTCTGCAACGCGGTGTTCCCACCCGGGGCGCCAAAGGGATTACCATCACCATCATGGGAGCGATGCAGGTACTCAAACTCAAAGCGAAACCTGTTCATTATATACCCTGCGCTGAACCCGCCCGTAAACCCTGTCCCCATATCAAAAGCATTTTGAAGCAGGGGACGCACGCCGCCAACCTGGCAGTCGTCGTGAGTTAGCGCCACCACATTTGTCTCATCCGTCTCTCTGAGCAACTGGTCGCATTGCGTCGGATGATTAATCCCTGAGATCATGGAATCCAATTCTTCGGGAAACGCAAATCCCACCTCAATACCAGCATAGTATCTCCCTCGGCTGGCATAGGCATGGACCACACACGTAGTTGCAAGCACACAGAAACCCAAGGTCATAGCGAGCAAGTTGCGAGGCGTTAAAAACATCGCATTTTTCATCAGTCAGCCCCTTGTAGGTAGAGTTTAGGTCTTCTATGCCAACAAGCCTGTTAGAAACTATGTAAATGCCTGCGTCCTTGATTTTCTATGTTTGGATTCCTGTTACCCTCGGCATGACGGACGGGACAACCGCCTGGCGACACAACACCACCAAACCATCATCATCGTCATCACCAGGGTGGTGCCTGCTAGACTTGGTATGAAGATTTGGTTTAGTGTATCGGGACTGCCTGTGCATCGGCTGTCATGTGGAGCCAATTATGAGGAATTCCTCCTTGCTCAAAAACATCCTGATCCCTTCTCGTTTTATTGCGCTACTTGTCATGTCTGGCGTCATGTTCACCAGTGCCGAGCTTCATGCGCGTGAGCCAAGTCTGGTGGTGCTGGTGGCAGTGGACCAGTTGATTCCCGACAGGCTGACAGCAAGTCTGCCAGGTGGGCTTGGACGGTTGATGAGAGAAGGCTACATCTACACCAACGCAACGCTTGACCACGGTATTACTAGTACCTGCCCGGGCCATGTGGCGATGGCGACTGGCGTGAATCCCGGCAAGGCAGGCATACCCGGCAATAGTTACATTGATCCTGCCGAGTGGCGGAAAAGATATTGTGTTGATGATGATAAGGATGCTTATGCGGTGCTTGGTGGTAAGGATAACCGCTCCCCGGAGGCTATGTTGGCGACGTCTCTGGGGGACTGGTTGAAGCAATCCGTACCCGAATCCAGAGTATTTTCCGTATCAGGTAAGGACAGGGCGGCGATTGCACTCGGCGGTCACCAAGCGGATGGCGTTTTCTGGTTTGACCGGTCTCAAAGCAGATTTACCAGTTCCAAATACTATGTTGATGCCTTGCCCGCCTACGTCCAGTCATTTAACGGCACGGATTTTTTTGTTGATGGTTTTGGCGGTGACTTCCCCGCTACCTGGACGCATGGCCCGGGTAGCAAAAGACCTGACGACTTTCCGGGTGAATCGCAAAGCAGAGGTCGCGTTTCCGGGCATATATTGAATGTTGGCGAAGGTGCTGAGCGGGCGGGAAACGTTTATTTTTCCCCCTGGATTGATCTGGCGACCCTGGCTCTGGCAAAGCGGATCCTGGTGGAGGAACAACTTGGTAAGGGCGATGCCACAGATATGCTGGCGGTGTCCTTCTCCGCCACCGACACAGTGGGACATCTGTATGGACCCTACAGTGCCGAATCCGAAGACACCCTGGCAAGACTGGATAAGGAACTGGGTGATTTTCTGGAGTTTCTAGATGCCGAGACAGGGGCAAGAGGATATCTGCTTGCATTGTCATCGGATCATGGGGTGTTACCCTTGCCAGAATGGTTACAGAAGAATAATCAGCATGCATGCCCGGTTGAACCGGGACGCATGGACATGGAGGCGTTTGGTTTCTGGAACTACTGGCATATCTTCTGGAATTTTACCCGACCATTTGAGAAACCTTCCCGTCTGGTGGATTTTTCCCTCGGGCAGGTCACCGTCAACAAACACTATGCGAAGGAACTGGGCGTTGAAGTGAGTGCAGTGGTTGCCTCCCTGGAGCGTTACCTTGAAGCACAGCCTAGCATTGCCGAGGCATGGACATTATCTGAAATTTTGAATAGCAACAGTGACCTGGCACGGCTGTATCGCAACTCTCTGGTGCCCGGCAAGTCTGGCGACCTTTTTATCCAGATAGAGGAATCCTGCCTTCTGTGGTTTGAGGAGGGTACGACCCACGGTTCTCCCTATTTGTATGATCGCCAGGTGCCCCTGATATTTTTTGGCAAGGGCATTAGGCCAGGGCAAAGCGATGCTCCTGTCCATACCATTGATCTTGCACCAACCCTGGCGCAGCTTTTGAAGCTTAGAGTACCAGAAGACCTGGAAGGGCAAGCACTGGTGTTACCCACTGGTGATGAAGCATTGTGAGATACATTGTGAATAGCGCCTGCCGCCCCGATTCTTCGAGTAACAAATGGCTTTGAGTAACAAACGGCTTTGAGTGATGAACGGCTTTGACTGTTTCCTTAACGGCTTTGCACTGATTATCAAGCCGGGGCTACGGCGGTTTTTCATCATGCCGATAATCATCAATTCGCTGGTGCTAATCGCGCTGGTTGCTACTTCCTATGTCTATTTTGATGATTGGATTGAAGCGATCATGGCGGTGTTTCCAGACTGGGCGACTTGGCTCCACTGGCTGATCCGGGCCATGGCCTTCATCATCCTGCTGGTGCTGCTCTATTACGGCTTCACCTTCCTGGCAAATCTCATTGCCGCCCCTTTTAATGCCATGCTATCTGTTAAGGTAGAGGAAACCCTGACGGAGAGAGTGCCGAGCTCTGCCCTACCGGTCTGGCGGGCGGTGGCGAGGGAATTTAGCAAACTGTTTTATGTGCTACCGAGGTTGTTGTTGCTTCTTATTCTTACATTCATCCCTGTGATCAATCTCGTTTCACCCTTGCTGTGGATCCTGTTCAGCATTTGGATGGCGGCTATTCAATATACCGACTACGGCGCAGACAATAACGGCTTGTCATTCAAGGAATTGCGCAACCGGGTCGGGAAGAAACGTTTACACGCCCTGGCATTCGGTGCGCCCATCTGGCTCTTACTGGCTGTGCCGGTAGTAAACCTGATACTCATGCCCGCAGGTGTCGCTGGGGGGACGCGATTTTGGGTGGAGCATCTGCGCTCATAACATAGCTACTCAGCCCATCGTGCCAGGAGAAGTGTCCAGCACCAGACTTCACGAGCACCCTCTTAGCAGGAGAGGAGTGGCATAATGGAAGACACCTCCTAGGACCTATAACCAGACACGGCAATGCCCAACTATCTCTCCGTTGCTATTCCGACACCCCTGCGCAAAACCTTCCAGTATCGGCACCTGGATAACACCAGCGTCAGCATAGGTAGCCGAGTACGAGTGTCCTTTGCCAACCGTGTGGTAACAGGAATAGTGGTGGGATTTGATGAGTCACCAGCAATTGATCCCGGTCGGATTAAGCCAGTCACCAAAGTCCTTGATGAATCGCCGCTCCTTCCCCCTGCCATATTTGAACTCTGCATCAAAACTGCGCGCTATTATAAACACCCGATAGGAGAAGTATTTTCGACTGCCCTGCCCAAATTGATCCGGCAAGGCAAGGACCCGGCAGAATCCGAGACAAGGCTCTTCCTCACCAGCCCCGGGACAAGACTAGACCTGGAATCTCTGCACCGGGCACCAGCCAGGAAGGCACTACTGAGACTCCTCCGCGCCGAAGCCTCCTGTTCAAAACAACAACTCAAAGAGACGGAAATTACACCCCACACCATCAAAGCGATTATTGATCTAGGCTGGGCAGAATGGCGCGAGTCTGACCCGGTTGAAGGTTACGAATTCTCATCCGTCAATTATGAAGGCATCATCCCGTCAACCGGACAGCAAGCAGTGGTTGATCAAATCAGCGGCAACACCGGTACCTGTTTGCTTCACGGTATTACCGGTAGCGGCAAGACGGAAGTTTATCTGCGTGTGATTGAACAACATCTGCGCCAGGGTCGTCAGGCGCTTGTCCTGGTACCGGAAATTGGCCTCACGCCGCAAACTGTGCAGCGCTTCTCAACCCGATTTGATGCACCCATTGCGGTCATGCATTCTGGCCTGACCGATCGGGAACGGGCGCTTGCCTGGCTTGATGCCCGCGGGGGGCGCGCCGCCATTGTGCTGGGCACCAGGTCAGCCATCTTCACGCCCCTTAAAAAGCCAGGCATCATCGTCGTTGACGAAGAACATGATGTGTCCTTCAAGCAATGGGAAGGTCTCCGCTATTCAGCAAGGGATCTGGCTGTACTGCGGGGTAAGATAGAAGGCATCCCCGTGATTCTCGGTTCCGCCACGCCGGCCTTTGAAAGTCTGCATAACGCAAACAAAAACAGATACACCTTGGCACGCCTGTCGGAACGGACCCCCGGCGCAGAGATGGAAACCTATCGCCTTATTGATACCAACCAAACTAAATTGCAGGAAGGTTTCAGCAAGCCATTACTCAAAACGATGCGCGACCGGCTATCCGCGGGGGAGCAGGTGCTGGTGTTCATCAATCGTCGCGGCTTTGCGCCTGTGATTTTCTGTAATCAATGCCAGTGGATTGCCCAATGCCGCCACTGTGACTCACGGCTAACCTACCATCTCAGCCAGCATATCCTGGTCTGCCATCACTGCGGACACCAAGAGCGGAAGGTCACAAACTGCCAAGCATGTAAAGCCACCGACTTAGCGCCTCTGGGACTTGGCACACAACGCATAGAGCAGACCCTGGGGCAACTCTTCCCGGACATCCCCGTCATCCGAGTTGACCGGGATACCACGAGACGCAAGGGTGCCATGGCAGGTTTTATCGACAGAGTCAGTAGCGGCAAGGCTGCCATTCTTGTCGGCACACAACTGCTTGCGAAGGGGCACCATTTCCCGGGCATCACTCTGGTGGCTATCCTTGATATTGATGCCGCATTTTTCAGTTCTGATTTCAAGTCGCTGGAAAAAATGGGACAACTCATTCTGCAGGTGGGTGGTAGGGCGGGGCGCGCAAAAAAAGCCGGCAAGGTAATCATACAAACTCAATTCGCCGGGCATCCGCTGTTACAAACGTTGATCAATAAAGGCTACACGGAATTTGCCAATGACATATTGGCGGAAAGGAAAAAGATGGGGCTACCGCCCTATTATTACCACACACTTATCCGGGCGGAAAGTCGGGACCCCCTGCTTGCCAAAACATTTCTGGAACAGGTCGCTGACACTTCCACAGCGTCATCTGCGGCGCCCATTCCCGATATAAATGTGCTAGGACCTGTGCCAGCACTGATGGAAAAGAAAGCAAACAGATTTCGCCAACTCTTACTGCTTGCTTCCCAGAGCCGAGGGAGGCTTCATAAAGAACTAGCACGGAAAATTGAACGAGCGGAATCCTTGCCGCTCGCAAAAAAAGTAAACTGGGCTGTGGATGTTGACCCGATTGATCTGTTTTGACCAATGACGGCTCAGGGGGAGGAGTGAAGGTCGTGGGAGACCCCTAAAGATTTCATCCCGGCTTTGGTACAATTCCGAGACCTAACCCACTACAGGATTCTATGGCACACGATTTTGCCAAGCACAAAAAGACCCCACCACCATCATCATTGGATAGTAGGAGATGGTTAGGGTTTTGGACCGGAACAGCGACCGGTGCTTTCGTCATGTTCCTTGCTATGCTTTGGTACTTTGCCCCGTCGCCAACCCAGGTGCCCGATGTTACTGAGGCACCCGCCGCCCTGCCTGAGGAGAATCAAGACAAGGACACAACACAGTGGGACTTTTATGACCTGTTCCTCGGCGCAGTTGTCCCGATTGTTGAAGGATACAAGAAGGCAGGTGACGCGGACGCCAATTCAAAAACTATTGACGCAGACCATCCCTGGGTGCTCCAGGTTGGTTCCTTCAAAGACCCAAAAGACGCCGACACCTTGAGAGCGGAGTTGATACTGCTCGGCATGGACGCTACAACAGAACGCATAAAAGTGAACGACGAGAAATGGAACCGGGTGGTAGTGGGTCCTTTTGATTCAACACAGACCATCAATCTGGCAAGACGCAAACTCGCTGATGCTCACATCAAGTCCATCTTGAAGCCAGAAAACAGTGAATAAATCGGCAATTAGGAGCCGATAAACACCTTGAAAAGCAACCCCCTAGCCCCCATTACCGACTAAGCAATTTTTGCAAATACGCTCACCGCACCGCCTGACCAGGACAATCTATTGGAACAGTTTGAAGGTACAACAATTTTATCCGTAAGAGACGGAAACAGCCTGGTCATCGGTGGCGATGGCCAGGTGACGATGGGTGACACGGTAATGAAGATCAATGCACGGAAGGTGCGGCGACTTTACAAGGAGCTTGTCATCGTCGGCTTCGCAGGTGGCACCGCCGATGGCTTCACCCTGATGGAAAGGTTTGAAGGACAACTTGAAAAACACCACGGGAATCTGGAACGAGCGGCAGTTGAACTGGCGAAAGACTGGCGCACCGACCGCGCCCTGAGACGCCTTGAGGCACTCCTGGTTGCCGCCGACAAGGACAAGTCTCTGCTCATCTCTGGCAATGGTGATGTTGTGGAACCCAACGACGGTATCATCGCCATCGGTTCTGGCGGTCAGTACGCCAAGTCAGCGGCACTGGCACTTATCCAGAACACTGAACTCAGTGCCCGGGAAATCGTCAAACGGAGTCTGACGATTGCCGGTAATATCTGCATTTACACCAACCAGGAACACACCATAGAGGAAATCACCTTCTAACCTTTATTATGATTTGCAGATGACACATTGCATCTTGCCCGACAACGAGATTCGACAAAAAAGACAACAGGAAAAGCATGTCAAACATGACACCTCGCGAAATAGTTCACGATCTGGACAAACATATCATTGGTCAGGACAAAGCTAAGCGAGCGGTCGCTATTGCTCTCAGGAACAGATGGCGGCGGCTACAGCTTGACGAACATCTTCGGGACGAAATATCTCCCAAGAATATTCTCATGATCGGACCCACTGGTGTGGGCAAAACCGAAATCGCAAGACGGCTTGCCAAGCTTGCCGATGCCCCCTTCATCAAAGTGGAAGCAACCAAGTTTACTGAAATTGGTTATGTAGGCAGAGATGTTGAATCCATCATCCGGGATCTGATTGACGCGGCGGTCAAGATGATAAGAGACCGACAGCTACAGGCGGCAGAGCCAAGAGCTATTGACGCGGCCGAGGAGCGCGTTCTTGATGCGCTGTTGCCAGCCGCGCGCGATACAGATACCGAAAAACATTCATCGACTCGTCAACTTTTCAGAAAAAAACTGCGCGAGGGTGAACTTGATGACAAGGAAATTGAAGTTGAGGTTGAAGTAGCCAACCTCGGGGTGGAGATCATGGCACCGCCCGGCATGGAGGAAATGACAAACCAGTTGCAGAATATGTTTTCCTCACTGTCATCCAACACTTCCAGCACCAAAAAACTCAAGGTAAAAGATGCGCTACGACGACTGACTGACGAAGAGGCTGCCAACCTCATCAATGAAGATGATCTCAGGTCCAGTGCCCTGGAAGCCGTTGAACAAACCGGTATTGTGTTTATCGACGAAATGGACAAGATCGCAAAACAGGGTGCTCATGGTGGTGCAGATATATCAAGAGAAGGCGTCCAGAGGGATCTCTTGCCGCTGATTGAGGGTAGCAATGTCTCCACCAGATACGGCACGATCAAGACCGATCATATTTTGTTCATTGCCGCCGGTGCTTTTCACCTGTCCAAACCCTCCGATCTCATACCGGAACTGCAAGGCAGGTTACCTATCAGGGTTGAACTGAATGCCCTCAGCACTGACGATTTTGAGCGCATCCTGACCGAGCCGGACGCCTCGCTGACCGAGCAGTATCAGGCTTTGATGGCAACCGAGGGGCTGGAGCTCAAATTTGCGTCGGAAGCATTGCAACGTATTGCAGAAATTGCCTGGCAGGTCAACGAGCAAACCGAAAACATAGGGGCAAGACGTTTGCATACCGTGCTGGAAAGATTACTTGAAGACTTGTCATTCAACGCCACCGAACTTGCAATCCCCAACGACGACGGAATAAAAACCGTGACCATTGATCAAAAGTATGTCAATGATCACCTTGAAGACCTCGCCGCCGACTCGGATTTGTCTCGCTACATCTTGTAATAAGAAAAGTTGTACCATGACTACGAACACGCCTGCCGTCGTCAACATTCATCGCAAATCCGCCACCCTTGAACTAGGTTATCAGGACGGCACGAGTTACAGGCTCAGCGCAGAATATCTCCGGGTCTTCTCGCCTTCCGCCGAAGTACAGGGACATGGGCCGGGGCAATCAGTGCTGCAACACGGCAAGGCGGAGGTGCAGTTTCAGGATATAGAACCCCAGGGGCACTACGCCATTAAAATTACCTTTTCCGATGGCCATGACTCAGGTATCTACTCCTGGGACTATCTCAGACACCTGGGGGAGGACTATGAACAAAATTGGCAGACCTATCTGGAGCAATTAAAAGACGCTGGCAAGCATCGACAGTCTCAATTTATTGCTCTCAGTTAGTTGCTCTCGGTTAACTGCCTTCAGTGCTCCTATTAGCATTAAAACTGACCCGACAGAAGCGACAAAAAGGCGGTAAAATGCCACCAGCAAGTTAATTTTTGGTGGCTCAGACACAGGACGATGACTTCTGAAAATAAAAACACCGATACTTCAGACGACGAAGAGCAAACACACTTCGGTTTCCTGAATATCCCCAGGGGAGAGAAGGCGGGACGCGTTGCCAGTGTGTTTCATTCCGTGGCGGAACGCTATGACTTGATGAATGATCTGATGTCCCTCGGCACCCACAGGGTGATGAAACAGATGACCATTGAGCTCACCCGTGCCAGACGCGGGCACTACATCCTGGATTTGGCGGGAGGCACCGGCGACCTTGTAGCAGGGCTGTCACCACTGGTTGGCAAGGAGGGGCAGGTCTGTCTGTGCGACATCAACGGTAGCATGCTCCACAAAGGCAGGGACAATCTGCTCAATCGCGGCTTCCTTGACAATGTGAGTTATGTGCAGGGCGACGGGGAGCAGCTGCCCTTCCCTGCCAAAACATTTAACGCCATCACCATAGCATTCGGCATCAGGAACATGACCGACATGGAAAGCGCCCTCTCGGCAATGCTTGAATGTCTGCAACCGGGTGGCAGACTTGTGATGCTTGAATTCTCCAAGCCAGAAAATCCAATTGTTCAGCGATTATTTGATGGTTTCAGTCGTTTCTGGCCAAAGGCAGGCAAGGCTATAACTGGCGACGGTGAAAGCTACCAGTACCTCGTTGAGTCCATCAAGATGCATCCCGACCAGCGAGCGTTGGCAGACATGATGCAAGGCGCAGGCTTCACGAGAGTCAAATACCACAATCTGATTAACGGTGTTGCCGCGATCCATGAAGGTATGCGGAGTCGGACATGACAGTGCTTCGCATCCTGAGAATTATTCATGTGCTTGCCAAGCATCGGCTGGACCGCAATCTGCCAGATCGATCCCAGTCACCGCTGCTGAGCATTTTGCTGTGGTTGATTAAATGGTTCCCCATGCCCCGGGTCACGAATACCGCCGCTGTGTCCGTGCGTCTGGCATTGGAAGAACTTGGTCCCGTGTTTGTCAAGTTTGGGCAAATACTGTCCACCCGCCGGGACCTGTTTAGCCAAGAGTTATCCGACGAACTTCAGAAACTACAAGCTCAGGTGCCGCCTTTCGATTCTGCCGAGGCAATCAAGGTCGTTGAAACATCTCTTGATGCCCCCCTTGGGGAAATCTTTTCTTCATTTGATGAAGTACCACTAGCAGCGGCTTCTGTCGCTCAGGTGCATACAGCACACCTGATAGCAACCGGGGATGAGGTGGTGGTAAAAATTATTCGACCCGGTGTCGATCGGGCGATTCACCTGGATGTAAAAGTTATGTACTTCTTTGCCAGATGGCTGGAGAGGCTCTCCCAGGAAGCAAGGCGGCTACATCTGGTGACTGTGGTCAGTGACTATGAAGCGACTATCCTCGGAGAACTTAACCTTCTGCTGGAAGCAGCCAACACCATCCAACTTGGTGACAATTGGCGACATTCTGGAAAACTCTATGTGCCCCGGGTTTATCAGGAATACAGCAGCAAAGATGTCATGGTCATGGAGAGAATCTATGGCGTCACCGCCACGGATATGAAGACTCTAAACGCTCGCCAGACCAACATGAAAAAATTGGCGCACCTGGGCGTTGAAATATTCTTTTCTCAAGTATTTGAAGACAATTTCTTTCATGCGGACATGCATCCGGGGAATGTGTTCGTCGATACATCTGACCCGGAAAATCCAACCTACATTGCGCTCGACTGCGCCATCATCGGCTCCCTGACCGAAAACGACAAAAACTACCTTGCCCGAAATCTGATTGCGTTTTTTCAGCAGGACTATGATGAAGTTGCCAGACTGCACCTGATGAGCGGCTGGGTGCCAGAGGACACAGATGTAAAGGAATTCGCTGCTGTCATCCGCAATGTATGCGAGCCGGTATTTCAGAAGCCCATCAAGGAAATATCCTTCGGTAATGTCCTGCTGAGCCTCTTCCAGGCTGCCCGACAGTTTGAGATGGAAGTACAGCCACAATTGATACTGTTGCAAAAAACGCTAATTAACATAGAAGGCATGGGACGACAGATGTATCCTGATCTGGACCTTTGGGAAACTGCCGCACCCTTTATGGAACATTGGATGAACCAACGCATCGGGATTCAGGGGTTTATCAGGAAAATCAATGAACACGCACCCAAATGGCTGGACTGGCTGCCCGAACTGCCTGATATTGCATACAACACCCTGATGGAAATTAAGCAACTGAGTGAACAAAACCGTGCCCAGGCAGTCACTCTCACCCGGGTCAGAGAAGCATTAGAAATTCAGGCACGGCATCGAAAGTTCCAACGCTTAGGTGGCATTGCACTGATCGCCGCCATCATCTCCATCTTCATCCCCTTGACAGGTTATGCTGCTCAGATAAATCTGCTGATACCCGGCTCCCTGCTGGGTACCCTGGGTATCTACTGGATGTATATTCATTCCTGAGATGGATATTCATTCAGCAGACTGGATTGACGAAGTTGCCTTCTCGGGTGACGGACTGATTCCTGCCATCGCCCAGGATCACAAAAGCAAACGGGTCTTAATGGTTGCCTGGATGAACAGAGAAGCGTTACTTGAGTCCGTGAATACGGGTTATGCGGTTTACTGGTCCCGTTCTCGACAGTCGCTCTGGAAGAAGGGAGAAGTTTCAGGATACACCCAGCGGATCCATGAGATCCAACTTGATTGTGATTCGGATCTGCTAATATTAAACGTTGAACAGACAGGCAATATCGCTTGCCATACGGGAAGAAATTCCTGCTTTTTCAGGAAGTTGACTCCCGACGGCTGGCAGGAATTTGAGCCAGTTTTACAAGATCCGCGGGAGCTCTACAAGAATGGATAACATCATCACCAAATTGGCAAGATTGCTCGAAGAAAAACGCCACGCCGACCCGAATGAATCCTATGTGGCACAGTTACATCAACAGGGGCTTGACAAGATTTTGGATAAGATCAGCGAGGAAGCGAATGAAACGATACTCGCTGCCAGAGAGGCAAGCATCACCGGGAACCCTAATGAACTGGTCAAAGAAACCGCCGACCTCTGGTTCCACAGCATGGTAATGTTGCAGCATATTGGTACAAGCCCCGATAATGTACTGACGGAACTAGGGCGCAGGTTCGGCACCTCAGGGCTGGTCGAGAAGGCTTCAAGAATCTCTTCAGAAGACCCTCTAAGAGAGAAGTAGCAGTAAACAAATAAACTCAACAAAAGACACGGGAGGCGCATCATGTCCTTTGGATTCAAAGAGCTGGCTATTGTTCTTATTATTGTCCTGCTGGTGTTTGGTTCAAAAAAACTCAAATCACTGGGGCGGGACCTAGGATCTGCCATCAAGGGTTTCAAGTCTGCTATCAAGAGTGACGATGCCGAGGAGACTACTTCTAACGCTCCTTCTGACATGAGCTCGGACACCGAGGTGGATGTGACGCCGACAGATAAATCAAAGACAGGCGACAAAACGATGCCGCCACAAGGCTGATATCCCGGCATGTTTGACATTGGTTTCCCAGAACTTGTGTTGATCACCATTGTTGCACTATTGGTCATTGGTCCAGAAAAACTGCCCCATGCCATCCGAACCATGTCCCTGTGGATTGGCCGGTTGCAACGTAGCTTCGCCAAGTTACGCAGTGAATTTGAAAATGAAATAGGCAGTGACGAGATCCGACAGCAATTACACAACGAATCAATCATCAAGGAACTCAAAGACACGCAACAGATCATTCAGGACACACAAAGAAATATAAAGCAGGTTTTCCAGGGTGCCGTGGAAGACACCGAGAGACCACCTTCTTCTGCACGATCTTCTACACCAGCAACTACACCAGCAACTGCGCCAACAAGACCCTCCCAGACAAAGACTCCCGACAACAGTAACCACCCGAAATGAGCGAATCCGCCGACCCAGGTCAGGACCAGGGACAACCCCTGATTGAGCATCTTGTAGAGTTACGATCCCGGATACTCAAGAGCCTGCTTTCCGTCATCATTCTGTTCCTGCCCCTGTTTTATTTTGCCAACGACATCTACTTCTACATTTCCAAGCCCTTGCGTGCCTTCATGCCTGAAGGGACCACGATGATAGCAACGGAAGTCGCCTCCCCCTTCCTCACGCCATTCAAACTTTCCGTCGTGCTGGCACTCTTCCTGGCAGTGCCATACATCCTGCATCAACTATGGAGTTTCATCGCACCGGGTCTTTATTCCAATGAGAAACGAATCGCCATGCCGCTACTACTGTCGAGCATCCTTTTGTTCTATACCGGCATTGCATTTGCTTTTTATCTTGTCTTCCCGCTGGTATTCGGCTTTTTCACCAGTGTCGCACCAGAGGGTGTGACGGTGATGACCGACATCAATCGGTATCTAGACTTCGTCCTCAAACTCTTCTTCGCCTTCGGGCTGGCATTTGAGATACCTATTGCCACCCTACTGCTCATCTGGACAGGTGCCACCAGCCGTGCCGCCCTGAGCCAGAAACGACCTTACATTATCGTCGGTTGCTTCGTGATGGGGATGCTACTAACACCACCGGATATCATTTCACAAATCCTGCTGGCGATGCCCATGTGGATATTGTTTGAAATCGGTATCCTGCTCGCCAGAATTTTCAAACTCGGTGAACCGACAGCAGACACTGAGATGGCTGATGGAGACTAGCTCAGGGCATCGCTGAACCATTGACGAGACCCGGGTCCAGTGACCCAGCCGACTGGCGTCAAAGGATCAATCAGAACAGGAGATATTCATGTTTACCAAAGCCTACGGTATCGCTGGAAGTTTCACCCTGCCGGTGGTGATTTCCAGCCGCTCGGATAAGGGAGTCTGCCACAGCGCAATCGGGGCTTGCGTGGTGGTGAATCGGGAAGGTTGGATTCTCACCTGCGCACATTTAATTAATGAAATCCAGCGTCAGGAGCAAAGCAGTCTGAAACATCGTACCTTTGGCAATCAGGTTCGGACCCTGGAGAAGGACACTCTTGCCGACAAACGTTTCAGAAAATCCAAGGTCTACTCCTTCCATCGTCCATCAAAAGGTACGGTGAAAAATCATTCCGTGTGGTGGGGCAAAGATGGTACTCAGTTGCATGATATTAACCTGATGCCTGCGGCTGACCTTGCCCTCGGTCGCCTGCAACCATTTGACCCGGACGGAATCGCGCATTATCCAGTATTCAAAAAGCCGGGCAGGAATTACACCCCTGGACGTAGTTTGTGCAAAATAGGCTTCCCGTTTCACGAGATCACACCGTCTTTTGATGAAGAGAAAAATATATTCGTCTTGCCCAAGGGCTCGGTACCTCTACCCCTTTTCCCCATAGAAGGCATATTTACTCGGGTAGTGATTGCTCAGATGCCGGGACTTGCTGAGCAAGGATCGGGTAAGAAAAAATCGGTTGAGACTGAACATGGCAAGTTTATCGAAACCTCCTCACCAGGCTTGGTAGGCCAGAGCGGGGGACCCATTATTGATTCAGAAGGTGTGGTATGGGCATTACAGTCACACACCCGCCACTATCCGCTGGGCTTCAGTCCGCCGATACCCGGCCAGGCTCCAAACCTCAAACAAAAGGAACACCAATTTCTAAATGTAGGGCTAGGTGTTCACGCGGAACTAATCCTGGGTTTTATGGATAGCCGAGGGGTGAAGTATGAGGCTGTGGACTGATTTATACCCGCCTGTCACCTGGCAGGTTTACCTCCTATTCATCATCCCCGCTTTGATAATTTTCCTGTTGGTGCTGCGCCATAGTCGTCGCGCACGGGACGGGGCAGGACAGAAATACCACCAGAAGTTGCAGTTGTATGTTGAGGCATTGGATGAACTACCAGAGTGCATTCTTATTGCCGATGCCACAGACCGATTGTTGTTTGCCAACAGTGCCGTTTTGAATGTATTGAACAAGACAATGGGCGAAGTCCTGGGGATGTCCCTCTTCGCTCTCTTGTTTCAGAAACCCCGCGAAGCCGAAACCACGCGGCAGGTCCTCAAGAGGGAAGGTAATTATCAAGGAAAAGTCAACTACCCCTTCAGGAAGGATGAGGATAGGACTATTGAGGTGTCCATATCGGCAGTTGAACAGAGCGGCGATGATGGTGTCCGCTATATCGGCATTCTAAGAGATGTGACTACCAGGACTATCGCCGAGGCGAAGCGGGAAGATCAACACCGTCGTCTTGTGCAACTGGCGACGGAACGAAGTGAAAATCTTGAGCAGAAACTTACAGACAAGACCGCGATTCAGGCAGGTCTGGAAGGTTCACTAGAGGAAAAATCCAGGTTGTTAAAAGAAATTTACTTACGCACCAGCAGTAATATGCAGGTCATTACCAGTTTGCTAAATATGCAGGCGGACCGGGTGTCGGATGCCAAAGTATCCGAGCTGTTCAGCAGCAGTCGGCGGCGGGTGGAAGCCATTGATCTGGTGCATGAAAATCTCTATCAGTCCGAGAGTCTGACGAGCATAGATTTTGGAGAATATGTTGATCTTCTGAGCAGCAGATTATGCCGGTCCTTTGCAAAAGATGGTCTGAGGCTTCATCTGGAAGTGGATATTAAAGATATTTTCTTGAATATTGAAACCGCCATCCCCTGTGGTTTGATAATCAACGAATTGGTCACCAACTCACTCCAGCATGCCTTTGTTGGACATGAAGGGACCATCACCATCGCAATTGTCCAACACGGGTCGGACTATGTGATGACCGTTGCCGATAACGGTGTGGGTTTGCCGGACGACTTTCGGGACAAGACCAGCCCGTCAAAAGGGATGGAAATAGTCGCCATACTGGCGACACAACTTAATGGCAGTTTGACCCATTCTGGCAGTTCCGGCACCAGGTTTGAGCTTCGCTTCCCCGGGGCGACTGCCCTGTATGAGCCTTCATTGAAAACTCATCACCCTGTGAATAGCATCAACCGGCAAGTTTGATATTATACTGAGCAACAATAAAACAAACATAACCGCCATGAAAAAAATCATACTGGGGAAATTTCTAACAATCCTGAGCACACTCAGCCTGATCTTGATTGGTAGCCTGGAGGCGCAAGAGCTTGAAGAGATTGTTGTCACAGCACAGAAACGCGCCAAATCTTTGCAGAACACACCCCTTGCAATCTCGGCACTGAATGCCGAGGATTTGCAAGCATTTTCCATTCAAAACTTGTCCGACCTGACCTCTAGCCTACCGTCACTGCAAGCCTATGACTTTCCTACAACGACCAACAATCTGTCAATTTTTGTACGAGGCATAGGCAATCCCGACTCCCAGACGCTGACGATTGATAACCCCGTCGGCATTTATGTGGACGGGGTTTACATTGCCCGAAGTTCTGCGGCGCTACTGGATCTGCTGGATCTGGAACGCGTGGAGGTGTTGCGGGGTCCCCAGGGTACGCTCTACGGACGCAATTCTACAGCCGGCGCGATCAACTTCATTACCCGCAAACCGGCGACGGAGTTCAACACCAGGGTTGATTTAAAGGCAGGCAATTTCGGAGTCCTTGAGGCGATGGCAACCACCGACCTACCGCTTAGTGATACCTTAAAAACTAAAATCTCGCTCATGGACGCCAGAGACCAAGGCTGGGTAAAAAATCGGGGACCCAACCAGATCACGCGCTCGGGAAAGAATTTCAACACTAAACACCAGCAGGCATGGCGACTGGCAATGTCCTGGGATCCGACGCTGCGTACCACCCTTGACTACAGCTATGATTACGCTGATAGCGATACCACTCCACAATACTATCAACCGCTTGCTCCAGGTGCAGACCTCTCCAGCCTGAACCGTGCCGACAGCACCAGTCATGTTTTTCTTGGCGGAACGCCCTTCCACTATGTGTTACCGCAATCTCCCACCAAGAATAGTGGACACAATTTGACGATTGTAACGGAGATTAGTGACAGCCTAAGGCTGAAATCTATTACCAGCTCGCGTAGCATGAAAGAAGGCTCAGTTCAAAACTGGAGCGATGTTTTGTTCTTTGCGACAAACGTTGATTGGGAGGCAGATGCATTCAGTCAGGAATTGCAACTCCTGGGCAAGGCAAAGGGCGGCGCACTAGAATACATTGTCGGTGCTTATTATTTTTCCGAAGATGGCAAGAAGGCGGAGGAACAATTCCTGAATTTCAACACAACTGCCAACATGATCATTGCGCTTGATGCGCTTGCCGAACCCGGTGCCCTGAGCTCCTTACTGGTCGGCGGCACGAGTCTCGGCACAACAAGTTTTGACACCGAACTCAGATCTGCAGCGATATTTGCCCAAGCCACCTACACCTTCAATGACGATTTTGAGCTGACCGCGGGTATCCGCTACACCGATGATAAACGTGATGCGCTACGGGCTGGCGTATTGGCAACAGATCCGACTAATCCAATGGATAGGTGTTTTTCCCAGCCGCCAGATCTCCCGGGTAATACAACTATCTCCTTTTGCAGTGGCGCCAATCAGTTGGACTATTCCAATACGGACTGGACCCTGGTAGCAAACTGGAGTTTCAGCGACACGGCTTCAACATACTTGCGTCTTGCTACTGGTTTTCGTGCCGGTGGCTCCGCCGAGCGGGCGATCAATTTCGCTCAGACCTTCAGCAAGGAAACCGCCAACAGCATTGAGTTGGGGCTCAAATCGGAATTGCTGGGCCGTCGCCTGAGACTTAATGCCGCCGCTTACCGAACGACGATTGACGACTTCATCCTGACGCTCAATGGACCCACACCGTCCACCGCTGCATTTGTCGAGAATTTCAATGTCGGCGAGGCAAGGCTGGAGGGTTTGGAAGTGGACCTCCTGGCTCTGGTTGCCGAGCATACTCGCATCACATTCAATTTTGCTTATCTGGATACGGGTCTGAAGGGTTTGATTGTCCCCGCGGAAAGTTTTCTGCTCTCAGGTCAGATACCGGGCACTGTTGATCAACGCGGCGAGGACATTTCTGGCACAACCTTCATTCCTCAAGCACCGACCACTGCCTACACCCTGGCACTTGATCATGATATCAACTTGCAGCAGGGCTCAAGCATCAGTTTGCACCTTGATTATGTCTATCGTGATGATGTCTTTTCCCAACCGGCACGGGGCTTGCCTGTGGAGAGCCTTGGTCTTTTCAATGCCCGCCTTGTCTGGCGCAAGACGCTCAGTAGCGCGAAGGATCTGGAACTTGCTCTTTGGGGCAAGAATCTGGCTGATGAAGAAGCAGTGATATACGATCTGAACAGTTTGGGCGTCCAGTTCAATCGTCCCTTTTCCTACGGACTGGATCTTCGTCTGGCTTTCTGAGACGCGGCGATCGTCCCTCCCCTTGCCTTAGATTTGCGCCATGGAGGGAGGCAAGGCTTTACCCCTTCAACAAAAAAGTTACCGGACCATCATTCACCAAGCCTAGTCTCATATCCGCACCGAACTTGCCTGTACCGACCGGCACCAACTTCCCCGCTGCCACAACAAACGCATCGTAAAGCCGCTCTGCTTCTTCTGGCGCCGCCGCGGATGAAAAAGAAGGTCGCAAACCCTTACCTGTGTCCGCCGCCAGGGTGAACTGGGAAACGATCAACAATTCACCGCTAATATCCAGTAGGGAAAGATTCATCCGCCGCTTCATATCACTCTCAGCATAGACCTCGTCGTCAAAGATACGGTAATTCACTATCTTGTGGAGCAGTCTGTCGCCCGTTGTGACTGTGTCGCCCTTCTGGATTCCCAGCAGTAGCAGGAGTCCTGGACCGATACTGATCGTCAATTCATCCTTGATGACCACTTCTGCCGAGATGACGCGCTGTATCAATCCAAGCATCTTGTCAGCCGACTAGACATCAAAATCTGCTTCAAAGCGTAGCGTCATATCCTGGGTCGCGCGAACCAGAGCATCAATCATGGCTGGCTCCGTCGCCGAATGACCGGCTTCTCGGACAATATAGAGCTGGGCGTTTGGCCAGACACGGCGTAGGGACTGGGCATTTTCCAGCGGGCAAAGGCAATCAAACCGCCCATGAACAATGATCCCGGGGATGTCCTTCAGAGCACCCGCGTCCCTGAGCAGTTGTTCCGGCTCAAGAAAGCAACGATTGCGGAAATAATGTGTGCCTATGCTACACCGGGCAAGTGCCCGGCTGGCATTGGAGAAGTGTTTCATCAGCCGCTGATTGGGATGCAGTGTGGAACAGTGCGCCTCCCACATTGACCAGACCTTCGCTGCGCCCATTCGCGCCAGTTCGTTCGAACCGGTCATCATCTCAAAGTAAGCATCCAGGCAACCCAGGTTCCTGCCATCGGTTAAGCGGAGCCTTGCCACCGGTGCCATGAAGTCCTCCCAGTGGTCGGGATAGAAACGAGAGGCACCATCCTCGCAGAACCAGTCAATATCCCGATCACGGCCAAGAAAAACACCCCGCAGGATAAGTCCCAAAACCCTGTCTGGATGCTGCTCGGCATAGGCAATACTCAGCGTGGCACCCCAGCCGCCGCCGAAGACTATCCATTGCGAAATACCTAAGTGCTCCCGAATCTGCTCCATATCGGCAATCAGGTGGGCGGTGGTGTTATGTTTCAGTTCGGTGTGAGGTGTAGATCGTCCAGCACCTCTCTGGTCAAACAGCACGATGCGATACTTCTCTGGATTGAAGAAACAGCGGCTGTTAAATTCGCAACCTGACCCTGGACCAGCGTGGACGAAGACCAGAGGGATGCCTTCCAGCGTGCCGCTCTCGTCTATGTATATCTCATGCACATCATCAACTTGCAGATGTTGTCGTCTATAAGGCTTGATCTCAGGATAGAGTGGTAGCATCTACAATGACCCTTCACACACTGTCAGACAAGATACTCTTGATGGTGGTTTCATGTAAAATATCTGGTAGGCGGGAAATCACACTGTTTTTTGGAAGCAAAGTTAGAAGAGCAGGAAAGACCAAAAACCCATGCTAACAAATATCAACCCGAAAGCAATTTCTCTCATCTCCGGTGGCTTGGATTCCATGCTCGCTACAAAGGTGATTCTTGACCAGGGTATCCATGTTGAAGGGATCAACTTCTTCACCGGGTTTTGTGTTGAGGGTCATACCCAGGCTATCAGAAAAAAGGACAGACAAAAGAAAAAGCGCAACAACGCCCTCTGGGTGGCGGAGCAACTCGGTATCAAATTGCACATCATTGATGTGATTGATGAGTACAAAAATGTCCTGTTGAACCCCAAACACGGATACGGACAACATCTTAATCCCTGTCTTGACTGCAAGATATTCATGGTCAACAAAGCTAAATCCTGGATGGAAGAACATGCTTTTGATTTCATTATCACGGGCGAGGTGATAGGCCAGCGACCCAAGTCCCAACGCAAGGAAACCATGCCTCTCATCGCCAAAGAGTCAGGTGCCTTTGAGAAGTTGCTCAGACCCCTCTGTGCAAAAAACCTCCCGGAAACTCTGCCCGAGCAGGCAGGCTGGGTAGTCCGGGAAAAGTTGTATGATTTTCATGGTCGTAATAGAAAGCCGCAAATAGCCTTGGCAGAGTCATTCGGATTTACGGGCTACTCGCAACCTGCCGGCGGTTGCTGCTTCCTGACTGACAAGACCTATGCCAAAAAGCTGGCGGACCTCTGGCAAGCGCGTAACAAGCGCGACTATGAACTGGACGATATTATGCTGTTGAAAGCCGGACGGCATCTCAGACCCAAGCCACACTTCAAGGTAATCATCAGCCGGGAAGAAGGGGAAAATCATTATCTTTCGGGGTACCGGCGGGATTTCATCCTGATGACCACCCTGTCTCATCCCGGTCCCGTTGCCCTGATTGACGGCACACCCGACAAGGGCGACCTGGAACTGGCAGCAAGACTCGTCGCGCGTTATAGTCAGGGGCGTGATGCCGAACTGGTCACCCTCAGCGTCATGCAACCGGATGGCACCAGATCCCAGCTCACCGTCCCGCCTCTACTACCCATGGAAGTCAGCGATGCCTGGCATGTATGAATGATGACTCGTGAATGGACTCTTGATGCAAGGCGACTCCTCTGCCCGATGCCGGTCATTAAAACCCAGGACAAGATCAAGGAGCTTGCCGCGGGTGACAAACTCGTCGTCACCTGCACTGACCCTGGCGTGCTACACGACATACCTGCCTGGTGTCGCATCAATGGCCATCAGGTGCTTGCCCGAGAAACCAAAGGCAGGGAAATCACCATTACTATTCGTATTTGAAGGATAATCACCGGAGTAAACTCATGAACGAAGTAGCTGCTACTGGAACCGAACGGTTCAAAGAATCAACCGCAAAACGGCTCGCTGAATGGCAGATTGATGTCAATCAGGACCCCTTCCAACTTGAACTTGACAAGGTTGACCCCTCCCATCCTGATCTGTTTGAAGCTCACAAAATGATGCCCTGGTTTGCGCGGCTCAGAAAGGATGACCCGGTACACCGGACTGAAGACTCCATGTTCGGTCCCTTCTGGTCCATCACCCGCTACGAAGACATACTGTATGTGGACAGCCACCACGATTTGTTCTCCTCAGACTTCAGGCGCGGTGGCATTAACCTCGGCGGGGTTATCCTTGAGCCTGATACGGATTTCAGCCTGCCCATGTTCATCCAGGAAGACCCACCCAAGCACGATGACCAAAGAAAGGTCGTGGCGCCCATGTTCACCCCTAAGCATCTGCAACAACTCAGCGACCTGATCCGGGAACGCGCTGGTAGTATTCTTGATGCTCTACCCCGTAACGAAACATTCAACTGGGTTGAAAGGGTATCCGTGGAACTGACCGGACAGATGCTGGCGACACTCTTTGATATACCCCAGGAGGACAGGCACAAGCTCATCCACTGGTCTGATACAGTGCAACGACTGGGAGACCCGGACTATTTCAAAACTATAGAGGATGGCTTCAAAGAGCTTTGGAAGTGCTGGGAATACTTCAATGAAGTCTGGCAGGAGCGAGTCGCGTGGAATGAACCAGGCAATGATCTGATTTCCATGCTGGCACAGGGCGAATCAACCAAAAACATGCCGCCCAATGAATACCTGGGCAATATCCTCTTGCTGATTGTGGGTGGCAACGACACGACCCGGAATTCAATCTCTGGCGGCCTTCTCGCCCTGAATCAACACCCTGCCCAGTATGAAAAACTCCTTCAAAATCATGCGTTGATTAAAAAAATGGTGCCGGAGATCATTCGCTGGCAAAGCCCGGTTGCACACATGGCGCGCACGGTGACACAGGATACGGAGCTGGGCGGCAAGCTACTCAGCAAGGGTGATCGGCTGGCGATGTGGTACATCTCAGGTAACCGGGATGAGGATGCCATAGAGAAGGCCAATGAATTCATTATTGACCGAGACAATCCCCGCAAGCACCTGTCATTTGGTTTCGGGATTCATCGCTGCGTCGGTCTGCGGCTAGCGGAGATGCAGTTAAATATCATCTGGGAGGAAATTTTGAAACGCTTCCAGAAAATTGAACTAGATGGCGAACCTCTTTTTCTGAAATCGTGTTTTATTAATGGCATCCGGGAATTGCCGGTGATTATCAGGGATTGACGGAGAGTTATACATGCCGCTGAGGGCAGGCATCACCCCGGCTACCTAGATTCCACCAGGGTTATTGATGCTTCAAGCAGGTCGGATTTTCGGGGAAGAGTGACGATCATTTCTGTGAATTCGCCCTCTTTGGTTTTTACCTCAATGGTGCCACCGTGTTTATGAACTATGTCGTTAGATAGAGCAAGACCCAGCCCCGTGCCCTGGTCGGTGGGTTTGGTGGTGAAGAAGGGGTTGAAAATCTTGTCAATCGCATCCTGGGGGATACCCGTACCATTGTCTTTGATGCTGATTGTCACTTCATCGCCCAGGTTGCGACTGGTGATCCAGAGACTGGGGTGGAATTTTTCTTCCTGTGCCTCCGTTGTGTCAGAATCCTGGCTCTCCCCTTCAATGGATCGCCGTCGCTCATTGGTGGCGTAACAGGCATTGGTGACCAGATTCAGAAATACCCTGCCCAGATCCTGGGGCACGACACTGAGGGAGCCCACTTCCGGGTCATAATTCACTTGCATGTCAAGCTGGAACGCAGCGTCATTTGCTTTGGCGGCGTGGAAGGCAAGCCCGGCGTGATCATCTACCAGGTTGTTAAGATCAACTTCCCGCACCTCATCCGAACCGCGCCCCATGCGGAGCATGTCAGTGATGATCTGGTCGGCTCTTTCGCCGTGCTTGCGTATTCGTTTCATATTGTCGCTGATGAATTCGGTGGTTTCTATGATCTCGTCATGCTGCTCCTCGGTCAGCGCATCGCCCTTGTCAGGCAGACATTCCTTCAATTCTTCCAGCAATTCTTCCGATGCTGCTGAAAAGTTATTCACAAAGTTCAGGGGATTTTTAATTTCATGGGCGACACCAGCAGTCAATTCGCCCAGCGCGGCAAGTTTCTGCTGTGCCACTACCTGATCCTGGGCGTGGCGCAGATTTTCCAGTGCCTGTGCAAGCTCTTCGTTCTTGCCTTCCAATTCCTTGGCGAGCTTCTCCACCAGGTTCAGACGTTGTACTTCCAAGGCATTCTGGCGGAAACCCTCAAGCGCCACCGCCATTTCCGCCACCTCGTCCTGTCCCTTGATATCAATCTTGCCTTTCAGGTCGCCATCCGCCATCCGGTGCATCCGGTCGGACAGGTATTTAAGGCGGCGTAGTATCACTCTGCCCACGAATAGCCAGGCGATCAGTATTGTGCCGATGATGCTGATGACATTCAGTGCCAGCAACAGACGACGCCCCCGGCTGATAGATTGGCTGGATGCGAGAGTAGCCTCATCAGCGCGTGCCTGGACACCACTGACCAGGTCGTTGACTTCATTGATGAGTTCATCGGCGAGCACATGATTTTGATTTAGCAGGGAAAGTTGGTTATCAATCAACATCAGTTCCCTGGTGCGCAGACTGAAACTACCTGTCGCCCCGAGGCTCAATGCAAAGAAGCGCTGAAAGAGCGGCGCCGTTGCATGGCTTGCGTGCTCTTCGCCGAGAGCTATCAAACTCCGCTGAATACTGCCTGCGGTAGCTTCAAAACGCTCCGTCAAAGGCTCCATCAACACGACATCAGAGAGGGTGTAGACACTGGCGATAAGTTGCATGGCGAGGGTGGTATCGGCTTCCAGATTCGCCAGATTTCTGTAGTGATTGACTTCCTCAGGCGAGAGGTACTGGGCTCGGGGTGCCGGCGGCTTGTCCAGCTCATGGTAGCCCGTCATGATGTAGAATAGCTGATTGTCTATGGCTGGTATCAGAATGTTGGACAGTTCCTTGTCCAGTTCCTCCAGATCAATCCGGCGGAGTTCCGCCTGCGCCGCCTGATCAATTTGCTCGGCTACCGAAATCTCAATCGCCTGGAGATTGAGAATCAATGCGGCACCTTTGGCGAGGAGGCTTGCCACCTGTTTACGCCCATCAGCATCAGCCACCGCACGTTGGGACAGTGAGGCAAGCAGTTTTTCAAAAGCGCGTCTTTCCAGGATGAGGTTGTTTGAGATTTCCTTAAAGCTCTCTGAGTTGGTGAGTTGAGGAGCAATATCAACAAGTATCCGGGTCTGTCTTGCCACTTCAAAGGCGGCGATTATTTCCGGGATGCTTTTTTCATTGACTTGGCGTTGCACCTCGCCGACCTGGTTAAAAGATAACCAGGCAATCAGACTGGCGCTGATAGTAAACACAACGCCGCCAACCAGCCCCGCATACAACTGAGTGGCAATGCGGAAGTGGAATTCCGGGATCCAACCTAGTAGCCCGCGCAT
>DKIG01000040.1:88629-94443 GCA_002454165.1 Gammaproteobacteria bacterium UBA6724
AAAGTTCCGATATGGCGGTAGCAGTCTGGGCATTGGTTCACCGACGGCTCAACTTCCTGATTGGATGATAATGCCCCTGCTGGTCAATCACGGTGAAAAAGACCGCGTCTGAGCCCTGATTGTCATGTCTATCAAATTGCAGATTGAAATCGTCAATATAGATGGGCTCTGGCCGATGTAGCCATTGGAGAAATTTCTCCCGGCTCAGGTCTGGACCTACAGCATCAAGCGCCTGTATGGCGAGACGCCCGGCGAGATATCCCTCAAAGGAGACGAAGCCAAGACTTGCCTCAGGCGCTATGACTTTTAGCGCACGGGCATAGGCGGTGGAAATGGCAGAGGTACCGGAACCGGGGAAAGGTACTACCTGGGTAACGAACACCCCGGTACCCGAAGTACCAAGTTCCTTGACAAGTGCGTTACTACCAACAAAGGAGATGTTCACGAAGACTGGAGCAAAACCTATGTGCCGCGCCCATTTGATTAGAGTGGCGACCGGCTCGTAGGCACCAATCAGGATCACGGCTTCCGGCTTGCCTCGGCGCAGGCTGAGCAGACCAGTTTTGATAGACGAAGTATTGCGCGGATAAACGCCTATGGCAGAGAGTTCCATATTGCGTTTTTCCAGCGCCTTCACGACGCCGACATAGCCGGCGTGCCCAAAGGAATCGTCCTGGTGCATCACGGCGATGCGTTTGATGTCCAGGTCACTGATGAGTCGAGAGACCATTGCTTCTGTTTCCTGTTCGTAGGAAGCGCGCAGATTGATGACATTGCTCAGGCTGGCATCCCGTAAAAATTCCGCGCCGGTCATCGGAGCGATGTAGGGAACATTGGCGGCAAGAGTCAGGGGGACAGCGGCGCGGGAGGTGGGTGTACCGACTGCGCCGATTAGTGCGAATACCTCTTCCTCGTCAAGCAGTCGTCTGGTGTTGTCTATGGCTACCCTTGGTTCATAAACATCATCCAGAGAGAGAAGGACGAGTTGTCTACCGTGAATACCACCACTCTGGTTGATCTCCTCAAAGGCGGCGCTTATGCCGAGCCGCATGCCCTTGCCGAGTTCGGCGGCGGGACCACTGAGTGCCGCTGACTGACCAAACAAAATCCTGGTATCGGAAATACCCGGCTGGCTGTTGATAGCGGCGGGACGTTGTTCTAAAGAGTCTAAAGAATCAGAAGAGTCAGAAGAGTCAAAAGACTCAGCAGGCATGTCAGTGGCAACCATACTACCCAGTAGCACCAGAATGCCCGGCAGTGCGCCCAGATGCGATAGTTGCTTCATTTATTTCTCTGTTGCTTTACCATTTCTCTGCTTTACCAGGGTCAGGAAATTTTTGCCGTCTTCCCGCCGGTAATGCACCTCGTCCATCACGGTGCGTACTATGTGGACGCCTAGTCCCCCTATAGCCCGGGTTGCTACAGGGGCATCCAGGTCAGGTATCGGTGCGTCCTTCAAGGGATTGAAGGCAACACCATTGTCTGAGATTTCTATCCTGACGGAATCTGGCGCGGAGGTAATCAATATATCAATATGGTCAACCTGCCCCCCTGTCTGCCCATAACTCAGGATATTGGTGGCGAGTTCATCAAGACTGAGATCAATCTGATAGAGGACGCCAGCTGACCAGCCTTCCGTCTCCGCGAACCGATTTATTTCTTTCTGCATAGGGAGAATTTCTGATATGTCAGGTTTGATGCGAAGTGATAACTTGTTCATTCGTCGCTCTGCTTCTTTGTCGTTACATTGAATTACGGGCTCTTCGTGCTAGTTTTCATACCTACCGGCGTACCAGATTGATGCAAGTAATGTCATCAAATTGTGGCGCGTCGCCCGCATAGTCCTTGACCGCCTTAAAAATGATTTCGGTGATCTCCTCTGCACTGCGTTCTTGAATGTCAGCACAGGCTTCACGAAGGCCCTCTATACAGAATAGTTCATCCTTGTCGTTAATCGCCTCGCTCACGCCATCTGTGTACATGATCAAGGTGTCGCCCGGCTGGAGGGTGATGGAAAGTTGCTCAAACTCAAGCTCTGGCATGATGCCAAGCGCCCCTCCTTTGCTCAGGGCAAGCTCTTCCTGCTTACCGTCGGCGTGCACCAGCAGGGGTGGACAATGGCCAGCGTTGGCATAAGTTAGGGTACCAGTATCAGGCTCATAGACAGCGTAAAATACCGTCACAAACATTAGAGCATCGTTGTTTTCCAGCAACAGCTGGTTCACTTCCCTGAGTATTTCAGCCGGTTCCGAAAAGCCGATGGCGGCACCCTTCAAGGAGGTACGGCTGGACATCATAAACAGGGCGGCGGGAATACCCTTGCCAGAGACATCGGCGATGGCAAGACCCACCTTCCCGGCATTCAGACGGATAATGTCGTAGAAGTCGCCACCTACATCCTGAGCGGGTTCCATGTGCGCAAAGATGTGGTAGTCCTCACCCCGGGGAAATTCTGTCGGCAAGATGGACTGCTGCATTTTGCTGGCAGTATTGAGATCGTTTTGCAGCACCACCAGTCGGTCACGAGACGACAGGGCTTCGCGCCACAGCACCAGGTGTTGCAGGGTCCTGTCAATAGTGATTCGCAGGTCTTCAAAGTCAATGGGTTTGGTGACAAAGTCAAAGGCGCCCCGGTTCATGGCGGTGCGAATGTTCTTCATGTCGCCGTATGCGGAAACTATGATGGCACGGATATTCGGGTTTACCTTGGGGATCTGCTCAAGCAGAGTGAGGCCGTCCATGCGCGGCATGTTGATGTCGGAGACCACCATGTCAATTTCCGGGTCCTCGTTCAACATTTCTAGCGCATCTACGCCGTCCGGGGCGAAGACGAACTCATACTCACCAGCCTTGATATGGCGCCGCATGCGTTGCTGCATCAGAATTTCAAGGTCAGATTCATCGTCAACTACGAGGATTTTGTATTTTGCCGTCGGCTTTGTTTTGTTTTGATCGGCATCTGTCATCTTTAATTCACCATTCACTATTCATCATTCATAATAAAACCATAAAGACGCTGATAGCAATGAGATGAGAATAACGAAGAATTACAGAACCCTGGTGACCCTGGGGCTGGCGCAGTGCTTTGGGCAGACAGCACCGCCCATTATGATTTTACTGGGAGGGATAGTCGGTGCAGAGATTGCGCCGTCTGATGCGCTCATCACTCTGCCTGTTGCCCTGATGGTGGTGGGCACCGCCTGCACCGCCATACCGGCATCCCTGCTGATGGCGCGTATTGGACGCAAGGCAGGATTCTTGGCGGCAACCGCCGGGGCGTCTCTGGCAGGCTTGATTGCAGCATGGGGAGTTAGTAACGAGGACTTTTGGCTATTTTGTCTAGCATCTTTTCTGGTGGGTGCCTATGTGGCTTTTATGCAACAGTTCCGGTTCGCGGTAGCTGAATCTGTGTCGGATACCGAAGTTGCCAAAGCTATTTCTATACTGATGCTGGCGGGTATAGTGGCTGCATTTCTTGGTCCCGAGGTCGCCACCCGTATGTCGCATGTCAACCCGGGCCTGTTATTGGGGCATGCAGCAGAGGCAGTCCCTGTTTATACAGGCTCTTTCCTTGGCATGAGCGGGTTGCTGGCATGCTCCTTCTTCATCCTGCTGTTTTATCGCAATGCTGTCTGGCAAACTGGCGAGGATGATCGAGAGCCACGACCCCTGATGGTGATTCTCCAGCAACCAACACTCCTGCTGGCAATCGCGGCAGCGGTGGTCGGTTGGAGCGTGATGAGTTTGATTATGACGGCGACGCCAGTGAGTATGCACAGGCTGGATCAATTCAGTTTTGACGACACAGCCTGGGTCATTCAGAGTCATATCCTTGCCATGTATATCCCGTCCCTGTTCAGTGGTTTCCTGATTGCACGTCTGGGTGTTGTGAATATCATCCTGGCTGGTCTTGTTTTGATGGCGGTCTGTCTCATCATTGGCTACGGCTCACCGGCACTGACGCATTACTGGACGTCCTTGGTACTCTTGGGAATAGGGTGGAATTTTCTGTTCCTCGGTGGCACCACTCTGCTCACCAGGACATACCGAAGCAGTGAAAGGTTCAAAGTCCAGGCGTTTAATGATTTCGTAATCTTTGCATTCCAGGGGCTGGCATCCCTGGGCTCTGGCGTCTTGCTGCTGAGCCTGGGCTGGAATGGCGTTATGCTATTGAGTATCCCCGTGCTGCTGCCGTTGTTACTGCTAATTGTCTATCTGGTTTACCGTCGTCCCGGGTCCTTGGACGCGGTTTCCTAGCGGTGAAGGTGGTGGCGATGTCCTATGTGGTACCCCCTGCCGAGCCGCCGAGCCTGGCGGTTATCGGCACCTCAGACAGATTTCCAGTGAATGAAATTTACTGCGTAGGTCGCAACTATGCCGAGCACCTGATGGAAATGGGCGACGACCCGGACCGGGAAAAACCCTGCTTCTTTATGAAACCTGGATTCGCCCTGCTTGAGGATGGCGGGACAATGCACATGCCCTCCCTGTCAACGGATGTTCAGCATGAGGTGGAACTGGTGGTGGCAATCGGCAAGGGCGGATTGGATCTTAGGGTGGAAGATGCTCTGTCATGTGTCTATGGTTACGCAGTCGGTCTGGATATGACTCGGCGGGACCTCCAGGCGGAAGCCAAGGCAAGAGGCCAACCCTGGGAAGTGGGCAAGACCTTCCTGCATGCTGCACCCTGCTCGGCAATCCTGCCCGTAGCAGATGGCGGCACCAGAGACATAATGGCGGGCGAGATTTATCTGGATGTCAACGGCGAAAGACGGCAAACCGGCAATATCAATCAGATGCTCTGGAAGGTCCCGGAAGTGATCAGCCGATTATCGACATTGTTCATATTGGCACCCGGAGACTTGATTTATACCGGGACGCCCGCTGGGGTGGGAGGAGTCGCATCAGGCGACCGCATTGAGGCGGCAATTTCAGGAGTCGGGCATTTGTCAATTCTTGTTGAATGAATCTTCTGGTATCGTCATTGTCGTAATTAACCGTCTTATTAACTGTTTTATTAACTGTTTTATTAACTGTTTTATTGACCATGTGCTGGGCTCATGGAGGGGTACTGAATAGTGAAGAGAAACAAGCCATGTTAAGAACTCTGATGTGTCTCCTGTTCGGGAGCCTGCTCCTGACAAATACTTCTGCCGCACTAGCGGATGAATACGATGGTACGCTTGACCTGTTTGAGTCTTCGCCCACTTTGAAACCTTTTTTTGATTCCGCATACGGCTATGTTGTATTCCCCCTGGTTGGGAAGGGTGGGTTTATTCTCGGCGGTACCTACGGCAATGGACGCGTCTATCGGAACCAGGTCTATGTCGGGGATGCCAGGCTACGGGGACTGAACCTTGGGTTTCAACTTGGCGGTCAGACGCTCAGCAAGATTATCTTTCTGCAAGATCAGCGCGCCTTTGAAGAATTTACCCAGAGTGGGGTTGAGTTTGACGCCTCAACTTCCGTGGTTTTCATCGCCGTCGGTGCCCAGGCACAGACCGGAACCGGCGGGTCTTCCCTAAGCGGGAGCGCCGGGTTTTCAAGAACCGCCCAGGCTGAATATGGCTACACCAAGGGCATGGCTATCTTCGTGCACTCCCTGGGAGGCTTGATGTACGAAGCCTCAGTCGGCGGTCAGAAAATCACTTACGAGGCAGCGGAAGAGTGATTCAGCGCCTGGGGCTGATTAAGCGCCTGGGGCTAATTAAGCGGCGTTATCTCCCGTCCCGCCTCTGTTCCTGGTTTGAACGAGAGCGGAAGTCTAGGTGTCAACACTCAGCCGCGGCGTCGTTAACGGCGGCGTCAACCTCA
>DKIG01000057.1 GCA_002454165.1 Gammaproteobacteria bacterium UBA6724
GGTGACGCACCTTCTATACGACGGCGGTCACACGAGGCTTCTGGATTCCCGTTTGCGAGAAATGACGGGCGTTGAGACTTAGCCTTCTGGTGGCGTATAACCTTCGGCCTGATCCACAGCCTCATCGTTCAGGAATTTATCGCGTTGTTCATTAAGGTATTTGCGAGATTCCTTGTCCATCATGTTTAAATGTTTCTCGTTGATCAGCATGGTCTGCAACCTTTGCCATTCCTGCCAGGCTTGCTCGGAGATTGACTCAAATATTTCCTGACCCCTGGGTCCAGGAAAGGGAGGCGCCGCAAGGCCAGGGAGTTTTACTTTAAGTTTCGCGCAAAATACCATTCGTGACATGGTGCTGGTTCCCCTAGTTTATCCCTAGTGTTTGCTGAGTAGTTTCGGCGAGTTCACCCATAATTTTGGAAACAGGCCTGGTCAAACCAATTTTGGCAGGGTCATGCGGATCATACCAGCAGACGCTGTTCGGTTCCGCAACGCAGGGCTCTGCATCCATGACCAGGACCTGTATCAATTCAATATCCAGATGAAAATGAGTAAAGCTATGCCTGAACCCCGACAAGTGGTTTTGCTGTTTAAGCGAGAGGTGATGTTGCACCAGGAATTGCTCAAGTCCATTCAACTCACATTCCGGGAAACCCCAGAGTCCACCCCACAAGCCGTTGCGCGGACGTTTCTGTAACAACACCGCACCCTCCGGGTTTTGAACAACCAGCATGGTTGTGGTCTTGACCGGTAAAGATTTGGCGGGTCTTCTCGCCGGATATCTGTTGATACTTCGTGTCACCCGCGCGATGCAATCCTCGGTAAAGGGACAGACGGCGCAGTCGGGAGAAGTTCTGGTACAAATCATTGCACCCAGATCCATGATTGCCTGGGTATAGTCCGAGACTCGTTCGGCGGGAGTCAACTGCTCTGCTTTCTCCCAAAGCAAGCGTTCCGTGGCACTGCTACCAGGCAAGCCGTCTATGGCGAAACACCTGCTCAGTAGTCGTTTGACATTAGCATCCAGAATGGTTGCTCTTTCTCCGGTGCAGATAGCGATTATTGCGCCAGCAGTTGAGCGACCTATGCCCCGCAGACTAACAAGTGCTTCCAGGGTGTCGGGGAAGTCGCCGTTAAATGCAGACATAATTTCCTTGGCGGTTGCATGCAGGTTACGCGCCCTGGCGTAGTAGCCCAGACCTGTCCACTCATGCAGCACTTCATCTTCGGTGGCTACCGCCAGACTGTTAATTGTGGGAAAACGCGCCATGAACCGCGCATAGTAGGGGATGACAATAGGCACCTGAGTTTGCTGAAGCATGACCTCCGAAACCCAGACTCTATAGGGCGTGATATCCTGCTGCCAGGGGAGGTCTTTGCGACCCTGTTGATCAAACCAGTCTAGTAACCTGACGGCGAAATCTGTCACAGTGCCTTCCCTTCTTTTATCTTAGCGGTGACCAAGAGCGTGGCTGTATCCGTCATCGCCGCCACGCGCCCGGTCCGTCATTCCTGCCCGCCGCCATTGTCATCGCCGCCGTGACGGTGCCGGTCGCCCTCATTGGCATCGCCGTCGCGCCCCCGACCCGTCATTCCTGCCCGCCGTCATTATCATCACCGCCGTGACGGTGTCGGTCGCCCTCATTGTCATCGCCGGCACGCGCCCGGCCCGTCATTCCTGCGAAAGCGGGAATCCAGGTGCCTGGAGTCTTATGTTAAGAGATTTATAATCTGCTACTCTGTTCTTGTAAACCGCTTCTCGTAAACTGCTACTCATAAACTACTTCTCGTAAACTAATCAACATTAAAGTAGCAGATGAAAACAAACTCGGAAAATCAAATGTCAATGCCGGGCAGTGAATACAATCCGTTACGAGTCGCGATTATTGGTGCGGGTCCCGCCGGTTTTTATACCCTCAGTAATTTCTTCAAACAGAAAGAACTGCATGTTGAGATTGATATATTTGATCGGCTACCTACTCCCTTCGGACTGGTTCGGGCAGGCGTCGCGCCAGATCATCAGAAGGACAAGTCCGTTCAGAAGGTGTATGACAAAAGCGCCCAAGAGCCGAATGTTCGCTTTTACGGCAATGTCGAATACGGGTCGGACATCAATCTTAATGACCTGAAGCAACACTACCATCAGATCATCTTCACCCTCGGCGCTTCCCTGGACCGGAGTCTTGGCATACCGGGAGAAGATTTGCAGGGCAGTTTTTCCGCCACGGAATTTGTTGCTTGGTATAACGGTCATCCAGATTTTGCAGACCTGGAGTATGACTTTTCCCAAGAGAATGTCGCCGTCGTTGGCATGGGGAATGTAGCGATGGACCTTGCCCGCATCCTGTGTAAAACCCCTGCTGAGTTATCTGAAACCGATATTGCAGACTACGCCTTGGAAGCCTTGCGGCACAGCAGGGTAAAGAAGGTGTATATCCTCGGTAGACGGGGTCCAGCCCAGGCTGCTTTCACACCACCAGAGATAAAAGAAATGGGTGAATTTTCTGACGCCGATGTCACGGTACTGTCAGAGGAAGCGCGGCTGGATGCTACAAGCCAGGCGTTAGTGGAACAGAGTGATAACAAGAATGTTCAAAAAAATGTTGCCATAGTGCAGGACTATGCCACCAGAAAGACGACAGGCAAGGCAAGGCAGCTTCATATTCGTTTCTTGGTGTCACCGACGGAATTAATTGGCGAGGCCGGCAGAGTCACGGCAATCAGACTGGTGAAAAATAAGTTGCTGCTAGGTGCCGACGGCGTCATTCGCCCCAGAGGGACCGACCAGGAGGAAATCCTGCCGGTGGGATTGGTGTTCAGATCTGTTGGCTACAAGGGGCGACCCCTGCCGAACCTTCCCAGTGATGAGAGTCAAGGCACGATACACAATAAAGCGGGCCGGGTGATGACTAAGGATGGGGTTAGGGTCACGGGTCTCTATACCGCTGGCTGGATCAAGCGGGGTCCTACGGGTGTGATTGGTACCAACAAAACCTGCGCTCGGGAAACCGTCGCCTGCATGTTGGAAGATCTTGCCGCTGGGCATATTCTTAATCCTGCCGACCCCAGTATTGAAGGTGCAAAAGCATTCATCGCCATTCGGCAACCAGATGCAGTCAGCTATGAAGAATGGGAGAAGATTGACCAGGAAGAAGTGACCAAAGGCTCAGCACAGGGTCGTCCCCGCGTCAAGATCACCAGTTGGGAGGAAATGCTTGCCGTAGCAAAAAGTTAAACCCTGCTAAAAACCAATTTTTCCCAAAGCAAAGCGCACCCCATTGACGGGGGGAATCAGACAGATACCAACGATCATGCCCAGAAGGATGTCAAGTAGCAGCGACATAACCTGGGCGAGGGTGCCGCCGAGAATTGCCGCTATTGGCTCAGTAACCAGGTGGAACAGGGCTTCCAGGCCAGGGATACCACGCGCCAGAATATCTCCACCTACCAGGAACATGGCAACAGTGCCGACCGCCGCAAGTGCCTTCATTAACCAGGGAGCGAAGGAAAGAATAGCGTTGCCAGTCCAGCGCAGGAAGCTGTTATCTCCACTCCGATTGACGAGCGCCAGCCCGGCATCATCCAACTTGATGATGGCGGCTACCAGCCCGTAAATACCCACCGTCATAATGACAGCGATGGCGATGACCACGCCAGCCTGGGTGATGAAAGTGGCATCCTGCACCGTACCTATGGTTATCACAATAATCTCGGTGGAGAGAACAAAATCTGTACGTATTGCCCCCTTGATCTTTTGTCGCTCAAACTTGACCAGATTTGCCTCTGAATTGTGCAATGCGTTGATGACTTCTTGCCTGACAGCATCTGCTTCATGGCGATGAAAGAACTTGTCCAGAATTTTCGCCATACCTTCGTAGCAGAGGTAGCAACCACCCAGCATCAACAAAGGCAAAATCAGGAAGTCCGCAAAGGCGGCAAGCAGTAGCGCCACTGGTACCAAAATCAGTTTGTTCTGTGCAGAGCCCTTGGCAACCGCCCAGATGACAGGCAATTCCCGCTCCGCCCGTACACCAGAGACCTGTTCCGCATTGATCGCAAGATCATCACCCACTATCCCGACGGTACGTTGGGCGGCGACCTTGGTTTGCACAGCAACATCGTCAAGCACCGCTATAATGTCGTCCAGGAGAGCAAGTAAACTGCTTGTCATGAGCTGACTTAAAAATCCGGTCTGGGCGTCACTATGGGGAAGCGTCGCTCAAACTGCTCAAAGAGTCCGGCGAAGGTCACTAGCGCCGCCGCATCACCATCCAGTTTCAATTTGCCCTGCTCAATCAATGTTGCAGCTTGTGTCTGCCCAGACATGAGCAGTTTGAAATCAGGTACGGAGAGAGTCAGGGTGGCGTCAGCCTTCGCATCCTGTTGACCTTCAAAGGCATGCAGCACTGAATTCTCAACATTGAGCAGTGTTGCTGTGGCATCGGTAAACGCCAGGTTGATGTTCAACACCAGCCCCTCGGCTCTCGCTGCATTGAGGCGGACTGCCATGAGTTGATAAAAGTTAGCAAGCGGTATCGTCGCCAACATACCCGCGCTGGCTTTGAAGGCTGAGCCTGGCGGTAGCCCTTCCCTCAATTCCAGAGCACCACAAAGATAAAAGTTGCGCCAGGGTGCGGACTCAGCGCGGTAGCCCAGCTGTTCCAGTGTATCCGCCAGCAGGGACCTGCCCGCCGTGTGTTCCGGGTCCGTCATAACGAGGTGATTCAACACTTCTGCCACCCAGCGATAGTCTCCCTCAGCATAACAGGTCCTGGCTTTTGCAAGGACGGCGTCAGCACCACCCATAAAATCAATATACCGCCTAGCGACTGCCGCCGGTGGGAGAGGATGAAGGTGCGCCGGATTGCCGTCAAAAAATCCTAGATATTTGACATAAACAGCCTGGGCGTTGTGATACACAGTGCCGTAATAATCCCGATTGTAGAACTCTTGTCCCAGGGAAGCGGGCAAAACAATCTGCTCGGCAATTTCTTCTTTGGTGTAACCCTGATTGGCAAGCCTCAATGTCTGGTCGTGAATAAACTGGTAGAGGTCACGCTGTTTTTTGAGATATTTGACGGCGGCTTCTCTTCCCCAGATAGGCCAGTGGTGCGAGGCAAACTGGACTTCCAACCGCTCGCCAAAGAGATCAATAGATTGGTTAATTTGATTTGCCCAGGCCTGTGCATCCCGGACCTGTGCGCCCCTCGGCGTATAGATGTTATGCAAATGGTGGGAAGTGATCTCTGACATGCACAGTGCTTTGAATTGCGGGAAGTAAAAGACCATTTCCGCTGGCGCCTCAGAGCCCATCGTCATCTGGAACTCCATCTCAACACCGTCAATGGTGCGTGTTTCGCCGGTTTCCCTGACCGTATCGTTGGGCAGGATGAATCCCGTTGAACCCATTGACAGGGCGGCACCAAGCCCCGTCGTCACGAAGCCTGTTGGAGATGGTTTCAGCAGATTGCCGTACATATAAGTGGCACGACGATTCATCACATTGCCCGCCAGCACATTCTCGGACAGAGCCTCCTTAACAAAGTCCAGCGGCGCAATAACGGCTATCTCGCCGCTACTTGCCTGCTCTGGCGTAATGACGCCGAGGACGCCAGCAAAGTGATCGGCATGACTGTGGGTATGAATAACTGCCTTGATGTCCCTGGCGCCAAGATGCTGGTTGGCAAGTGCCAGAGCCGCCCTTGAGGTTTCAGAAGAAGTGAGCGGGTCAATGATGATCCAGCCGCTGTCCCCGCGAATCAACGTCATGTTGGCGATGTCAAATGAACGCACCTGATAAATGCCGTCAACCACCTCATACAAGCCATGATGCTCTGCATTCAGTTGCGCTTGCCGCCAGAGAGAGGGGTTCACGGTATCCGGCGCTTCCCCCTCAAGGAAAGACATTTGCGACAAGTCAAAAGCAGCCCGGCTCTGCTTGTCGTGAGCAATGGTCATGGGCGCAAGGCTTGCGATAAATCCACGCCTGGCGTCCTTGAAACTTTGCCTATCAGAAAAATCTAGCCTGTCCTTGAAACCCTGTTGAATTTTTCTTGTCGCATCAGTAGCGGCCCGAGGTAGGCGCATATCATCTGGCAGAGGTGTGTATTTGGTCATCTGTAGGGGCTCATAGCAAACTCTTTGTGAAACTTTCTATGAAACTCTCCATGAAGAAATTGCGCAACAACCGATATGTAAAAAAGCAAGATTGAAGTATCAACGAGGCAGGAATGAAAGTACAACCAGTGTATAGGTCCACCCCCCCCCGCTTTCGCGAGGGCATGCTTTGGC
>DKIG01000053.1:0-39339 GCA_002454165.1 Gammaproteobacteria bacterium UBA6724
AAACTGGCCGATTGGCTGGTCGATTACAACACCGTCCTGCCCCATCACGGCCTCGGCTTGCAATCTCCTGTAAACTACCTCATCCATAATCAACCAGAGTGCCAAAGCATGCCCTCGCGAAAGCGGGGGGTGGTGGACTTATACATGCCCTTCCAAGCCTTTGGTCTGGCTGTTATCATTCTTTTCTGTGCCACTTCCTCTGAATCATTAAGTCTTTTATGAGAACTGCCGCTAATTTGAAATCACGACCTAGGCGACGCATCCTGGGGGCTTGCCTCCTGAGTCTGCTCACTATGGGCTTTGGTGCTGCTCTTAGTAATGCAGCTGTTAGTAATGCAGCTGTTAGTAATGCAGCTGTTAGTAATGCAGCTGTTAGTAGCACCAAAGCCAGTGCAACAGATGCCTGGGTCTGGGCAGCTCAGCATCCAGTGGATGCTTACCTACCGGAATTTTCTACCAATGATCACCGCGGTAAAAAACAGTCATTAACCGGGCTACTGGGGAAGAAGGGCACCCTGCTCTTCTTTAACAGGAGTGCTGACTGGTGACCCTTTTGCCAGAGACAGCTCGTTGAGTTGTCATCAAGATATACTGAATTCACAGCACTGGATGTGACGGCTGTGTCCCTGACCTATGATTCGGAGAAAATACTGGCGCGATTTGCCCGGAAGCACAGGATAGCCTATACCCTCCTGAGCGATACCGGCTCAAAAGTCATTCGTAAACTGGGTCTGCTTGATGAAAGTTACGCCCCTGGAACAAGATTTTATGGGGTTCCCCAGGCGGGTATATTTCTGCTTGATGAAGACGGCAGGATTAAGGCGAAATACGCAGAAGAAGATTATCGTCAAAGACCCCTTCTTGACGACATCCTGGATGATATCCGCAATCTTCTGTGAAAATAGAAAGGAGCGCAATAACAGCCATGACGAGATGCAAAAAAGATAGCCTGCCATATCAACCTCCTGGCCGAGTCATCATACCAAGTGCTTTGCAGATGGTTGTCCTGTGAGTTGGGCGCAGAAGATTGAATCAATCCTGATCGCCTTCGGGGACCTGGCCTGGGGTCCCTGGTTGCTTTTCTTGATTCTCGGTGGCGGTGCTTATTTCGTCTTCTTGTCCAGGCTTCTGCCGTTCCGGTATCTGGGGCACAGTCTTGCGTTGATTTTCGGTAAATACCCACCGACGGGTCCCGGAGAACTTTCACATTTCCGGACCCTGATGAGTGCACTTGCCGGGACGATTGGCATGGGGAACATCGCCGGGGTCGCGGTGGCGATTTATCTGGGCGGTCCCGGTGCCATCTTCTGGATGTGGATGACGGCCCTGGTTGGCGTGATGACCAAATTTTTTACCTGCACCCTGAGCGTGATGTATCGAGGCAAGGATTCCAAGGGCAAGATTCAGGGTGGGCCCATGTATGTCATCACCGAGGCACTCGGTGCCAGGTATCGCCCCCTCGCCATCTTCTTCTGTGTCGCCGGCCTAATCGGTTGCCTGCCTATGTTCCAGATCAACCAGTTGGTGCAAAGCATGCGCGAGGTCATTTTTCTGCGAGAGGGATGGATAGATGCCGATGACGCCTTGCTGTTTAATCTCATTATGGGCGGGCTTCTGGCACTGCTGGTTTTCGGGGTGATTTCTGGCGGGCTACAGCGGATCGCCGACGCTGCCTCCAAGTTGGTACCCGCGGCAACACTGCTGTATGTGGGTGCTGCTTGTTACCTGCTCCTGGTCAACTTCACAACTATCCCGGAATATTTGCGGTTGATCGTTAATGACGCTTTCACTGGCACCTCCCTGCTCGGCGGTGCTATCGGTGCCGCCATGAGCCATGGTATCCGCCGTGGAGTCTTTTCCAACGAAGCAGGGCTCGGTACAGAAGCCATGGCGCATGGCGCGGCAAAGACAGATGAGCCGGTACGCGAGGGTCTGGTGGCGATGTTCGGACCCATCATTGACACCCTGCTGATCTGTACGGCTACTGCACTGATTATTCTCATGTCGGGTGTCTGGCAAAGCGGTGACAGCAATGGCGTTACCATGACTGCGGCGGCCTTTGAGATGCTACTCCCGGGCATAGGTTCCTGGTTATTGGGTATCTGTATTTTTGTGTTCAGCATTACCACCGTATTCACCTACTCCTATTACGGCAATAAGTGTCTTGGCTTTCTCATCGGGGCTGAGCGGCAACATTACTATAACCACCTCATGGTCGCCATGGTGATTGTTGCGAGTCTTGCTTCTCTAGATGCGATGGTCGGCTTGATTGATGGTGCCCTGGCAATGATGGCGATACCGACCATGGTGTCCAGCATCATCCTGGCACCGAGAGTGATGGCCGCCGCCCGGGTTTATTTCAACAAGTTGGGCTGAGTCCTTGCCTTGTAGAAAATATCAGAAAACCCCAGCTTCTAGGCCTGCGCCCATCGCCATGCCAAGCTCATAGCAGCTGCGTAGCGTCGCGTCACTCAGCTCACCCGGGACGATGACTGGCGGCTGTATCTCCTTGAAGTGGTATCCCATACAAATACGCCGAATGGCTGTCAGGGCACCGGTGCCGTCGTTACCAGCACCAACGAATATACAATAGGGTTTACCATCAACCTGCCCTTCCACTTCATAAAAGGTTCGGTCAAAGAAATCTTTCAGTGCCCCGGACATATAGCCAAAGTTTTCGGGGCTACCGAAAACGATGCCGTCTGCCCAGAGCAGATCCTGGGCATCTGCATCCCCGGCTTTCAGGAATCTCACTTCCACATCAATATCCGGATCCTGTGCACCCTGATGCACCGACTCAGCCATGCGCCCGTTTTTACCGGTTTTGCTGTGGAAAACGATCAGCAGATGTTTTTTGTCTGTCATTGCTTCATCCATGAAGAGGAGAGCGTAACGAGCATTGCGTCAGTAGTGATGCTTGTTCATTATTCTGATGCCCTGCCCGGCTCTGGAGCCAACCGGTACACCCGGGTCGCGGTGCCATGAAAAAGTGCTTCCCGCTCTACCCTACTTAGCCCGGCGGTCATCTTCTTGAAAGCATTCCAGAGTATGCCGTAAGAGACTGACTCCCGGTCAACGGGAAAATTACTTTCAAACATGCAACGTTCAGCACCAAAGGTGTTGATGCAATGTTCATAATAGGCGGCGGTCTTGTCCACCAACTCATCCGATGTCGGCGGCAGGTCACGTTTGTGCCAATCAAAGCCGTTAATCTTCATATTGATACCACCCAGTTTAAAATACACATTGCTCAGGTCCTGCAACTGAGCAATGCTATCCTGCCAGTGATGAAAGACAGCATCCTGTTTGCCCTCATAAGGACCTATACCGAGGGGCCCGCCGAAGTGATCCAGAATGATTACCGTATCTGGTGCTTGCCTGGCGAGGCTGGCAAATTCCTGAAGTTGGGTGTGATAACACCAGCAGTCAAAGCTCAGTCCCATTTCTGCCAGGACCGCGAAACCAGACAGGAAATCTTCTCTCAACATCATCTGTTCAACCGGATTGGTGTGTGAATTCTTAATATCCGGGCTGGGATGCCAACTGGCAGCATGGCGAATACCTTTGAAACGATTCGGGCTTGCCCTGAGGTGGGCTTCAAGGACTTGCCGCACTCCCTCTCCCAGGCATAGATCTGCGTAACTCACAATGCCAGAGGCGACCCTGCAGGCGCCATACTTGCCAGAACTGCTCATTGCCGCTATGCCCTGGACAAATTCCGTTTCTCCGACCGGCGCCAAATGCTCAGGTAGATCAGCATTGAACATGGCGTTACATTCAACAAATACCGTGCTGACCAGATGATGCCCTGTGTTTATATCTTCCAGGAGTTCATCCAGCAGGTAACGGCTTCCCGGATAATCCCAGAGATGATGATGTGGATCACAGATTGGCATCTCCGGATCTAGAGGTTCCTCAACAATCTGCGCAAGCCATGCCTTGCTCTGCATAATATTCTCCACCTTAGCTGTCGTATTTGTTTGTGCCTTCGTGCTAGTTTTCCGATTCAGATTACAAGAGTTTGTCAATTATGCCTTGGAAAGCTCTAGCTATAGACCTGGATGGCACCCTGTTGGTCGGAGAGACATTATCCGAAAGAAACCGACTGGCTGTAAAAGGCGCCGCCGATGCTGGCTTCAACATCATTATCGCAACCGCCAGATGGCGTCAGATGGCAGAGCGCATCTGTCATACCATCGGTCTTGAGAAGCAACCCGTGATCGCCTGTAGTGGTGCCCAGGTCTATTCCACCCGAGAGGCAAGAGACATTTACGATACACGGTTACCTGAGACCTTTGTGATGGAGTTCTTCAACCTATGTAACAGTAATTATTGTATCGCATCTGCTACTGTGGATTCACGCACCTGGCTCAAGCTGGACCAGCGACCCTCTGCGGAATATCTGAGCGATGAACTAGACTGGATGGAGCAATTCCCGACCCGATTGGATGAGTTACCACGGATTGCCACTGTCCAGGGCAGTGCCACCATCGCTATGGTGAAAACAATACAGCAGAAGCATTTTGCTGATTCGGTCAATATCTTTGACTCGGTGGGTCCCACAGGAAAAATCATCATTACCATCACTGCACGGGCAGCAGACAAGGGCATAGCCCTCAGTAAAGCCTGTGACTACTTGTCTCTGTCAACTGCTCAGGTCATAGCCTTTGGGGATGCAGATAACGATATTCAGATGTTTCGCTGTGCTGGGACTGCCGTTGCCATGGGACAGGCGGACGCGAGGGTCAGGCAGGCTGCCACGCATGTAACTGGCGACAATACTGCCGATGGAGTCGCCGAGTTTATTGAGCGGGAGCTGCTTTGATCGGGCGGCGGTGTGAATCATGCGGCAGATCCCATCGCCCTGCTGCATCGCCATGGGCGATGACACTTTTGTGCACGGCGTTCAATTCCTCATAGATCAGCCTGGTGGCATCAGGCACCGCCATGCCCTCCGGCAGATAGAGGGGTGGTTGAATGTGCGCATGGACGGGACCGGGGGTGACCTTCCGACTGCCCTTGGGGCGAATCCTCGCTAAGCCTGTCAGATAGACCGGTAGGATGGGCAACTTCTTTTGTAATGCCAGGAGGGCAACGCCATGTTTGAATCTTGCCATCTTGTGGCTGGTGGAGCGGGTGCCTTCTGGAAAGATCGCCAGGTTTGCTCCCTGGTCCAGCAACCACCTGGAATAATCAAGGGTCGCGGAACCACCACCACGACGAATAGGAAAACATCCAGTAATCAATGAGTTATACCAGGGTTGTAAAGTCATATCTCGACGGCCACCGCCGGCGCGGAGGAACCATCGGTCGGCGGCGGCGCCAAAATAGATATTCCATCTGAGCCATAGCGGCAGGCAGGCATGGAGGGCGAGTGAATCAAAGTGGCTGGTATGGTTGGCAATCACAATACAAGGTGCCTTGATTGCCGTGAAATGTTCTGTGCCAGTGACCTGGAAGGGTTTGAAATATCTCCAAACCCACCGGTCATACTGGTACCAACGGAAACAGAGCCGTGCCAGCTTTGCCCACCATTTGACCTGCCATTGATGGGGTCCCTCAGTACGGAGTTCCTGACGGAGCATGCGCTCAAAGAGTGGCAGGTCAATCCCGGGCAATAACCAGGTGTCTGGAGAGGAGGTCAATTCCTGCTGTAACAGCGCCTGGTGTGCCCGGAAATTATCTGACACCTCAAACACCGTGCAGTGATGCCATTCGCCCATCATGTGATAGTCAGCAAGAATCTTGGCGTCCCATTGCTCCAGAATGTCGCTTATGCTGCTAAGTCGCGTCGGGGTCTTGATGATCTCCCGCTGTGCAGGGCTTGAAAGCCGAGTCAGCAAAACATAGACAGGCACGAACTATCCCTCGCCAGGAGAGGTGCCAGCACTCAGCATGTCAATAAACTCATCAACAGAGAAGGCCGGCAGAGTGGTAATCTTGATGGTGCCGCGGCTACCCAGCTCCACGGTGATTTGCACCATCACCTCATTGCTGGGTGCCTCAATGATATTCACAAAGTCATAACTGCCCATGGTGGCGAACTGGCCGGTGACCCTTGCCCCCATTGCCTCAATTTCCTTATTGACGGCGTGGAGTCTTTCCGGACGCTCTTTGAGAGTTCTGCGTCCTTCATCGGTCAGGTTACTCAGCATGATGTAGGTTGCGATCTTTCACCTCCCTGCCTTAGCAATAACACTGCGGCTACTCACCGGCACCTGCTTTTACCATTCGCCGATATTATCCATTGATACCCAGGGCTCAGCCGGTGCCAGCGGGCTACCCTTTTGCAAGAGTTCAATGGAAATGCTGTCTGGTGACCGCACAAAAGCCATCCTACCGTCCCTCGGCGGTCTGTTGATGACGACCCCGCCGTCCTGAAGGCGCTGACAAGTCTGATAAATGTCATCAACCGCATAGGCAAGATGCCCAAAATTCCGACTAGCACCAAAGGCTTGATCCCCGTCCCAGTTGAAGGTCAGTTCAATCTGAGCAGCCGCATCACCCGGGGCAGCGAGGAAAATGAGTGTGAACCGTCCCTGCTCATTGTCGTGTCGGTTCATTTCAACAAGCCCCAGTTTGTTGCAGTAGAAGTCCAGAGATTCATCTAGATCTCTAATCCTGAGCATGGTATGCAGATACTTCATACTACTGATACTGCTTGAGTTCTTCACGGGCAATGAGCCGCCTATGCACCTCGTCTGGTCCGTCTGCAAGTCGCAGAGTGCGTTGTCCCATCCACATGGCGGCGAGTGGCGTATCCTGCGAGATGCCGAGGGCGCCGTGAATCTGTATAGCACGGTCAATGATTTTAAGCGCCATATTGGGCACTGCCACCTTAATGGCGGAGATGTACTTTCTTGCCGCCTTGTTGCCGATGCTATCCATCATGTAAGCAGTCCGGAGTACCGCGAGACGACACATATCAAGCTCAATGCGTGAGTCGGCAATCACATCATAGTTACCACCGAGTTCAGCCAGTGGTTTACCAAAAGCCGTCCGGCTCAATGCCCGGCGGCACAGGAGTTCCAAGGCGCGTTCCGCCACGCCTATGGAGCGCATGCAGTGATGAATTCTTCCTGGTCCAAGCCGCCCTTGAGAGATTTCAAAACCGCGCCCCTCACCGAGCAGGATGTTTTCCTTCGGCACCCGAACCTTGTCAAATTTGATGTGCATGTGGCCATGCGGAGCGTCGTCCTTGCCAAACACATGCATAGGACGAATGACATCAACACCCGGTGTGTCCATGGGGACCAGTATTTGTGACTGCCTGAGGTGTTTGGGCGCATCAGGATTGGTGACGACCATGGTAATCATAATTTTGCATCTAGAATCGCCCGCGCCTGAGATGTAGTGCTTCTCCCCGTTGATGAGCCATTCGGCACCTTCCAGCCGTGCCGAGGTAGCAATATTGGTCGCATCAGAAGATGCCACATGGGGTTCCGTCATGGCGAAGGCGGAGCGAATCTTGCCGTCCAGAAGCGGCTCAAGCCATTGCTTTTTCTGCGCCTCTGTACCATACCGCTCCAGCACTTCCATGTTGCCGGTATCTGGTGCCGCGCAGTTGAAGACTTCACTGGCGAGGGGGTTTCTCGCCATTACTTCTGCCAGATGGACATATTCCAGGTTGGAGACCCCGGCGCCGCCCTGGCTTTCCGGGAGAAAGAAATTCCAGAGACCCGCTTCCCGTGCCTCAGTTTTCAGTCCTTCAAGAATTTGAGTTTGCCGGTCTGTGAGTGCCCATCTGTCACCGACATTAATCTCCTCAAAGTACTCGTCTGTCACCGGATCAATTTTTGATTTGACGAACTGGTCAATTTTGATGCGGACAGGGACGAGCCGTTCCGATATATCAAGATCCATCATATTGGTATTTCCTCTATCTGATCTGTTGGTGTCAGTGCCTGGGCGAAAGTGCTGACTGGCTATGGAGTCTATCAGTTTACAATAATGAATCTGGTATCAAAAAGGCAATGCCTAGCTATCCACCGATGAACTTCATCACTGTTACTTCCCCTTGGAATGCGAGTTGTTTGTCGGCAAGAGCGGCGACTAGAATATTCTGCAATTCGGGCAGCGCCTTGTGGGAGGGTTGCTGGATGAGGTCGCCGATATACTGTCTGTGTGCGTTGCTGAGGCAACCGTAGAGATGCCCATCGGATGACAAACGAAGCCGCGTGCAGGTGCGGCAGAAGGGCTCGCTTTCATTGGCAATCACGCCAAACACCCCTCGCCCTGGTATCTGGAACCTTGCCGCCGTGGAATCATAGGGGGCGTCAGTTCTACGGAATTCATACTTTTCACTGATTAGATCAAGCAGGGTTTCCATGGATACAAAATCAACCAGGAAACTCTTGTTACCGCGAAGGTGCCCCATCCGCATGAGTTCAATAAACCGCAATTCAATATTCCGCGCCAGGCAAAAGTCTAGCATTGGCATGATGTCCTGGAAATTCTGTGACCGTAGCGGGACCATATTGATTTTGAGTTTGATACCGAGTGCCTGCATCGCATCAATCCCTCTGATGACTGTGTCCAGATCACCGCCTCTGGCAATCCGTCTGAATCGCATCGGGTTCAAGGTATCAAGACTGATGTTTAGTCGCCTTATTCCAGATGCCTTTATCACATCACGCTTGGCGAGTAGCAGCTGACCATTGGTGGTCAGACTGACATCTTGTAGCGACAATGCCATGACCCCCTGGAGAAAAGTATCAAATTTTGGTGTCACCAGGGGTTCACCGCCGGTAATTCTGACCTTGTCAATCCCGGTGGCTTGTTGTAGCAGGGTCACGGCCCGCAACAAGGAGTCAGCAGACAATTCGCTCTGTGCCGGCATCAATCGTTTCCCGTCTGCTACGCAATAGGTGCAGGCGTAGTTACATGCCGCCGTCAGACTGACACGTAAATTCAGAAATCTTCTGCCTAATCGGTCAACAATCATGCGTCCCTTCCCGCTAGCGAATGGCATTATCGCATGGAATCACGGTGCGGCGGAGAATATGTCATTGTTGGTATCCGAGCGGCAAAAGTGCTTATCGTTTGAAAGACGGTCATTTGAAAGACGGTCATTTGAAAGACAGGGCTATTTTTGGAATACTGATACCTGTCACTGTTGGTCCCTGGACAGGCTTCAGAAACAATCCTTATGCTGAAATTATTGATCAGATGGTTGAACCAGAAAAAGTCGCTCCGGAAACTACCGCTGAGCGATTATGAGCGGATCAAGCATGAACTGCGTCCGGGCGATGTCATACTCGTTGAAGGCCGATCAAGAATCAGTGAAGTCATTAGTTGGCTAACCAATAGTCCCTGGACCCATGCTGCCCTCTATGTCGGCAGGCTATACGACATGGAAGATACTGCTATCCAGGACATAGTCAGACAGCATTATCCTGGCAAGCCGGATGACCGACTCATCATTGAGAGCCTGCTAGGTCAAGGCACCATCGTTCAGTCAGTTGACCATTATCAAACCGACCACATCAGAATCTGCCGTCCTGTGCGTCTTGCCCACAAGGACGCGCAACTGGTCATTCGTTATGCCGTTAGTCGCTTGGGGACTGAGTATAATATCCGCCAGATATTTGATCTTGCCCGATTTCTTTTGCCCTTGCCTTTGCTTCCCAAGAAATGGGCATCAACATTATTTTTCAAGACGCCGGGAGAGTCCACCCAAACAGTCTGTTCTACTATGATTGCCAAAGCCTTCGCGTATGTGCAATTCCCGATCTTGCCCCTGGTGAAACATGGCGAGGGAAAGGATATCCAGCTCTTTCGCCGGAATGAAAAGCTCTGTACACCAAAAGACTTCGACTATTCACCCTACTTTGACATCATCAAATATCCCTTTTTTGACTATTACCGTGAGGAATATCAGTTATTTCCCTGGACGGGTTCGGCGGTGCTTGATGCAGATGAGGCAGAGGAATACCACGCCGGGGGTATCGACCTTGCCACGGAAGAAGAGGTTGAGGGTGCGATTGCAGCAGCCACCAATAAACCGAATCGGGCAGCCGACACGCAAGACGAAGCAGGATACCGGGGGGATTAAAATCCAGGCTACTATCGCGATTCTAGCCCTTCCCTCAGTGCCACCGCGAAATTATTTTTCCAGAAGACCCGATTAGAGCCCTTGACCAGTATTTGATCTCCTGGCTGCAAGCTGGCGATAAATGCAGTCAGGTCAAAGTCGTCCACCCTATCGTAATGCGCCTGATGTGCCGGACCAGCCGCGACATTTTTGAAACTATCTCCGAAGGTCAGCACCAGGTCCATACCTCCGCATTGCTTGCCAATCTCAATATGTGATGCCTCCCCCGCCGCACCCAGTTCAAGCATTTCCCCCAGGAGGGCAATTTTTCGTCCTGGTCTGGTGGAGTCTTGTAGCGCATCAATAGCCAGTTGCATACTGACCGGGTTGGCGTTATAGCTATCGTCTATCAGCGTGATATCACCCAGCTGTATCCGCCTGCCCCTGCCGAGGGGAAGCTCAAGCGACCTAAAGGCGGGCAGTAGCTCGGCCAGATTGATTTCCAGCACCGCAAGTATCGCTAGGAGTGCCAGTACGGATTCCAGCCTGTGGCTACCGGTAAAGGGAATTTCAACTTCAACTTCTTGGCCCATGACATTTGCCCGGATCAGTGCCCCGCTATCAAGAGCCGCGGTTTGAATATCACGCATAACACCCTGAACATCCGCTCCCGGATCAGTACCAAAAGTAATTATCTGATAGTCCTTATGAGAAGCCTTGGTAGCCACTTCGCGGGCAAGTTCCCAAGGCAGGATGAGGGTACCTCCACTGCTTAGACCTTTTGAGATGGACAGCTTTTCTTCTTTGAGTGCCTCCATATTGGCGAAGTTACCTAGGTGGGCTGGCAGTAGATTCAACACCAGTGCCAGATGCGGCGTGACGAGTTCCGCCAGGGGCTGGACCTCACCCGGGTGATTCGTCCCTATCTCAAACAGGCTATAGTCGGCACTGGCAGGCATGCGGCAAAGTGATATGGGCAGGCCCCAGTGGTTGTTCAGGCTATCCCGTGCGGCGTGTACTTTTCTTCTTTTGGTATGAGCAGTGGCGATGGGCGTCATGCAGCCTGTCGTCAGCAGACTTTCCAACCAGAGCCGCAGTGTTGTTTTACCACTGCTACCGGTGATGACAATGACCCGTCCCTGATTGCGTGCCCTAGCTACCTGGGCAAGTTGCCAGAGTCCATCTAGTGTGTCTGCAACGCGTAACAGGGGCGCGTTGCTTTCAACTTCCCGGTCTACCATCAATGCCCTCGCCCCTGCCTTGATGGCTACCTCAAGGAAATCATGCCCATCTCGAGCATCTTTGGGGGTCTCTGGCGTACCACCAAAACGCGGTCCCGGATTGGAGGAAAGGGCAATAAACAGGTCGCCCGGTTGAGCAGTGCGGCTATCAATAGATATTCCGGTAATGGCCAGGCTTTTATCAGCGGAGGACTGTTTGGCAGACGCAAACACCTGACAGAGTTGCTCCCAGGTCCATAAGATCTCAGGGTGCATCGGTGTCGGCTGCCTTTTTGTCATTGCTTTCCGGTCACAAGCTGTCATCAAATTGCCGCCGATACTAGCATGAGGCACTTAGCCAGGTACTTCATCTGCCTACTAGCACCTGGTAGTAGAAGTTTCCAACATCAGCAAGTATCTGTGATAAACTCAGCAACTCAATAGCATGCTTATATTTGAGGAATCCTGTGAAAAAAATTTGGAACTACATCACTGCGACCAGGCGGGCCGTCGGCAACATCCTGTTCATTGGCATTATTCTCTTTATCATCATCGCTGTCACCACCAGAGACGACTTTGAGGTGCCGGATTCATCGGTGCTGGTGCTACATCCAGATGGCGTCATCGTAGAGCGGAAGAGCATCGTTGACCCCTTTGCACTCTTCATGAATGGTGGTGATAACCCCTACGCTGAGGTTCTGCTCAGGGATATTGTTGACGTCGTCAACTTCGCCCGGGACGATGAACGTATCAAGGCGATTGCGCTTGACCTGTCTGATCTGAGTGGCGGTTCCATCAGCCAGTTCGATGAAATAGCAGTAGCACTGCAAGCCTTCAAGGAGACCGGCAAACCGATTTCCGCCTTTGCGGGACAATACACCCAGGCGCAATATTATCTGGCTTCCTTTGCTGATGAGGTGTATCTGGATAAAAACGACAGACCCTTCCCCGGTGGAGTATTTCTACAGGGTATTGGTATTTACAATCTTTATCTGAAATCGGCACTGGAAAAAATTCATGTCCAGTATCATGTCTTTCAAGCAGGTCAGTATAAAAGTGCCGTGGAAATTTTTCTGCGAGATGAAATGTCAGACCAGGCCAGGGAGGCAGCCGATGCCTGGTTGCAAGTTGTCTGGAATGGTTACCTGGCGACCATCCTTGAGCAGAGAGAGATCTCTGCCGATGAGTTGACAAACTACATTGACAACTACGACAAATTACTTGATGAAGTTGATGCCGACCCGGTGGGCCTGGCAACAAAATATGGCTTGATTGACGCTCAGCTGAGTCGGGCAGAATGGCGACAGAAAATAAATGATACTCCAGAAGGTTCGAAGTCTCACAAGGCACGCATCTCCATGGATACCTATCTCAATGCGCGGCGGTCGGAGGACCAGACGGCACCTGCCGAAGGGAAGATTGCCATTATCGTCATTGACGGTGCGTTGGTAGATGGTGAAGAAAGTCTCGGTAATGCCGGCGCAGAGACGCTGGTGGATATTATCCAGCGAGCAGGTAAGGATTCAGCAATCAAAGCGGTGGTCGTCCGGATCAATAGCCCGGGCGGTGTGATATCAGCATCAGAACTGATCCGTAGCGAACTGGCAGCAGTGCAGCAAAAAGGCAAGCCAGTGGTGGTTTCCATGGGCGGGGTGGCCGCATCGGGTGGGTATTGGATTGCCAGTGTCGCCGACATGATAGTGGCATCTGGCACGACGGTCACCGGCTCAATCGGTGTCTTTTCACTGGCATTGACGCTAGATCAAAGTTTAAAGGCACTGGGCATTCATCCTGACGGTACCGGGACAACAGCTTTCAGCAGTTCCTATCTATGGTTTATGCCAATTGATCCCGCTGTGAAAAATATAATACAAAACAGGACGAGCAAATCCTATGAGGACTTTGTCAATCTGGTGGCGGATGGCAGAGGACTCAGCTACGAGGAGGTTGACGCCGTTGCCCAGGGTCGGGTCTGGGCAGGTGAAACCGCGCTGGAGCACGGGCTGATTGACAAGATAGGGACACTGAAAGATGCGCTTGAATCTGCCGCCATGCTTGCCGATATGGAGGATTATGAAGCGATATATCTAGAAAAAATTCTGAGCCCGCAGGAAATCTTTATGATGGAGTTGATTAAAAATCTTGATAGCGCTGCGAGTCTTGTTGGGCTCCGCCATGCCACTTCCAACCTGCCTCTCTTGCAAAAAGGGCTGGATAGGATCCTGCCCCCTGCCATGCGTGCTACGGGTGTCCCCGGCATGAACAAGGCGCCGGGAATCTATGCCGAGTGTCTAGGTTGTCAGATCAACTTTTAGAGACATCGGCAACCGCCGCCAGGTAGGTTTCAAGTGCCTTGATGTGATCCGGCACCGATGCCAAGCCTGCGTTATGGGTGGCGATGGCAAGATGTGTAGCACCTAGGTCCTGCCATTTTTGTGCGTGCTTATGCCAGCGTTCGGGATTGCCGCCTGCATACTGCGCCTGTGCCTGGATACCGAAACCTTCCCAGGCGAACCCCAGGGCTAATCTCTTTTCTTTGAGTTGCGCTATACAGGCGGCGGCATTGGCGTCAGGTTTCATCAGAGGTATCCAACCATCACCCAGACGCGCGCACCGGTCAATGAGTGGTGGCGCACCGCCGCCAAACCAGATTGGCACAGCTACTGAGGGTCTTGGATTGATGCTGGCGAGATTGATGTGATGATACTTGCCCTGATAGTCAATTGATTCTTCTTTCCAAAGTCTTCGCATTACCTCAACCTGCTCCGACTGCCGTCTGCCTCGGGTGTTGAAATTTTCATTCAAACCCTCGTATTCAACCTGATTCCAGCCTGTCCCTATACCCAAGCGAAGTCGGTTATTAGACAGAATAGCGACCTCAGCCGATTGCTTTGCAACCAGCACCGTCTGCCTTTGGGGCAGTATCAGCACCGCCGGCATCAAATATATCCGGCTGGTGACGGCAGCAATGAAAGCAAAGGTTGTCAAGGGCTCATGGAATTGAATGTCCTGGTCATAGGGGCCCTTCCAGCCGCCCGGACGGTTAGGGTCAGCACCCAGTACATGGTCATACAGCAGGAGTTGCTCGGCACCCAAATCTTCCGCAGCCTGTACCAGTGCCCTCATTGCACCTGGGTCTGTCCCGATTTCATTATGAGGAATGACAAGGCCTATTTTCATGCTCAGTCCCGGAGTCTGTTGTGGAAGGTGGCGGCATTGTATATCTGGTTTTGGAATTAATAAATATCGTCTGCCATCTGCTACCGTGAAATCTTCGTGCCAGCATGATCGCTTTGACGATATAATCACCAATCAAGGCACCGTAGATCCATTCCACACCAAAATCCATCAGGGTAAAGATGGCTGCCATGCCCACCCGCACACCGACCAGGCCGGTGATGGTTGTCAGTAGCGGGAATCTTGTGTCCCCGGCACCACGCAGGCATCCTCCCAGCGTAAAGTCCACCGCCATGAGCGGCTGGGCGAAGCCCAGGATATAAATAAACACCACCGTCAGCCTGACGACTTCTTCATCCTGAATCAAATACCGGGCGATTTCATGGGCGAAATAAATAATCACAATACTCAGGATCATCATGCTACCAATCGCCAGCCGGGTTGCTTTCCAACCACTTGCCCTTGCGCCTATCGGATCCCTTGCCCCGAGATGCTGACCAGTGAGGGTGGCGCCGGCTATGGAAAAGCCGAACCCGACCACAAAAGACAGGGACAGAATTTGAACTCCCAAACCATAAGCAGCGTAAGGGGCGGTACCGTAGAAGGCGACCAACCATAAAAAGGCAATAAACCCTACCTGAAAGACGAATTGTTCAATGCCTGCAGGGTAACCAATGTGCAGTAGTTGCCAGCATCTGGCAGCCGTCAATGAACCAGCACCGCCGACACCGACTCTGATGCGACGGGAATACCAAAGGTAGAGGAACATCAGGGCAGCCACTGCAAATGAAATTCCGTTGGCAATTGCCGCGCCGGTCACTTCCAGCCGAGGGAATCCGTAGAGACCATAAACCAGCAGATACACAAATATAAGATTAACGATGTTGGTGGCGACACCTATCCAGAGGGGTGTGATGGTGTCCCCCGCTGCTCTGAGGGCAGCACCCAGAATCATGTTGACGGAAAAGGCAATATTAAAAAAGCTCAGATAGCGAATGAAGTCCGCCGCTTCCTGTGTGGTCGCCTCATCCAGGTTAAAAATCGCCGCTATCTGATAGGAAAAGATGACGCAGGGGATGGTTAACAGCAGCGTAACAAGATTGCCAACCCAGAGGGAAACAGTCGTCACCCGTGCCGCCTCCTTGTAATCCATGGCACCCCATGCCCTGGCAACAAGTGCGGTAGTACCCGCCGAAATTGCCATCAAAATGCCCTGTATACCGAAGAAGAGCCTATGCCCGATAGTGACGGCGGCGACGGCTTCAGCGCCCAGGGAGCCAACGACCTTGATGCTGACGATACCCACTATTGAAAACAAAAGATTGCTCATAATAGCGGGCCAGGCGAGGGACCAGATATTCAGGTTTAACTTCTTCTTTGACTTGTCTCTGGATGATTTGTGTGGACTATCAGGCATTTGCTTCCTGTCTCAGCAGTCTCAGTGCGCCTTGCCGGTTTCTTGAAGTTCATCGCCGACTGGCGCCAGCGGAATCTGCACGCCGAAGGTTGAACCTTTACCTAGCCCAGTGTCCAGGCGAACTCTGCCGTGATGCGCCTGGGCGATGTGTTTCACTATGGCGAGGCCCAGTCCGGTGCCGCCCAACTGACGAGACCGTGCCTGGTCAACGCGATAAAATCTCTCAAATACCCGCTCCGTCTCATCTCCCGGTATGCCTATGCCATTGTCCTCAACTTCAATGCAAGCAAGGGCACCGGTCTGTCTCAGTCTGAGCTGTACCTGCCCGCCCCGGGGGGTGTACTTGAGTGCATTGTCCAAGAGGTTGGTCACCATCTGCGTCAAGGCCTCAGCCTCTCCTTCCACTATCAACTCGTCCATTTGCTGGCAACCACTTGTGTGTATATCAAGATTGAATTCAACATCCGCAGCAGCAGCGTCAGTGATCTTAGATTCAAATATCTGACGCAAGAGGTCTGCCAGATTGATCCGGAACAATGATTGTTTGCGCTCGGATGCATCAAACCTGGAGAGTTGCAGCAGGTCCTGGACGATGCTGTCAAGTCGAATGGTCTGTTGTCTGATGCGCTCTATGAAGCGAGAAAATACCTCTTGTGGCATTTCCGGGTCGTCAATGATCGTCTCCACCAGGCCGCGGCATCAATTAACCGTCAACCAGTCTGTAGCCCACGCCCCGGATCGTTTGAATCAGATGACTACAGGCACCTAGTTTTTTTCGGACAGAACGAATATGCACATCTATGTTCCGGTCAACCACCTCAGCGCCCGCCCTCACAACTCTATTGAGTAGTTGCTCTCTAGTAAAAGCTCGCCCAGGACGAGAAGCCAGTTGATACAAAATCTTGAATTCTGTTGCGGTCATCTTGATCGGTACGTCCAGGACAAGCACCTCATATCGGGCGACATCTATAGACAGACCCTGGATAAATATCCGTTGCTTCTCAGGGTCCTCAAGGGTCGGACGACGCCGTAGCACTGCCTTGACCCGCGCGACCAGTTCCCGCGGACTAAATGGCTTGGTAAGATAATCATCTGCCCCCAGTTCAAGCCCGATGACCACATCGCTTTCTTCACCCTTGGCGGAGATGATGATGATCGGGGTTTCGTCAACCAGAGGATCGGATTTGATTTGCTGACACAGGGACAATCCATCAATCCCTGGCAACATTAAATCCAGGATAACGAGATTGGGTGATTGATTCCTAATGAGGTTCAGTCCCTCATCACCCCGAGCAACCGACGATACCTTATAGCCTTCTCGTTTGAGGTTGTAACTGACTATCTCAACAATGTCAGGTTCATCTTCAATGACTACTATTTTTTTCCGGTTCATCCTCTTCCGTTCATCATGGTTAATGATGAGCGCAGACATCTGAGGTCAAGCGGGCGGTAACTTCTGGAATATCAGTACGGCGTTGGTGCCACCAAAACCAAAGCTGTTTGACATCACAGTATTGAGCCCTGCATTGTCGATTCGGCTAGTGACGATTGGCGCATCACCGATTTCCGGGTCCAGTGTTTCTATGTTGGCAGAGGCACAGATGAAGTCATTTTCCAACATCAGCAGGGAATAAATTGATTCGTGTACGCCGGCTGCCCCCAGTGAATGGCCCGAAAGGGATTTGGTTGAACTTATCCTGGGCATCTGGTCGCCGAATATTCGGCGTATCGCAGCAATTTCCGTCGGATCACCCGCCGGCGTACTCGTCCCATGGGCGTTTATATAGTCGATGGGGTCGGGCACTGTCGCCATTGCCAGCTGCATCGCCCGTTCGCCACCCTCTCCGGACGGGGCAACCATGTCATAACCATCCGAGGTAGCACCATAACCAACCAGTTCTGCATATATTTTGGCGCCCCTGGCTCGGGCATGTTCAAGCTCTTCAACCACCGTAAAACCGGCACCACCCGCTATGACAAATCCATCCCGGTCCCGGTCATAGGCACGAGAGGCTTTTTCTGGCGCATCATTCCGTCTTGAGAGGGCACCCATGGCGTCAAAGAGTGATGTCATAGACCAGTGTTCTTCCTCACCCCCACCAGCAAATATGATGTCCTGCTTACCCAGTTGAATCAGTTCCATGGCATTGCCAATACAGTGGGCACTGGTTGAGCAGGCTGAGGTGATGGAATAGTTCACGCCCTTGATCTTGAAAGAGGTTGCCAGGCAGGCAGATACAGTGGAACTCATAGTCTTGGTTACCCGATAGGGTCCAATGCGTCTCAAGCCCTTCTCTTTCAGAATACAGGCGGCTTCAACAAGGTTTGAGGAAGAGGCACCACCAGAGCCTGCGATGATGCCGGTTCTTTCGTTGGAAACATCCGTTTCCGCCAGGTCTCCGTCCGCTATTGCCTCAGCCATAGCAATATACGAATAGGCAGCGGCATCACCCATGAAACGTCTGAGCTTGCGGTCAATCCTAGCTTCTGTGTCAAGGTTGATGGTACCTGCTATGTGACATCGCAAGCCCATCTCTACATAACTTTCCTGGTGCCGGATACCCGATCTGGTAGCACCCAGAGAGTCCAGGTTTTCCGCCAGATTATTGCCGAGAGGTGAAACTATACCCATACCTGTGATTACTGCTCTTTTCATCACCCTGCCATTACTTTTCTCAGTGGGCTGCAATCCTTCTTCTTATTGCTCATCTATACTGCCTGCCTCAAAGCTGTCCAGTGAAGTGTACAAGCCCACCTTAACATCGGCGGCTGTGTATATCTCAACGCCATCAATAAAAACCTTGCAGTTTGCTATCCCCATCACGGTGCGACCTTGCCGAATTCGAGTCAGGTCAATCTCGTAGCGAAGCAGTTTCGCGCTTGGTAATACCTGACCTCGAAAAATCACCTTACCGCAACCTAATGCCCGGCCGGCTCCCCAGTTACCCTTCCATGCCAGAAAGAAACCCACGAGTTGCCAGAGCGCATCCAGACCCAGGCAACCGGGCATGACCGGATCATCAATGAAATGACATCTGAAGAACCAGAGATCCGGGTGGATGTCCAACTCAGCAATAATCCTGCCCTTGCCCTTAGCACCACCATATTCATCAATACTGGTTATCCTGTCCACCATCAACATTTCATCAACGGGCAAATAGGCGCGATTGGGTCCAAAGAGTTTGCCATAACCACATTCAATCAACTCTTCCTTAGAAAAGCTGTGCTTGTCGACCAGAGAACGGTCAAGCGGCGGGCTAAGCGGGGCTTTGTTTTTCGACATAGGTTTCATATTTTCCAGAATAAAATGAAGACGAACAGACTCTACTATGCTTTTGATTCGGGAGACGAGATTATATCATTGCCGCATCAAAATAAAACCAGACAGACAGATATGACAACCAGGGTCTTGACATACATGCTGGGCGTGGCTATAGGGAAGTGGGAAACACAGGTGGGGGTTGTATGATCCAAATTAACGATCTGGCTGTAGTCCACGAAGCTGCTGATATAGGGGACAATTGTATCATCGGACCCTTTTGTACGGTGGCCGCCAATACCAAAATCGGGGCCGATACGGTACTCAGGTCCCATGTGGTGGTAGAACCCTACACCACCATTGGTAAGAATTGTGATGTCTTCCCCTTTGTGACTCTGGGAATACAGTCTCAAGACCAAAAGTATATTTCAGGCACGGTGACCCATACCCGTGTTGGCAACCGGAATGTGATTCGGGAGTTTGTCAGCATTCATAGTGGTACCGAGGAAGGCTCGGTCACTACCATCGGTGACGACTGTGCCCTGCTTGCTCATGCCCATATTGCCCATAATTGTACCGTCGGCGACCATGTGATTTTGAGTCATGGCGCGGTGCTTGCCGGTCATGTAATCATCGGCGACTATGTCAACATTGGCGGCTTGTCAGCCATACATCAGTTCTGCCATGTCGGGAGGGTTGCGATGATCGCGGGCATGTGCAGAGCTATTCAGGATGTTTTGCCCTTCACCATAGCCGAAGGCACCCCTGCCCACATGCGCGTGATTAACAAGGTGGGGATGGAAAGAGCCGGCTATTCCAGTGCTGAAATATCGGAAGTTCGCCGGGCTTTTAGAATTCTGTTCCTGCGGGAAATGCGGCTGGAAGAAGCCGTTGCACGCATTGAGGATGAATTCCCTAAGTCGCCCAACATCCGACTGATGATAGAGGCGGTTAATTCTTCACAACGCGGTCTGGCAAGACCTGAATCTGCAACTTTCGAAATTAATGTAGCGGATGATCTCTAGTCGCCCAAAAATTAACTATAGCGGTACGGCACCCCCGCTTTTTGCATGACCGCCGACTAGTCTTTGGATGCTTGAACGACCCTCGCTGTTCCTGGACTGATGGTAGCGAGTTCATCCCAGCTGGCTAAAACCGTTTTATAAATTATAGAGCAACAAAAACAAATTTATCCGAGCGTTAGGACGGTAATCATCAGGATTGTCATCATGTTCAAAGCAGTATTATGGGATTTCGGCGGCGTCATCACATCAAGTCCCTTCGAAGCATTCAACCGTTTTGAAGCAGAAAATGACCTGCCAAAAGATGTCATTCGCTCCATCAATGCGAAGCACCCTGAGAGCAACGCCTGGGCGCAACTCGAAAGTAACACTATCAGTCTTGATGAATTTGATGTCAGTTTCGCGGCCGAAGCAGACGCCATGGGTTACACCATCAGGGGCAAGCAGGTGTTGAATTTGCTAGCGGGCGACATCCGTCCCGAGATGGTAAGAGCACTGGAGATCATCAGTCAGACACTGAAAATTGGCTGCATTACCAATAATGTGCGCCCCGACAGGAACAGGCACCCGGGCAATCAAAAAACCCAGGGCCAAGCCAAGACAATGAAAGAAGTGATGGCAATGTTTGATCTGGTAATTGAATCCAGCAAGGTAGGAATGCGAAAACCCGACCCGAGGATCTACACCCTTGCCTGTGAGGGACTAAACATTGCGCCCCAGGAAGCGGTCTTCCTGGATGATCTGGGCATCAACCTAAAGCCCGCCCGGCAACTGGGCATGAGCACTATTAAGGTGTTAGCTCCTCGGCAGGCATTAACCGACCTTGAACAACTACTCGGCATCAAACTGGGATGAAGGTGCTACTGACCGGAGGTACCGGCTACATAGGTAGTCACCTGGCCGTTGAATTACTGATGCAAGGCACTGAGGTGGTGCTCATTGATAACCTCAGCAACAGCAAGGCGAGTGTATTGTCCCAGATCGAAAAAATTACCGGTCAGATGGCAATTTTTTATGCGGCAGATCTGCTTGACCGAGATGCCATCCTGTCCATTTTCAAAAAAGAGCGAGTAGATGCTGTCATTCACCTGGCGGGATTAAAAGCCGTTGGAGAATCTATCACCGACCCGCTTCGCTATTACGAGGTCAATCTCACTGGAACGATTAATCTCTGCCAGGCTGTCATGGCGACTCAGGTCAAACAGTTTGTGTTCAGTTCATCAGCGGCGGTATATGGCGGGGATGCGGTGGCAACGGAAGTCTCTGTGACGGAGGAGAGTCCGGTCACCCATGCCGCCAATCCTTATGCCCGAAGCAAAATCTATATTGAACGCATCCTGCAAGATCTGACGGCTGCCACTCCTGGATTCAATGTTGCGCTACTTAGGTATTTTAATCCGGCTGGTGCCCATCTGAGTGGTGCCATTGGCGAGGACGCCTGCAATCACCCGGGAACGCTCATCTCTTGCCTGACCCAGGTTGCTATCGGCAAGCAAAAAGACCTGGTGATTTTCGGAGATGATTATCCCACTCCTGACGGTAGCTGTGTGCGCGACTATATCCACATCCTTGACCTGGCACTGGGACATATAGCTGCACTTAAAAAACTAAACAGCAATCCCGGCCTCGTGATTTACAACCTAGGCACCGGTAAGGGACATTCAGTGCGTGAGGTTGTGACGGTGTTTGAACAGACAATCAGCAAACATATACCGACCCGCATCGGACCCAGGCGAGATGGCGACATGCCGACATGCGTCGCCGACCCGTCATTGGCATTATCTGAGTTGAACTGGCAAGCAGAAAAGGGGCTTTCGGATATTTGTCGGGACGCCTGGCGATGGCGACAACTAGCCCCCAGAGATTCTAAATAGAAGATGCACTTCGCTGGCGTCCTGGACCACTTCCAGGAGGGGGGCATGAATGATTACCCCATCAATCGCGACTGCCATTTGCAGCAGTTTGTCCCTGTCCAGCAACTCGTATCGTTCCACTAACTGCTCAATAATGTCGCGATAAACCGTCGCAGTAACATTCGTGTGTTTCTCCCCCGTCAGTTTTTGTAATTCGCTCGAGAAGATAACTTTTGCCATGGCTCCTATGCCTTGTCCTGTATCAGTTTCAGGACCCGCGGTGGGGAACAGGGAAGCGTTGTTATAGGTGCACCAATCGCTTTGCTGACTGCATAACCGACCGCCGCCAGGGGTGGGATGATGCTGGTTTCACCCACACCCCGGACACCGTAGGGATGAAAAGTGTTAGGCACTTCTACCACCAGGGTATCAATCATGGGCAGGTCTGAGGCGAGTGGAATCCGATAATCAAGAAACCCCGAGTTTTCCATCACCCCCTGGTCATCAAAAATATACTCTTCATTGAGTGCCCAGCCTATGCCCTGGACTGCACCGCCCTGGAGCTGACCTTCAACATAGCCGGGATGAATTGCCTTGCCGGCATCCTGACTCGCCGTATAGCGGATGACATCAACCTTGCCGGTGTCCGTGTCAACTTCAAGATCGCAGACATGGACAGCGAAACCGGGACCGGCACCCCTGGCGTTGATATTTGCCTGCCCGGATATCTGCCCGCCAGTTTTTTCTGCCGCCTGACAAATCTCACGAACACTGAGCTGGTCATCCCCCTGCTTGGCATGGACGACCCCGTCGGCGTATTCCACCTGCTCAGGGGTCAGATTCCACAGAGCGGCAGCCCTCTCTTTAAGTTGCTGCACTACCTTTTGTGCTGCTTCAACGACAGCCATACCTGTGGCGTATGTGGTTCGGCTACCGCCGGTGGTTGCGCTGAAAGGGACATTATCAGTATCAGCGATGATGGGTTTCAATCTACTAATCGGCAGCTCCATGGCTTCTGCCGCCATCATCTGCATTGAGGCGCGTGAGCCGCCAATATCCGGCGATCCTTCGACAATAGTGCCGGTGCCATCGGGGTTCATGTTAATCACCACGCTTGACTGACCGCCCATGTTAAACCAGAAGCCGGAAGCCAGAGCTCGGCCACGGACCTTCCCGCTTTGGGGTGTCCCGAGTGGTGCTTGGTAGTGTGGGGAATTTTTCACCGCCTCAAGACATGCCACCAGACCCACGCTTTTCAGTTTGGGTCCATAGAGGGTCTGGGTGCCCTCCCTAGCAGCATTTTTAAGTCGCAACTCCAGGGGATCCATAGCCAGTTGATCTGCCAGTTCACTCACCAGCATCTCGGCGGCGAATTCTGCTTGAGGTGCGCCAGGAGCACGATAGGCAGCGACCTTGGGTTTGTTGACGACGACATCAAATCCCTCAACACAAACATTCGCCACATCATAGGGGGCGAACATGGTCATCACACCAGGCATCATCGGTGAGCCTTTGAAGGCGCCCGCCTCATAAGCCAAGCGCCCCTGCATGGCAGTAATCTTGCCATCTTTTTTGGCACCCACCTTGACCCAAAGTTTCGCGGCAGAAGTAGGTCCTGTAGCGATAAATACTTCTGTGCGTTGCATGACCATCTTCACCGGGCAACCGGATTTCTTCGACAGGAGCAAGGCCACTGGCTCCAGATAAACGGTGGTCTTACCACCAAAGCCGCCACCTATTTCGCTGGCGATAACCTTTAGACTGGTTTGATCCATATCAAGAATTTTTGCCGTCCTTGCCCGGACATCAAAGTGTCCCTGGGTGGAACACCAAATCATTGACTGACCATTTTCGTCATAGCGCACCGTGCAGGCATGTGGCTCAATATAACCCTGGTGTGCGGTCGGGGTGTAAAACTCGCGTTCCACTATGACATCTGCTGCAGCAAAACCCGCCTCAATATCACCAATTTTTGCTTCCAAACGCGTGGCAACATTGGAAGGTTTTTCCGGTTTTTTATCGTAACCCTCGGTGAACATATCCTGGTGCAAGACAGGAGCGTCATCGGCCATGGCAGCTCTCAGATCCAGTACCGGAGGCAAGACTTCGTATTGCACTTCAATCAGCGACAGAGCTTCTGCCGCGGCTCTTTCCGACCTGGCAGCGAGAGCGGCAACTGCATGTCCATGGTAAAGCACCTTGTCCGCCGCCAAGAGGTTTCTGGTCAAATCAAACAGATCCTCACTGCCCTCCCCGACCGCTATCGTCTCCGACTGGATGGCGGGGAAATCACTGGCGGTAACTACCGCTAGCACATCCGGATGGGCTTCTGCCTTGCTGGTATCTATGGACAGAATTTTCGCGTGGGCATGAGGACTACGGTGTATCTTGCCCCAGATCATGCCGGGTAGAGACAGGTCTGCGCCAAAGTTGGCGCGCCCCGTTACCTTGTCGTATCCGTCGGGACGAATGGTGCGCTGACCAATATGTTTGAATTCCCGTGCCTCGCTCATATCAAACTCCCTCTTTTGCACCGCCCAGGGTAGCGGCGGCGTCCATAACGGCTCTGATGATTTTGTCGTAACCCGTGCAGCGACACAGATTGCCCGCCAGATAATATCTTGCCTCTGCCTCGGTCGGGTCAGGGTTTTCATCCAACAAGGCTTTGGTGCTCACGATGAGACCGGGGGTACATATCCCGCACTGTAGCGCGGCATGCTCCAGAAATTTTTCCTGTATCACATCCAGGCTGTCACTCTGTCCTATGCCCTCAATCGTCCCGACCTCCATGCCCTCCACTTCCACCGCCAATACCAGGCAGGCACATACCAGACGACCATTGAGCGTTACCGAGCAGGCGCCGCAGTCACCTGTACCACAGCCTTCTTTGGTGCCTGTTAACTGCAATTCATTGCGCAACACATCCAGCAGGGTGTCTCCCGGTTCACAGAGAAACTCATGAAGGCTAGCGTTGATGCTGGTGGTGACATGGGTTTTGGACATGGTCTTTTCCTGTCTCAGGGTTTAACTCTGTCAGCGGCAATCAGGGTAGCCCGTTTCACCAACACGCCGACGACATGCTGCCGGTACTCGGCGGTGCCCCGTTTATCCGAAATGGGCTTGGCGGCGGCACTGGCAGCACTGGCGGCGGCAGTGAGAGCAGCAGCATCTAGAGAAGTACCGATGAGTGCTGCCGCTGCTTCAGGTACCAACAAAGCCCTTGGCGCCACCGCACCGATACTGACTCTTGCCGCCTGGCAACTGCCAGATGCATCCAGGGTGACGCTCACCCCTGCACCAACGACGGCTATGTCCATTTCAGAGCGGGGAATAAATCTCAAATAGGCATCCGAGGTCCGGGCGACGGGTGTCGGCACAAATATCAATTTGAGGAGTTCGCCCTGGTGCATGCAGTTGCTACCCACGCCAGTAACAAAATCTTCCACCGTCACCCGCCTCTCCCCCTGAGTGCCCACTATGACGCATTGTGCCGAGTTGACGATCAGCGCCGGGATGGTATCTGCGGCGGGCGATGAATTACAGAGATTACCGCCCAGACTCGCCCGCCCTTGTATCTGGGTTGACCCTATCAGACCCGCCGCTTCCACCAGGCCCGGATAAAGTGCCCGGATATCATCACGCGCGGTAAACTCTGCGCAGGAAATGGATGGCCCAAGCTCAAGCCCCTGGGGGGTCATATTGGCGCTGCTCATGCCTTTGATTTTTTTCACATCCACGAAGAGTCGGGATTCTGCGCTACCAGCCTGGGCCCTGGTCTGGATAAGCAGATCTGTTCCTCCAGCAAGTACATTGGCAGGCATAGCGTTATCGGCAAGTAGCTCTACCGCGTCCTGGATAGAAGTTGGTGCCGCATAAACAATTGAAACCATCCTAGCTCCTGATAACCGATTCGTTGCGTGTCTGATACACTGGTATTTTGGTATTCTGATTGCCCGTCTGATTGTCTGGTAGCAGGGTGAAGCAGTAACGGCAAGGACGCATATATACCACGAGGTAGGAGTCAGTGCCAATATCAGAAGAGGCATGGAGGCTGAATGATGAAATTAAACATCCTCAGAGCCGGTCTTGAACACACAGCGTCCATTGCGCGGATGAATCAGATGATGGCGCTAGAAACAGAAGCCAAGTCGCTTGCTTATGACGACATATTTGCCGGGGTGACCGCTGTCATGCAGGACCCTTCTCTGGGCTTTTATCTGGTTGCCTGTGAAGCCTCTTCACAGGACCCGGACGATGCTGTCCTCGCCTGCCTTGCTATCACCTACGAATGGAGCGATTGGCGTAACGGACTCTTCTGGTGGATACAGAGCGTCTATGTCAACAAGCAACACCGCAGCAAGGGCATCTTCCGCCAGATGTATCAGGCAGTGACAAGCCTGGCGCGCCAGGATGCACGCATTTGCGGTCTCAGGCTATATGTGGAGAAAGCCAACCAAGATGCCATCCGTACCTATCTCGGCATCGGTATGACGGAAACAGATTATCGGTTGATGGAAGAGATGTTTTGACGGAGATGAACCCAATCTGCCAGCGAATCACTGAGCAGATACGCCGCATTACATGGTGGCGGTTTGCCCGGATGAGTCGGCAAGATAGGTCTCTATCTTGTTTTTAAGCCGCTGCGCCGGGTCATTGAACTGGATACCGACACCGGAACTATGCGGATGCTTGACGCCGGTACCAGCGACCCAGACCACCCTGCCCTGCACCGGAATTACCTCAGTCTCGTCCATCAGTGTCAACTGGATGGCAACCTCATCGCCGAGACGGTAGCTTGTGTGATTCGCAATAAAGAGGCCGCCATTTTCAATAAATGGCATGTAGCAGTCGTGCAGTGTTGCCTTGTCTCTAATCTGGAGTCTAATCATGGTGTCTTGGTTCCTGAGTGGCCGAGTAGGTAATGGTTAGGATGGTAAACAAAGATACTACACCTCCAGCGCGGTTTGCGACAGGACCCGCTCCAGTAGCATCTGGGGGTTGGCGTTGGCGGTACTGGCGAGATAGCCAAGTGCCTGGGTGATGCTATCCAGGAGGGTAAACCGCTGTTCCAAGGAAGCAAGCTCACCGTATTCTTTCAAAATATCATATAAGTCTTTGTTTTTAATAGGTAATTTATAATCAGTGAGGGAGTGCTGCAGGCTGTCCGCTATCAGGTTATAAAAAATTTCAAGTAGTTGCACCGCATTCTCTTTGGCAAATTGTGTTGCCAGTTGCAACGGGGACCCTGTGCCTCGGGCAAGCGGGAGCATTGCCTGGGCAAGGGTCTGACGATTCTTCAGGAAGGTTTCATCAATTTCATTAATCACCTTTAGTGGCGAGCCGCCCGCCATCTCCAGCAGGGTTTCGGCGTCCATCTGAAGCTCATGCCTTGCTCTCAGCCAGGTGCCGGCCTCCTTTGCCGGCGGAAGATGAAAATCCACCCGGTGACAGCGGCTTCGGATTGTTGGTAAAAGACGGGCCGCCTGATGGGTTATCAAAATCAATATGGTACCGGGACTGGGTTCCTCAAGGCTTTTTAACAGCGCGTTTGCCGCCTGATGATTCATGGTTTCGGCAGGCTTTATCACACACACCTTGCGCCCGCCCTGGTTGGCTGTCTGGCTCTCCCAATCACGGATGTCCCGGATCTGTTCTACTTTGATTTGCTTTGAATCCACCAGTCCAATCTGTCTGTTGTCTGGGTGGGTGCCCGCCTTGACGAGCAGGCATGTATCGCAACTACCACAGGCTAGATCTGCCGGTGTCCGACACAAGAGGTATTGAACCAGGTGCTGCGTAAAATGCGCTTTGCCAACATGGGTGGGCCCGGACAACAGAAGCGCGTGGGGTAAGCGATTGTCAACGCAGAGTTTTGTCAGGTGCCGAAACTGTGCCTCCTGCCAGGGATATAGTGGCTCGGTGTCGGTGGTCATCGTTTCTTGCCTTCAGCGGTCTGGTTCAGGAAGTGCTTGATGATTTCTCTGATCTGGCTATGCACTTGATCCTGGGGGCGGGACGCATCCACCAGTCTGTATCTATCCTTATGCGCCATTTGTCTGGAGCGTTGCAGAAAAGCATTACGCACCCGCTCAAAAAATTCATCCTGCTCCGATTCAAGACGATCGGCTTCGGCATCTGACACCGCCCGTTCCAAGCCTTCCCTGGCATCCAGGTCAAGCAGTAGTGTCAAATCAGGCTGAAAACTACCCAGGGCAATGTCTTCTATCCTGGCTATTTCTTCTTCTGGCAACTGCCGACCGGCACCCTGGTAAGCATAGGTGGAATCGGTAAATCGGTCACAGACCACCCAGGCCCCGGCGGCGAGTGCCGGTGCTATCAATTCATGGACATGCTGAGTACGCGCCGCGAAAATTAGTAGTAATTCGGCATGGGCAGTCATACGGACCTCGCCCTCATCAAGGAATATTTCTCTGAGTCTTTCCCCGACACTGGTGCCCCCCGGCTCACGGCTGATAACGACAGACTTGCCCGCCGCCTCCAGCACTGACTTGATCACCTCAATGCAGGTTGATTTCCCGACGCCTTCTACCCCTTCAAGGGTAATGAATTTTCCTCGGCTACTACTCATTGCGGCCTGTCTGATTTTTGCCTGTTAGTCTGCTGGTAGCGTCTGACCGCAAGGATGTGCTCATCCAGTGTGCTGGAAAAATGACTCTCTCCGTTGCCCTTCGCGACAAAATAGAGGTAGTCACTGGTCGCGGGAGACAGGGCCGCCTTGATGGATGCCGGTCCCGGGGAGCAGATGGGCGTCGGCGGCAAGCCAGACCTGGTGTAGGTGTTAAAGGGACCATCTGTATCAATGTGTCGGCGCGTCAGATTGCCCGCATAAGTTTCTGCAAGACCATAGATGACAGTAGGGTCTGACTGCAATCTCATACCACGCCTTAGTCGGTTGTGAAACACGCTGGCTATAATTGCCCGGTCTGGTTCATATCCAGTTTCCTTTTCTATCATGGAAGCAAGAATCAAGACGGCATAAGGATCCGACAGGGACTCCCGGGCCCCATCAGACAAGCCAGAGCTTGGAGAAGGATGCGCCCATTCACGCGCCAATAGCTGTTTCATCTTTACATGTGCCCTATGTAAAATAGCCAGGTCCCGGGAACCCTTGACGAAGGAGTAAGTATCCGGATAGAACCAGCCTTCAGGTGCCCCCTCAATACCCAGCGCGGTAGCAAGTTCTGTATCAGAAAGATGCCCCCCTTCGTGTTGCAACTCGGCGGTATCTTTAAGTGCCGCCCGCCAAGCCGACAAGTGCCAGCCTTCTGGGAAGGTAATGTTGTAATGGTACACCTCACCGGCACGGAAACGTTTCAGCAGGGCATAGCTGTCCATACCTGATGAAATTTTATATTCGCCCGCCTGAATGACGCCCCGGTAACGGGTTGCCCGGGCGTAGGCTTGAAACAGTAAAGGGTTTGCCGACAATAATTCGGCTTGGGACAGTGCTTGGGTCACCTGGTTGAGATGAGCCCCTCGGGGTATGTCAAATAGGGCATCGGCATCAACCGACAAGAGCAGCGACATTTCCCGGTGGACCAGCACCGCCGTCGCTGTTGCAAGAATGATCACAAGCATCGTGCCGTAAAGGACAATATAAATCAGGGGTCTCATAGAGTGTCTCATGAGGTGTCCCAGGGAGTGCTCATAGCCTATACAAGGCAACGAAATATCAAACTACCATTGGTGCCGCCAAACCCGAAAGAGTTGGTTAGGGCAGCCTTAATGGTCATATCCCTGGCTTGATGGGGAACATAATCCAGATCGCAACCATCATCCGGGTTGTCCAGATTGATAGTCGGTGGTGCCACCTGATCCCGAAGCGCCAGGATGGTAAAGACTGCTTCTATGGACCCGGCGGCACCCAGGGCATGACCGACCATGGACTTGTTGGAGCTGATAGCAACTCTTCTTGCCGAGTCGCCTAGCAGGGTTTTGATGGCTTGTGTTTCCGCTACATCACCCAGAGGGGTGGATGTACTGTGGGCGTTGATGTAATCAATCTCCTCGGCATTCATTGCACCATCCTCAAGCGCATGGCGCATCGCTTGGGCGGCACCCGCACCATTTTCAGCCGGTGAGGTTATGTGACTTGCGTCGGCACTCATCCCAAAACCTGCCAACTCGCAGTATATTTTGGCGCCACGCGACCTTGCCACTTCATATTCTTCCAGGACCAACACCGCCGCGGCGTCACTGAGTACGAAACCGTCCCGGTCACGATCCCAGGGACGGCTTGCCTGCTCAGGTGCGTTGTTTCTTGTGGACAGTGCCCTCATGGCGGCAAAGCCAGCCAGGGTCGTAGAGGCTATTGCCTTCTCCGCGCCACCGGCAAGCATTACATCGGCATCACCCCAGGCGATGAGTCGGGCGGCAAAACCAATGTTGTGCGCGCCCGTCGTGCAAGCGGTGGAGATAGCAATGTTGGGTCCCTCAAGACCAAACCTGATCGACAGATGGCCAGCAATCATATTGATGATGCTGGACGGCACGAAGAAGGGTGAGACCCTGGTGGGCCCCCGGTTCATGACGACATCGTAGCAGTTGGAAATGGTCACTATGCCGCCTATACCAGAGCCTATGGCAATCCCGATGCGTTGGCGATTTTGATCCGTCACCTCAAGGCCGGCGTCATTCATTGCCTGGATGCCAGCGACGAGTCCATACTGCATGAAACCATCCATGCGTCTGGCTTCTTTGGGTGGCAGGTAATCATCCATATCAAAGGGCGGGACTGTGCCTCCGAAGCGGACGGGGAATCCCTGGGTATTGAAAGAGGAGATGGGCGATATACCGCTCCGCCCTTCTTTCAAACCTTGCCAGGAGGTCGCCACATCAACGCCCAGAGGCGTCAACATACCCAGACCCGTGACTACGACTCTTCGCTTATTCAACCTATGCTCTCTTCATTGCCATCTGTTGTTGATCCGGACAATTGCCCGGGATGGGCTAACTTTGGGACAGACTCAGGGATGACACAACAAACAGAAAAGCCACAATCGTCAATCGGCGATTGTGGCTTATCGGCATCAAAAATCGACCTGAGTGTTTAGCGGTTAGCCTGGATGTAGCCGATAGCCTCTTTGACCGTCGTGATCTTTTCGGCATCTTCGTCGGGGATTTCCGTTTCAAACTCTTCCTCTAGAGCCATAACCAACTCCACGGTATCCAGTGAGTCTGCCCCCAGGTCCTCAACAAAAGACGCTTCTGGCGTGACTTCCTCTTCCTTGACCCCAAGTTGTTCACACACCAGTTTTGTCACTCGCTCTACTATAGTACTCATAGCTTAATCTACTCCTACATCAGCGCAGTCCAACTGCGTTAGTTTAAGAAAATACCAGTTAGCCCATCAAGTGATTTCACTCTAGTGCCCTGGCAATAGACCGCGGTCAGGAAGTTCCAGACCGCGAGAATTCAGTTCATATACATGCCGCCGTTAATGTGGATGGTTTCTCCGGTAATATATCCGGCCGATTCGCTGGCAAGGAAGGCGCAAAGTGCCGCCACTTCTTCAGTGGTCCCCAGCCGCCGCGCCGGAATCCTGCTGAGCATCGCGTCTTTCTGTGCATCACTCAATTCTTCCGTCATGTCCGTCATTACCATGCCGGGCGCTATACAGTTGACGGTGATGCCTGTGGACCCCATCTCCGCCGCCAAAGACCTAGTGTAGCCTTCTATGCCTGCTTTTGCCGCAGCATAGTTGCTTTGTCCCGGGTTGCCCATACTACCAACCACTGAGGTCAGGTTAATTATCCTTCCCCATCTGGCTTTTGTCATGCCACGCAACACCCCTTTAGTGACCCGGAAAACACCGGTGAGATTAGTTACGATGACATCATCCCACTCTTCTTCTTTCATACGCAATGCTAACTTGTCCCTGGTGATGCCAGCGTTGTTTACCAACACCTGAGGTGCGTCATGATGCGTCTTGATCAGTTGCAACAGAGAGTGTATAGAATCCGGATCAACAAGGTTCAATTCATATCCCCTGCCACCTGTCTGCTCCAGCATGGCGGTGATCTTATCAGCACCAGCGGAGGTGGTAGCGGTACCCAGGACTTCATAGTCATGCCCCAGGGTCACCGCAATAGTCCTGCCTATACCCCGACTAGCCCCTGTTACCAGTGCTACCTTCCTCGTCATTTTGCCAAGACCTCAGGTGTCGGCAGGGTGCTGATAGTGCGCATGGTCACCGTCCTGTCAATTCTCCGAATTAGCCCGGATAGCACTTTGCCTGGGCCAGATTCAACGAAAGTATCAACCCCCTCTGCCAGCATCTTCTGAATAGTATCAGTCCAACGCACTGCCCCGTACATCTGGGCGACCAGGTTACTTTTTATCTGCTCCGGGTCAGATTCCAGTCTGGCGTTGATATTCTGCACCACAGGCATATCCGGCACTACAAAGGTAACCCTGTCCAGAGCGGCGGCCATTGATTCTGCCGCCGGGCGCATCAACTCAGTGTGAAAGGGCGCGCTAACCTCAAGCATCATAACCCTGCGTGCTCCGGCTTCTTTACAGAGGCTGCCAGCTCGTTCCAGTGCTGACTGTTGCCCCGCTATGACTGCCTGTCCCGGCGAGTTGTAGTTCGCAATCTGGATCACTTCCCCTTGAGATGCAATATCACAAGCCTGTTGCACCTGAGCATCGCTGAGACCAAGGACAGCTGTCATGCCACCCTCACCCAAGGGCATTGCTGACTGCATTAACTGTCCGCGTTGCTGAACCAGCACCACTGCGTCCCTAAAAGACAGGCAACCTGCCGCTACCAGTGCCGAATATTCCCCCAAGCTGTGTCCAGCAACCAGCTCGGGACCTCTGTCGCCCCGTGCAAGTGCAAGCCGATAGAGGGCAATGCTCGCCGTCAATAATGCAGGCTGGGTAAATTCTGTTTGATTCAGTTTTTCCTGGGGACCCTCTTGGACCAACTCCCATAAATCATAGCCGAGAAGGCTAGAGGCATCAGTGAAGATATCCAGGACCTCGGCTTCTACCTCATTTAACATACCCACTTCCTGCGAACCCTGTCCCGGGAACACATAGGCAAGTTTTGTCATGATCTTCTATCTCTGTCCCGACCGTGTCAGAAATTATTATTAGGAACTGATGCGGGGTGTCGGATTATAATTCGCGAGGAAGCTTCGCCATGGCTGGTGCCGATATCCTACCAGGATTTGCAGTGCCTTTCACGGTCACTCCGGGTCAGGCCCCTGGTCCTGGCGATAAACGACCTGCTTCCCGCGATAAAATCCATCATCGGTAATGTGATGCCGACGGTGAGTTTCACCCGTGGTGAGGTCCTCCGACAGGGTGCCTTTTCGGAGCGCATCATGGGAGCGACGGCTTCCCCGCCTGGCTCTTGTGACTTTATTTTTTTGAACCGCCATAGACAGACCTCTGAGTGGTTGGAGTGGTTGCTTGCTTCCCTTCTCTTGCAAAAAAGCCGTGCAAAAAGCCAGGCAAATTTGACTGGTAAATATCCTGGATTGCGCCGCCGAGTCTAGGAGCAATCCAGGTCGGGAGCCCGCCTGACCATAACAAGAGGCGCATCTTAGGGACAGGACTGCAAACTGTCAAAAGAAAATTATACTCTGCCCTAGTGCCTTACCTAGGTTCCGCTGGCTGAGCACAGTTGTCCAGCACCGACGACATTGGATCGCATCTATGGCGTAACCAGTCTATATTTGATTCAAGCACCCGATTTTTCTCTGTTTTCTTTTATAATACTTCTTTAATATCAAATAGTTGGTCAATAAACCTTGACATAACCTTATCCAAGGGCGCGTCTAGCCTCAGGGCGGAATGCTCGCCCAGGGCAGGAATTACCAGCGAATGTGCATGTAGCATCAGCCGTGGTGGTTTGGTTCTAGTCCGCCCCGGGAGCAACCCTGCCACCAGATCCCGGTCCTTGTGCTCATCACCATATCTGGTGTCCCCCAGGATGGGATGTCGAGCAAAACGCGTATGGACCCTAATCTGATGCGTTCGCCCGGTAACCGGTGAAGCCTTGATCAGGGAAACCTGGGTATCGCCCGCAACTAGCCGAAATCTGGTCAATGCCGTCTTACCTGTCTCGGATACTCGGGTGATCTTCTCTCCGCCACGCATCACCCCGGTCGCCAGCCTGGCATCTATTGCCTTGACGCTGGTTGGCCAGTAGCCATGCACCAGGGCGAGGTAATCTTTTTGTATGATCCCGCCGTCCCTGAGGGCTGCCTGGAGTAATCTGAGATAGGCGCGCCGTTTCGCTATCATCAAACACCCAGAACTCCCCTTGTCTAGCCTATGCACCAGTTCCAGATGCTCGCCCAATGCTTGACGTAGCGACTCAATTACCCCGATAGTGATGCCGCTACCGCCGTGAACCGCCATGCCCGCTGGCTTGTTAATGACCAGCAGATGTTTGTTTTCGTAGAGGATTAATTCTTCCAGATTGTTAATTGTCCCCGCCGCGGAAGTGCGCACAGACAGATAATTGATGGGCGGCAGGCGGATATCGTCGCCAGGTACCAGGCGGGTCTCTGGCCTGACCCGCTTACCATTGATTCTTACTTCCCCCTTCCGAATGATGCGATAAATTCTGGTTCTAGGTAGGTTCTTCAGGATCTTAAAAAGAAAATTATCCAGCCTCTGCCCTGCCCCCTCGGTATCAATTTGTCGGTGGCTAACCCGCTTGAATGGATGCTCCTGATTCATCATAGGCCTGTTGACACCCCTTTCCATGTGCTTTCTCCTCTACCCAGTGCTCACTCGGGTGAAAATTGGAACCAGTTTGACGCATCGTTATTTATTGCTATACTAGCCGCAGGGTGAGTGTACACCCTTGCCCGTAGATTCATCTCCTCAGGGTACAGCCACAACAAGGCTTGGCTCAAGATGGAGGTATTCCTAGCAAGATGCTTGTGACAAACTGTTCGTTATAAACTGTTCGTTATAAACTGTTCGTTATAAACTGTTCGTTATAAAAAGGTTTGTTGTAATAACTAGGTTTTGGGGTCTGGCATCTGTTGAATATTAAGCCAGACGTAAGTAACCGCATTCATTAAAGCGCGAAAGTGTTGTCTCTAATAAGGGTTTAGATAAAGAGTCTTAGATAGAGTCGTTAAATAAAGAGTCGTCAAATCAAACACATTAACCAGTAAGAGGACAATTCAATCATCTGCCAGGCTTTTTCAACACTAACCTTTTTCCGGCACATCCTTTGTGATTTCTGGAAATTGGGAAGACGTCGCTACTTGCGCAACAAGAGGCTCGGCTGTTGTTCTAGCCACTTATCTATTAGGCAGCAAGGAAGAGCGACAGAGCTTTCAGGATTGAAAATAACCAGGATTTGACGATTCACTTTCGCTTTTTTCAGGATGCCTGAAATAGGTGTGAATCGTAATGAAAAGAATGCTGATCAATGCAACTCACGATGAAGAGTTGCGTATTGCCCTGGTTGATGGACAAAAACTCTACGACCTGGACATAGAAAGTCGAGGCCGAGAGCAAAAAAGATCCAACATCTACAAGGCGCGGATTACCCGGCTGGAACCTAGCCTGGAAGCCGCTTTCGTTGATTTTGGTAGCGGCCGGCACGGCTTCCTTCCTTTCAAACAAATATCCCAAGAATGCTACTCAACCCAGGCATCCAACCCACAAGACCAGATGAATATCCAGGATCGGATGCAGGAGGGCCAGGAACTCATCGTCCAGGTCGTCAAGGAAGAGCGTAGCAACAAGGGAGCAGCCCTCACCACCTTTTGCAGTTTGGCGGGTCGTTATCTGGTACTGACCCCCAACAATCCAAGAACCGGCGGTATTTCACGGAAAATAGAAGGTGATGACCGTGACCTGCTAAAAGAGATGCTGTCCCAGCTCAATATACCGGACAACATGGGCGTGATTGTGCGCACCGCTGGCGTAGAGCGGAACATAGAAGAACTGCAATGGGACCTGGACTATTTGGTCCGCCTCTATGAAGAGATTACAACTGCTGCCCAGACACGCGAAGCGCCATTTCTTATTTATCAGGACAATGATGTCATCACCCGGGCAATCCGTGATTATATGCGTGATGATATAGGCGAAGTCCTGCTTGATACTCAGGAATCCTTTACTCAGGCGAAGAAGTTTATCAATCAGGTCATGCCGCGGTTTAAGTCTCGGTGCATGTTTTATGAGGATGACATGCCACTCTTCAGCCGCTACCAGATTGAACGGCAAATTGAGTCAGCCTTCCAGCGGGAGGTCCGGTTGCCGTCCGGTGGTTCGCTGATCATTGACCAGACAGAGGCGCTGGTAGCCATTGATATTAATTCCGCCAGAGCGACCCGCGGTGCTGATATTGAAGAAACCGCCCTGAATACTAACCTTGAAGCGGCAGAGGAAATTTGCCGACATCTCAGGCTGAGGGATATTGGTGGTCTGGTCGTCATTGATTTCATTGACATGTCATCCATCAAAAATCAGCGGCTGGTTGAGCAACAGATGTACGACTCCTTGAAAGTTGATCGGGCAAGAATACAGACTGGCAAGATCTCTAACTTCGGTCTCATGGAAATGTCACGCCAAAGATTGCGCCCTTCCCTCGGGGAAACCAGCGGTGTGGTTTGTCCACGTTGTAGCGGTCTCGGTACTATCAAAGACATCAGGTCCTCGGCCCTGGCAATCATCCGTTTGATTGAGGAAGAAGCACTGAAAGAAAGCGACACACTAATCAGAGCCTTCCTTCCGGTCAGCGTTGCTTCATTCTTAATCAATGAAAAGCGCACTCTGCTTGCTGAGATTGAGCAACAGAACAGCGTGCGAGTGCTGCTACTGCCTGACCCACAGATGGTGACGCCCCACTACAAGGTAGAACGCATCCGGGCTCAGGACGTAGGGGCGGGTGAAGCCAGTTATGAAATAAACAGCCCGGTAAAACCTGAAGACTATAGCGCTGATAGAGTGGCGCCACCTAGCCCTCAAAAAGCAGCAGTCAAGGCTGTTGTGCCCACGTCCATGGCGGCCATGAAGCCGAGCCGAAAATGGCAGAAAAGGACCAGTCAAAGGACCGGACCCGGGTGGTTTTCGCGGGTCATCGGTGCCCTCTTCGGTAGCTCAGCGCAAAAAACAGATGCCCGGACCAGAGCAAGAAGACCAGGCGATAACCGCAACAGAGGCAATATCAGAAACGCTGATAGGAGTGGGAAAAACGACCGGGGAAATGCCCAGAGAAGGTCTGGCAGACAAGGGGGGCGCAATAATCAATCAGGAAATCGTGACAATCCTGGCAGGAGTGACAACAAAAGCAGCGAGGGCTCAAACACTCCTACTGATAGTTCCCATGACAAGAGTAGCCTGGGAGAAAAACGCAACGATGGGCCGCCTCCGCCAGGCTCGGATGAGCCATTAAAAGAAAATTTGGACAAGCGAAATCGGGGCAATCGTCAGCGGTCCAAACAGAAGCGACGTAGCCAAGTGCAAGACAGCCCGGTTGAAACATAACATCACCCGTAATTGCGCCCGTTGCTCTGACAGATGCTTCACCCCTGCACAGGCCTCCCTGCCCTATGAGGGTCCTGTCCTCGTTGATAGCTCGGTCTCCACTGACATCTCTCCAGCCGTTGATGACACTATCCCTGCCGATGTTTCCAGAGCCTCCGATAAGGCTGATATCACTTGCACGCACTCCGCGAGTCCCGACCGGGTCGGGTAAGCAATGCTCCGCGATATGGCTCTTCTGCCGAAGAGCAACGAGAGACGGATCTCCCAGTGAAGGATTATCAGGGATAATTCTTGAGCAATTTAGGGGTAAAAAACCGGTTCCAGCTCAAGGTCAATGCCGTATTTTGACCGGACCACCGAGACAATTTCGGCAAGGAGTTGTAGCAGATCCTCAGCCCTGCCTCCGCCCTTGTTGATTAGCACCAACGCATGTTGCTTTGATACCTGAATGTCGCCCACTGCCCTGCCGCTCAGACCAGCCTGGTCAATCAGCCAGGCTGCTGGCAACTTGACGCGAGCATCCAGCGCAAAGAAAGGCATGGCAGGAAAGGCGGTTTTCAGGTGCTTGGCGACAGTGACGGATAGCACAGGATTTTTAAAAAAACTCCCGACATTACCAATCTGTTCCGGCTCGGGAAGTTTTTGGCGGCGCATCTGTATGACAGCAGACGCCACCGACCGAGCATTCGGTTCAACTTTCTGGCATTCCAGCAAATGTTGCAAACCCTCGTGGCTTAGTACCGGTTTATCAAGATGACTGAGCGTCAGGGTCAGGTCAGTAATCACCCAGTTTTCTGCCTCAGGTCCCTTAAACACACTGTAGCGATAATCAAATTCGCAATCCTCCGACAGGAAGCAACGGGTCTCCAGAGTGCTACGGTGCACGGCGGTTAATCGGGCAAATCGTTCACGCAGTTCTAGGCCGTAGGCACCGATATTCTGAATGGGTGCGGCACCGACAGAGCCGGGAATCAGGGCAAGATTTTCCAGACCAAACAAACCCTGGTCTAGGGTTTTTTGTACCAGGGCATGCCAGTTTTCACCGGCGGCCGCCTGGACAGTATCCGCCTGGAATGAGATGCCCTTTAATTCCACCAGAATCACAAGACCATCAAGATTCCCGGTAAAAATGACATTACTGCCGCCGCCAAGTACATAGACCCTGAGATTTCGCTTCTTGGCAAAGGCAAGCCCTGCCATGAGTTCATCCTGCGTTTGGACGGCGGTGAAATAGCGCGCCCGTGCGGGTAACCTGAAAGTATTATGACCTCTCAGGTCAACATCTTGTTTCAGCTTCACTTGCCAGTCTTGTCCAGAATCATCGCCAAAACATCCTCAAATGCCCGTTCAGCAAGATCCTGCATTTCCTCATCCGTCCGGTCCTGAATGGGATGCTCAACAAACACCTTGTAGGGATCAAAACCCAGGGATTCCGCCTGAGCTGCGGCCGCCTGAACAAACTCGTCTGAAGCCACAAAACCTCCCGGTATGCCCCTGCTCTCAAGGTCCATAATGTCATGCAAACTGCACGACGTACATGAGCCTCAGTCGGCAAGGGATTCAATCACCAGGTCACATTCGGTCACTATCTGCTGTTTCAATTCAATCGGTGCGACCCGGGCAAATGTTGGCTTTTTGTAGCGCTTGGTGGCAACGCCACGTTGTCCCAGCAAATCTTCAAGACGGTCTATAAAGACATCCCCGCGAGGCTTGGAAATATCAAGCAAGCCCACTGTCATGTCATCAAGAGATGCCGGTCTTGGTAATGGTGCTCGGAATTCCGGGGCGGATTCAGAAGTTGGATCCAAAATGATGGTCATATTTCTCTCCTTGATGTTGAAAAAATATTATCACGAACAACTGACTGTC
>DKIG01000053.1:39352-61823 GCA_002454165.1 Gammaproteobacteria bacterium UBA6724
AAAATAATCCTCATCAAACACCCACTAGCCGAGAATGGTCTCGGCTGGAATTTGTCGGGTCACGGGGACGCTACCCATCTGACCACTCGCTCCCCAACCAGCGATAACCGCCGAAAACATACCAGCACTGCCACCCGCTCTGACGATATTAAATCCCCCATCGCGAAACTTCGGAATATCACTGTCTGCAAATACTTCAGGTATGCCTTCAGCAATACCGCCAGCGCCGGTGATCAATGATTCACCCTTGATTGTCAGCAATTCCAGGATATGCGTCTTGACTTGCTGTTTTGACCAGCCAGCAAGTTTGAATACGCGTTCATGCTCCGGTGAAATAATCAGGAAGGCGTCAGCCGCCATTGCCATCTTAGGATGACCGACCACACGCAAGGCTGCCGCATAGGTTTTGCTGAGTGATTCGGGACTACGCGACCTTTGGTCAACAATGCCCTGCATACCATCTGCGGCGAAGAGGGTCACAGTGGACGCATCTTTTGGAAAACCCTTTTCTACCGCCAGAGATTCCCAGCAGGAATTTGTCTCATCTTCAGCGAAGCAGAAGGTGTACTTGCCAGGATTGCCAAAGACGGAACGATCTACTCCGCCAGGCTTGCCTCCACCAACATTACGAATCACCAGTTGCAAGGCACGGCCGATGGTGGCATTCGCCCGATTTCCCTGGCCAAGAACATTGCCGCGGGCGTTCATTCCTATGGCTCTGCTGATGGGTCCATTCACCAGGATCATGGGTCCGGAAAAGTAGGTCGTCGCCAGGAGACCATGCATGCAGAATTCGTCTTGCAAGGCGGCTTCAATAGCCGTGACCAGCACCGGCATATACTCTGGTTTGCAGCCAGCCATGACCGCATTGATGGCGGCTTTTTCGATGTTGCATTCAGCAAGGTCAGGCGGGACCATGCCTATGACTTCGTCTGGTGAGCGCTTGATGCCGGTTAACATTTGCAAGACGCGTTGCTCAGTGGGCGGCACCAAAGGCAGACCATCTGACCAGCCGCGCTCAAAACAGGCTTCAATCTCGTCTTCCTCATTCCCGAGGCTGAGTTTGCGCGACTTTAACTTGTCCGCATCATAGCGGGCGGCGAGTTTCTCCGGCATACCAGGATCCTGAGTCAGGGACCCGCATCCAGGGCGAAAGTCAGGGCCATCAAAATCCAGGCTAGCGCCAATCACGGCTTCCCATTCGCTACGCACCCAACCCACTGCCCTGCGCTCATCGGCACCATCATGGGTCGCAATCAAGGTGGGGACTATCTCTATGTTCATTCGCCAGGAATAGGCAAGCTCCCGGTCATCCAGGACATCAAGTCCCTGGGGAAAATCGGGATTATCCTGACTGTAGATTGACACATTATGCTCTGCCTGCAGTTTTTCAAACAGGGGCAGGAGCCACTGGCAGGTCGCACATTCTTCCTTGACGACAAGAGTCAAACCCATCCTTAGCACCTCTTTGCCTGGCATTCAGTATCCAGATACTCAAGTGTTCTCGCAACATCCTCAGGCACATCAATGCCGGGAGGAAGTCTGTCCTCAGTCATGCCGACAAAAATCTTACCGCCATTATCCAGCACCCGTAATTGCTCAAGTTTTTCCGTTGTTTCAAGTTCGCTTCTTTGCCAGGTCACAAACTGTTTCAACAGGGACAGTCTATAGGCATAGATGCCAAGATGCTGAAACCATCTGGTATCAGCAACCAGAGCCAGTGCATCACGTCCTGCCCGGTCATCCCGCAAATAGGGCACCGGGGCTCTTGAAAAGTACAATGCCCAGCCTTGGGAATCCGTCACTACCTTGACGATGTTGGGATCAAACACCGCTGAGACCTGGGTGATGCGTGCTTTCAATGTAGCCAGGTTGATCTCCGGGTCTGAAAGATAACCGGCAACCTGATTGATGATGCCGGGAGAAATCAGCGGTTCATCTACCTGAAGATTCACCACTATATCCTCGTCCCCCAGCCCGACGAGCATCGCCGCTTCATGGATTCGGTCCGTGCCTGAGAGGTGCTCAGAAGAAGTGGCAACCGGCTCACCACCAAAGCCTTTCACGGCATCTGTAATGCGCTCATCATCAGTTGCCACGAATACTTTTTTTGCACGACTCTTGCACGCCTGTTCATAGACGCGTTGGAGCATAGTTTTGCCCCTGATGTCTATGAGCGGTTTGCCTGGAAATCGACTTGACTCATATCGCGCCGGAATGATGATGTAGAAGGACATGACAAGTTGGCACCGGGGAAGACTAGCCGGGTGTCAGGGGTCTTGCTTCGGATTCAAGCATGATGGGAATATCATCCTTAATCGGAAATGCCAGATGATCCGTATGGCATATCAACTCATCTGCTTCCCGGTCATAGACCAGTTCACCTTTACACAGAGGACATACCAGAATAGCCAGAAGTTTTTTATCTATTGCCATAGTAAATGCCCGTAGAATGTGTGTTCCCTAGACCGCCTTGCCAGGGATAATTAACCGGTTATCAAGCAGCTGGTCGAAATAATCAAAATTCAATTCCGCCGTCACTTCAAGGTACCAGAAGGTGCCAGGCAGTCTGAGTGGCTTATCGAATTTTACGGCATCCTTCTCGGTCATAATAACAGGATACTCGTCATCAAACAGAAACTCGTTCATATCAAAATGATAGTGATCTGAAAATACATGCGGGATCACGACCCAACCTAGCCTCTCCAGAGCGGTGAAAAATCGTGCCGGGTGACTAATCCCCGCTATCGCATGCAGAGTCTTGCTACCTATCTTCTCGTGTATCTTCTCTATTGATTTCTCAATGGGAAATGACTCGCCGGTCCTGATGTCAACCAGTCTGGTGGGGACCAGTTGCATGGTTTGCGTTTGGACCTGAGTATCCAGGCTGAGCCGACCTGTGCCGCCATTGACCAGCACCAGATCTACTTCCTGTAGCCTGGAAGGAGGCTCACGCAGAGGTCCGGCAGGTAAACACAGGCCATTGCCTAACCCCCTCTCCCCATCAATAACGGCTATTTCAATATCCCGGTCCAGCGCATAGTGTTGCAAACCATCGTCCGTGATAACCAGATCGGATTCATGGGTTTCCAATAGATAACGCGTCCCTCTCACTCGGTCCGGGTCAACAACAACCGGACAGCCGGTCCGATTAAAAATCATCAGCGGTTCATCACCTACTTCCTCGGCGGTAGAAGTGCCACAGACCTCAAGCGGATAGGATTGAGACCTGCCACCGTAGCCACGACTGACGACGCCCGGATTCAATCCGCGTGCCCTGAGATGATTGACCAGGGCAATGACGAGCGGCGTCTTACCGGTACCGCCAGCACTGATGTTCCCCACAACAATCACCGGTACGGGTGGTTTCCATCTCGGTCTTGATGTCAGCCACCTGCGGCGCCACTTCGCAAGTTGTTGATAGAGGATGGCTAGAGGCAACATGAGTTTTAACCAGAAGGCGTCCCGATACCAGGCATTGACCAGCAGAGCGGAAGGGACAACTCCGCGCCCATGGTGACGAATAGCCAGCTGCTTGCCGGTGCCGGGCGATACATCATTCGCGTTCGGTGTCTTCGGGATAATCTCCTTGCGATCATGCAGTTGCGCGTATAAACCTTTTTTATCAAGCAGTTCCCTGTGTGTACCCTGCTCTTGAATCATGCCGTCCTGAATGACAAATATTCTGTCTGCTTTTTCAATTGTTGAGAGACGATGCGCGATGATAAATGTGGTGCGACCCTTGACCACCGCTTCCAGCGCCGCCTGGATAAATCTTTCCGATTCCGCGTCAAGTGAAGAAGTTGCTTCGTCAAGTATCAATATAGGAGCGTCTTTCAGAAATGCCCTGGCTATCGCCAGTCGCTGACGCTGGCCTCCAGATAACAAGACACCGTCATCACCCACCGGGGTATGAAATCCATCTTCAAGGGCATTGATAAAGTCATAGGCATAGGCTTTTTTTGCTGCCGCTATTATTTCTCTCTCATCGGCACCCTGTAGCGCCCCATAGCCTATGTTGCGGGCGACCGTATCGTTGAACAGTGCCACCTGTTGGCTAACGGTGGCGACATGCGTCCTGAGGTTCTCCAGTTGATAGGATTCAATGGGATGACCATCAATCAGTATTTCGCCCTGAGTAGGCGAATAAAATCGGGGAATGAGGCTAGCGAGTGTCGTCTTGCCGCTGCCGGACCTGCCCACCAGGGCGACTGTTTCCCCTGGTGCCACTTCAAAACTGATATTGCGTAATACATCTGGCTGCCCGGGCTGGTAACTGAAACTCACATTTTTGAATTCCACACGCCCTGCTACCCGGTCGATTTGTCGTTGTCCTCTGTCCTTTTCTACATCTTCATCAAACAGGATAAAAATGTCTTCGGCGGCAGCCAGACCTTTCTGTATCGTGGCGTTGACTTCAGACAGCTGACGCACGGGCTTCGCAATCAGACCACCGGTTGTGATGAAGGCGACGACCTTCCCGGGTGTCATGTCAGCAAGTAATGCGGGGTCCAGCACCAACCAGACCAGGAGTGCGAGGGCAAAAGATACTACCAGTTGTATCGCTGGAGTGGATAGAGAAGAGGTCACCACCATCTTCATTGATTGTCGTCTGTTATCTCGACTTACCTTTTCAAAACGGATTTTTTCATAACTGCTACCGCCAAAAATCCTGACTTCACGGTAGCCCTGTATAGCCTCAGAGACTATATGGGTCACATCGCCCATGGAATTTTGTATGCGGGTGCTGATGCGGCGGAAACGCCTGCCAACGAAACTGACCAGCAGGGCAATCCCGGGTGCAACCAGGATAAATATGAATGTCAACTGCCAATTCAGATACAAGAGAAACCCGAGATAGCCAATGACGGTGAAGCCTTCTCTAATGATAGTCCGCACCGCATCGGTGGCGGCGCCCGTCACCTGGGTAACATGGTAGGTCACCTTGGCGATCAGGTGTCCCATGGGTTGTTTGTCGTAAAACGCACTCGGCACGGCCAACAAACGATTAAATAATTGGCAGCGCAGATTGTGTACCAGGCTGGTAGCAACATGGGCGATATAATAGTTGCCGATGAAGTGACCCAAGCCCCTCATAAAGGCGATGACGACAATCATACCCGGAATGATGACCCGGTTAAGGTTGTCCGGCTCACCGAAGAGCCGCTGCATGAATTCAGTAATCTCAAAGTTCGGACTACCTCCTCCTAGTTGTAATGAATCGACTATGTAGCTGACAAGTTGCACAAATGAGACATTCGCCGCCGAGTAGAGGAGGAAGCCAAGGATACTGAGCAGAAAGGCACCCCAGTAGGGCAATACATAGGACAGAAGACGCCTGTATATCCTGATGTCTGAATGGGTGGTCTGGTCGGACACTGTTAATCTGGCGGTGTTGTGGTGAGTTGCAGTTGCGTGAAACCAAGTTCTCTCGCCAGGCTCATAGCCGTGACCAACGCCTGGTGGGGACTGGCAGCATCGGCACTAATCACCATCCGGATTGACTCGTCGCCATGGCTGGCAACTTCTATAGCCGCGCTCAGTGTGGCAGCATCTCGGTCAACCAGAGGCACGCCGTTGACCGCATAATCACCCTGCCGGGTGATGGTAATTTCTATTTGGTTCATCCTATCTGTGTTTGCCAGCAAACTTGATACCGGCAAATTAATCAAAAGGTGCGTCTGCCTGGTAAATGTAGTGGACACCATAAAGAAAATAAGTAACAGAAAGACTACATCAATGAGTGGTGTCAGGTTTATTTCTGCTTCCTGGCGCTGTCGCCTGGCGAACTTCACCTGTCAAGCACCGGGTTACTTCGGGCATGGTTGTTCGTCATCTCGTCTGTATCGCATACAGCCACCAGTTTCAATGCTTCCTGTTCCATGTTAACGACCAGTTCATCCACTCTTCTTTGAAAAAATCTATAGAAAAATAATGCCGGGATGGCAACAGTAATGCCAGCAGCCGTTGTAATCAGCGCTTCTGATATGCCGCCTGCCAGGAGGCTGGCGTTAGATATGCCCTCAAGTTTGATGGATGTGAAGACCTTAATCATACCGATGACTGTACCGAGCAGACCCAGTAGCGGCGTAATAGAAGCGATGCTGCCAAGGGTATTCAGGTACCGTTCCAGCTCATGGACGACCTGATTGGCAACCTCTTCAATGGATTCCTTCATACCGTCACGCCCAAGATCTTGCGCGCCTATGCCGGCAGCAAGTATCTGCCCCAGAGGAGAACCGTTGCGCAATTCCTGGAGCCGGCGACTGTCTAACTCATTGTTGCTACGCCAATGGCATAGCTGGGTGAAAAGATGGCGCGGGGCTACTAGATTGCTTCTCAGCACCCAAAATCGTTCAGCACAGATCGCAACCGCAATGACTGAACAGAAAATGATGGGCAACATCAACCATCCGCCAGCTTGAATCAGGTCAAACAACTTTGCTCACCGGGGCTCGTTACATTGCGCCTACTCTAGCATAAACCGGCATCTGGTATGGGCACCAGGCATGGGATGCAACTGGAAGTGTCTGTTAATCTGCCAGGTGCTGAGCGAGAACTTTTTGCTGCATCAGTTTGCCAAGTTCGGCATCCGTGTAACCCAGTTCATCCTTGAGTATCTCTTCTGTGTGCTCGCCAAGTCGGGGTGCCGTCTTGACGCTGAGATTGTGACTCTTGGCGAATCGGATGGGCGACCCAGAAGCGATGTAATCGCCAATACCGGGCTGATGTATCTGCGCCATCATAGGATTATCCTGGGAGCAGTCCTCGTCCTGCTCAACCATCTCACGAAAGCTACGATAGGGACCATAACAGACCCCATGCTCATCAAAGAGCCGACAGATGGATTGATACTCATGGGCTGCGAACCAATCACCTATCATGCGGGCTATCTCCTGTCTTGCCTGGTATCTATCCCCTTCCTTTGCCAGATCTAGACCCATCTCCTCTTCCAATTGCTGGAGCGGCGTCGCTATCTTCATGGCTTTCGTAATGCCCCGCCATTGTCTTGGCGTCAGACCGACCAGCATCACCCTGACATCATCTTTGGACACAAAATCTCGTCCAAAGGCACCATAGAGATAGTTGCCTGTTTTCTTGCGGTCTTCGTCGTTGATTACAACCTCAGCGATGTTGCCCAGGTTGCTTGTGGTAGCAACCGCCACATCTTTTAGAGCAAGCGTCACCAATTGCCCTTCGCCAGTGATATGCCTGTGTCGGTCAGCAGCCAGGAGTGCCACCGCCGCCATCTGTCCAGTGATGTTATCCCAGGCTGGTAGCAAATGGTTGGTAGGCTCATCCCTGGTCGGATCACCCGTCGCCAGGGCAAAACCAACAGCGCAATTCACCGTGTAATCCACTGCCGAGCCGCCGCGCCTATCGCCAAGTATGTTGACATATATCAGGTCTCTACGACGTTGAGTCAGGGTGTCGTAAGCTAGCCAACCCCGCTCCGGAAAGTTCGTCAGGAAGATCCCGTCCGCATCGCTGGTACCGGCAATCAGACGGCTGATAATTTCCCTGCCTTCGGGATGGTTGATGTCAATTTCAATAGAGCGTTTCCCCTTGTTCATCCCAGCCCAGAACAGACTCTGGCCGGCGCCACTGACCGGCCAGCGATGATAGTCCAGCCCGCCACCTATGGGGTCAAATCTGATGACATCAGCCCCTAACTGGGCCAGCGTCATCCCGCCGAGCGGTGCAGCCACAAAGGCTGAACCCTCAATGATACGCATACCCTTTAATATCCCTTCTGACATAATCTCGCCTTATCCCAGCAGTGCCGCCAGGCGCCAATCAAGGACTTTTTCGTTCGCCTCGCCGGCCCCGGTCTCTTGGTTCTGAACCGCTCTATCAAGGGCGCGTTCCGCAAATACTTCTAGTTGTATTTTCGCCAGCCGGCCTATGCTTGCCTGGCGCACCTCATGGATGGTGATGAGACTGCTCAGGATATCCTCCTCAAACACCGGCGCGAGATGGTCGCATTTATACCAGGCAAGAATGCTGGCGATATCAGGTACGACTCTTGAAAGTTGGGCAGCGGCTATGCCCAGAGTATGACCACCATAGACCAGGCGACGGCGATAGACACTGCGACTGGCATCAGTGTGCGTCATGGCAAGGTTGAGTGTCAGACGAACCAGTTCCGGTGCCGAGGTCACCGTGTCCCTCGCCTCCAGGCGAAGCTGCATCCCCGGCGCATAGATCCGTCTCGCCATCCGTGCCGTCAGGGGTTCAAGGTTCCAGTCAGGCAGGCTCTCCATGATGTCCGCATCACTAAGGTGTTCTGGCATGATGGAGAAGTCATCCGCCTGCCCCGTATCTGCGTCAGGGTCACGACAAGGAATCATCGGGCAACGCCAGAAGCGCATGACGGTCTCATTGTCTTGATTGGTCACGCCAACCTCCAGCGCCACCATGCCCGACGCTGCCCTGCCAGGCTTGATGGTGTTTTGCCTGAGTCCAAGGATCCTGGTGCTGGTCGTCAGGGTATCGCCGGTAAAGACGGGACGATGAAAACGCAGACCACGATAGAAGAGGTTACCCATCACCCGCTGGGACGGTAAAGTGCTCTGCCCTATAGCGATGTTAGTCACCAATGATGGATTGACCAGAAGTCTTTTCTGTCCGGTAACTGCTTGGCAGAGGGGCTGGTCAAGATAGAGACAGGCTCGGTCACCAAAGATACTTTGATGTAGCGCTGTGTAGCCTTCATGGATAGTCACCGCAGGGACCTGGTTAAACTCGTCACCGACCGAGAAGTCTTCAAACCAGGGAGCATTAAATGCTGTGCCAGGTGGGTTCAATCGCTTCCCCCTGAGGTCCTTTCGGCCATGATTCTCTCCACCGTTTCAACGATGCTTCTGGTCTGAGCATCAACTTCTATGTTGACCAGGTCGCCTTGTTGAAGCAGGGGAAAATTAGTCCTTGCCAGGGTTTCCGGGATGAGATTGATGCTGAATTGCCCGGTGCTGCGGTCCAGGGCAGCGATGGTGAGACTGGCACCGTTAACGCCCAGGAAGCCCTTTTCAAATATAAACTTCCGCCACCCAGGATCGCTGTCAAAGGTCAGGCGACGATGATTCTCCCCAGTGTCAAGACTGAGCACCGATGCCGTGCCAGTGACATGACCGGACAGCAGATGCCCGCCTATCTCTGCGCCCTTCTCTGCACCCTTTTCTACACCCTGCCTGGCGGATCTTTCTAGGTTCACCAGGCTACCCAGCTCCAGCAGGCGGATGTTGGATAGGGCCAGGGTTTCCCTGATGGCATCAAAAAACACTTCATTGCCCGCAATTCGAGTCACCGTGAAACAGACCCCGTTGATGTTGACACTGGCACCCAGGTCCAACCCGAGCAACAAATCTTTAGGCATTTCAATAGAAAAAGTGTAAAGCCCCTCTTTCTTTTCAAGAGACCTGACTGGTTGCAGCGCCTGGACTATGCCGGTATACATATCATCAATCTGTTATACACTGAGTGCCTGATTACTCACAGATTACACATTAGGGGACTGGTCTGACAATCTGGACTGGGTCCCTGTTTTACCATGCAAAGGTATCACATTGATTGATCTAAGAAGCGACACAGTAACCCGCCCTTCCCCGGACATGCTACAAGCCATGGTAAAGGCGAAGACGGGTGATGATGTCTATGGGGAGGACCCGACGGTCAATGAACTGGAGCAATATTGCGCGAGTATGACCGGCAAAGAAGCAGGATTATTCGTCACCAGCGGCACCCAGGGGAATCTGCTGGCACTGCTCAGCCATTGTCAGAGAGGTGACGAATACATCGCCGGTCAAGAGGCACACACCTACCAGTTGGAAGCCGGTGGCGGTGCTGTGCTCGGCGGTATCCAACCGCAGCCCATCCTGTTCAATGATCGTGGTGAACTTGAACTGCCGCTGATTGAACAGGTTATCAAACCGGATAACATTCACTTCGCCAGGACCCGGTTGCTTTGTCTGGAAAATACGCAGAGCGGCAAGGTGCTTTCACTGGATTATCTGGCAGAATTTTCAGATTTCGCAGACAGTCGGAAGCTCGCCAAACACCTTGACGGAGCGCGTGTATTCAATGCAGCAATCTATCAATCAGTGGCGGTGACACAGATTGCTCAACACTTTGATACCGTCTCAATCTGTCTGTCCAAGGGGCTTGGTGCGCCAGTGGGCTCGGTGCTGGTGGGGAGCGCGGAGACTCTCGCCAGTGCCAGGCGATGGCGGAAGATGCTAGGTGGGGGCATGCGTCAGGCAGGGGTTCTCGCAGCGGCAGGTATCTACGCACTCAAGCATCATCTTGACCGGCTGGCGGAAGATCATCATCACGCTTCGCTACTTGCCGCTGCCCTGTCCCTGATTACGGGGCTTGGCAGAGAAGGCACCGCAGCGCTAACCGCGGCGACCAATATGGTCTTTCTTGACCTGCCAGCAGATAGATTTGATCAATTACGCGCCTGGCTGGCGGAACATGACATTATCGTTTCAACCCAGCGACTGGTCATGCACAGAGATATATCCACTGAAGATGTCAATCGGGTGATTGCGGTCTGTCAGCAATTTCCTGGCTCAGGTGACCGGGCCTGAGCTGCCAGGGTCAGGGAAGATGTCCTCAGGTACGGTAATTTTTCTCAACGGTACTTCTAGTGCCGGGAAAACAACCCTTGCACATGAACTGCAAGAGCGGTTGCCTGTGCCCTATCAGCATATCGCCTTGGACCAGTTCAGAGATGGTTTGCCGGCACAGTACCGGGGTCTTAACTCACCGGCGGGCAGGCCTGGTCAATTGGGGCTGAATGTTGTGCCGGTGGCTAGCATCAACAATGACCAGGGAAATGCCAGCACTAAAAAACATGACGCGAAGAAGATTTACACTCGGATCAAATTCGGCACTGCCGGGAAACAAATGCTGCAAGGGATGCGCCGGGGCATCAAAGCCATGGCCCAGGCAGGGAATAATGTGATTATTGACGACATCATCCTGGACCCTGAATTCCTTGTGGATTACCTTGATGTCCTGCGCCATATCACTGTTTATTTCGTCGGGGTTCGCTGTCCGATAGAAACCATCAATCAGCGTGAAGCCAGGCGCCCCGGCAGGTTCCCCGGCACCGCGGCTGGACATTTTGAAACATGCCATAGACACGACTGCTATGACATTGAGGTGGATACCTCCAGGCTAAGCCCCGAACAATGTGCGGCACGGGTCATTGCGAGGCTGAAAGAGGGTCCCCCCCGTGCCTTCCCGGCTTTGAACAAACGCGCGGCAGACGGCGCTGCGCCATGACTGCTACCGATAACCCCATGGCGGATCTACCAGAAGGCATTGCCCGGCTTCGCGCCATGATCCTGGAAAGCGAGAAAATTACGGTTTTTACCGGTGCCGGTATCTCAACCGAATCAGGCATTCCTGATTTCCGGGGTCCGGATGGAATCTGGAAAACAATGACCCCAATAGATTTTTCTGCATTCATCGCCTCCGAAGAAGTCCGCCGGGAATCCTGGCAACGGAAATTTTCCGGTGATGAAAAGTTGACGAATGCTGAACCCAATGCCGGACATCAGGCTATCACCAGCCTGGTCAGGGCGAAGAAGGTTCACTGGGTCATCACGCAGAACGTTGACGGCTTACACCAACGTTCTGGTACCCCGGAAGATCAGGTGATTGAACTCCACGGTAACGCAGGTTATGCCAAGTGTCTGGACTGTGAGCAGCGGTATGAACTTGCAGACATCAAACGCGCTTTCCTTGCTCAGAACAGCATCCCCTACTGTGATGCGTGTGGCGGTATCGTGAAGTCCGCCACCATTTCTTTTGGTCAAGCCATGCCGGTCAAACCAATGCAACTCGCTGAAAAGGCATCGCTCAACTGCGACCTGTTCATGGCGATAGGCTCCTCCCTCAGTGTCTATCCTGCGGCAGACTTCCCTCGTCTTGCCAAACACAAGGGTGCCCGGCTGGTAATCATCAACGCCGAGCCCACTGATCTGGATCCGGTCTGCGATCTTGTTTTACAGCAACAAATCGGGACAACCCTGAGCGCCGCTATTGACTAGTATCTTTTCCCTGTTTGCCCCGGTGCCGCCGCAAGATGTTGCATACTTCTCATTTCCCCGGTGCCTGTGAAAGAATCAATCCCGCAAAGTAATGCAGAAACTCCCGGTGTCGACTGGACACCTCTTGTCTTTTCAGGCTGTCCTCTCCAGATTTACTCATAATAAATTCATAACAACTGGTCACGCTGGCTCCCGTGCCGAGAAGCTGGCTGAGCTGCTCGTTCAGAAGATCATGGAGATTGCTCAGGTCGGCTTCTTCAATACCGGTACGCGCCGGGTCAAGAACTGCATTACCCCAAATCGTTGCAATGAGTACCTGAAAGCGCTCCTTGTCAATAAACTCATCGGTTATGCGACAGCTGTTGATCATCTCTTCAATCGCGGGCGCGAAACGATCTTTCATTTCATTTAATGTCATTTGAAGCGCAACCAGATATGAGACAGGTGCCTCAACATTCTAGACTAGTCTGATTGCGGACACCTGAAAGCAATTAACAGACAAGATAGTTTGCGCGGTTGGCTTGAGAGATGGCGGTGAAATTGATGGCAAGGTTATTGGGAAAAACACGCGAAGAGGGTAAAATACGGGGCTTTGTTTAGACGCCTCTTTGCCCTATGAGAAAGACCAAAATCATCTGTACCATTGGACCCGCTACGGAAAACTTCCTCGTGTTGAAGCGTCTGGCAGACGCCGGTATGGATATCGTTCGGCTCAACATGTCCCATGGCGATCATCCTTTCGCCGCCAAAGTCATCAAATCAGTCAAAACATTGAACCAGAAAGGCAAGTCGCCAATAGCGGTGCTACTTGATACCCAAGGACCGGAAATTCGCACCGGCGACCTCGCCAACGATCTGCAACTTCGTAAAGGCGCAAAAATTACTATCAGCGTCCGCGACAGTGTCAGTGTTGAAGAGTCGTCTTTCCGTATCAACTATGAAGATCTGCTAGGTAGCGTCAATGTCGGTGATCGGATCACAGTGGATAACGGCATTATCAATCTTGAAGTCTTGGGTAAAAATGACACCGGAACAGTAGATTGCAAGGTAATAGACGGAGGCCTGCTGAAAAGTAAACGACATGTCAATCTGCCGGGGATTCGGGTCAACCTGCCCGCCATCACAAAAAAGGATCAGGCGGATATTCTCTTCGGCATTGAACATCAGGTGGACTTCATCGCCTTGTCATTTGTGCGAGAGGCGGGAGATGTCCGCGAACTCAAATCACTGCTGGGCAACAAGGCGGGCAAGATCAAAATTATTTCCAAGATTGAAGATCAGTCCGGGATGAACAACCTCTCAGAGATCATTGATGAATCGGACGGCATCATGGTAGCGCGAGGTGATCTGGGGGTTGAAATTAACCCGGCGGAGCTGCCCAATATCCAGCGAGGTATCGTAGAGCTTTGTGCAAAACGGGGTAAACGGGTCATCGTTGCCACCCACCTGCTTGAGTCAATGATAGTAAATCCCGTCCCTACCCGGGCGGAAGTGACTGATGTCGCCAATGCGATTTATGAAGAAGTTGATGCAGTCATGTTGTCCGGGGAAACCACCGTAGGTAAGCATCCGGTCAGATGTGTTGAACAGCTTGTCGAAATAGCCGAAGCCACCGAAGCATTCAAGGGACTAGGCTTTACTGACCATCTCATCACCGATAACGACAAGCAAAGTCTTGCAGTCACGGCGGTGCAACTTGCCGAATCCTTAAACGCCAAGGGTATTGTTGTGATTACCCGCCGGGGATTTATGGCAGACTTTGTGACCAACTGCCACCCGCAAAAAGTACGCATCTATGCCTTCACCAATGTCTCACAGACGCGCCGAAGATTGGTACTCAACCGTAACCTGACACCCTACCGGACAGCATTTAGTAACGATCCGGAAAAGACTCTGCAAATAGCCTTTGATGTGCTAAAACAACGCGCTGGTTTACAGACGCAAGACAAGGTGGTGGTGATTTCAGATGTTCTCGCAGGTTCCGGTATTGAGGCAATACAAATCCGCCATCTACCCTGAAACCCGTCCTACCGAAAACAAATTGCTTCAACTTCAGCGTAATCGGCAACAAAGTCCAGGCTGAGACCTGCTTTCAGATACTCGGGTAATTCATCATAGTCTCGCTGGTTATCTGCGGGCAGAATGAGATGAGATACACCCGCTCGCTTTGCTGCGACTACCTTTTCCTTGATGCCACCGACTGCTAATACCCTGCCAGTCAGAGTCAGCTCACCGGTCATGGCGATGTCGGGTTTAATAGCATGACCCCGAGCGAGTGACAGCAAAGTAGTTGCCATGGTAATACCCGCGCTGGGTCCATCCTTGGGGGTTGCACCTTCCGGGACATGCAGGTGCACCACTGCCTTATCAAAATAACCTGCTTCACCGCCCAGTCGTGCCAGATTCGCGGTCACGAGACTGTAAGCAATCTGGGCAGACTCTTGCATCACGTTGCCCAGTTGTCCGGTTTGTTTGAATCCCCTTCTATCGTTATAGACCCTGGTGGCTTCTACGACAAGGGTGGTACCGCCAAGCCTGGTCCAGGCAAGACCGGTCACCACCCCTATTTCGTTACGCGGTTTTTGTTTCCTGAATAAAGGCGCGCCGAGATTTTCTTCAATACTTTTTTTTGTAATAGAGATGCGTTTCTTTCTGTCCTCCAACAATTCAACCACGGAGCGCCGGACAATGCGGGCCAGCAACTTATCAAGAGAACGCACCCCCGCGTCCCTGGCATAGCCTTCAATGATCATTTTTAACGCAGCATCGGAAATTTTCAGTTTGCCGGCACTGAGCCCGGCCCGCTTCAGTTGGCGTTTCCACAGATGATTCCTGGCAATTTCCAGCTTTTCCGTGGTCAGATAGCCCGCCAACCGAATGGTTTCCATCCGGTCCAGTAGCGCCATCGGAATAGTATCAAAGTGATTGGCGGTACAGATAAACAGCACATTGGATAAATCAATACGCAGATCCAGGTAATGATCCAGGAATTCACTGTTTTGTTCCGGGTCTAGCACCTCCAGCAAAGCAGATGCCGGGTCGCCCTGGTAGGAGCTGCCTATCTTGTCAACCTCATCCAGCATGATGACCGGGTTATAGACCTTGACATCTTTTAATGCCTGGACAAGTTTGCCCGGCATGGCACCTATGTAGGTCCTTCTATGCCCCTTAATTTCAGCCTCATCACGCATCCCACCCAGGCTGAAACGAAAAAACTTCCTGCCCAAAGCCTGGGCAATTGATTTGCCAATGGAAGTTTTGCCCACCCCGGGCGGGCCCGCCAATAACAGGATAGACCCCGAGATTTCACCGCGATATACACCCACCGCAAGGAACTCAATGATCCTCTGTTTTACATCGTCCAGACCTTCATGGTCCCGATCAAGAATTGTCCGCGCATGTTGCAAATCCAGCCGGTCTTTTGACATGACACCCCAGGGTACAGAGGTCACCCAGTCCAGATAGTTTCTTGTAACACCATATTCCGCTGAGGCAGGTTCAAGGATTTGTAATTTCTCCAATTCATCATCCACCCGGGTCTGGACATGCTCTGGCACCCTGAGGGACTTCAAGCGGGCAGTGAACTTATCAATATCGGATTCCCGGTCGTCCTTGGATATCCCCAGCTCCTTCTGGATAACTTTCAACTGTTGCCGGAGAAAGAATTCCCGTTGTTGGTCACTCAATTGTTCTTGAGTTTTTTCCGCAATCTTTGCCTGCAATCTGACGACTTCCAATTCCTTGCTGATTAGAACCAGAACTTTTTCCATCCGGGGCAGTAGCGGTACTGTCTCCAGTATGCCCTGCAAATCCTCTGTTTCTGCGGAGGTAATGGCGGCAGCAAAGTCAGCAAGCGGCGAAGGTTCATTCGGATTAAAGTGGTTCAGATACTGCTTCAATTCCTCATTGTAGAGAGGGTTCAGTGCCATCAGCTCCTTGATGACATTAATCAGAGAGCTGGCGTAGGCTCTGATTTGTGGGTCCCGTTGTTCGCCAGAATCACCATCATGGGTCAGGTCTTCAGGATATTCCACCTGCACCACATAGGGCGGTGTCTTACTGAGCCATTTCTTGATCCGAAAGCGACACAGGCCTTGGGCAATAAACTGTAACTTGTTGCTGCTCTCCTGCACCCTATGTATCCGGACGACAGTTCCCATTTTGCACACCCGCTTTGGACTCGGTACAACCTCATCCCCGGCAGCGGCGAGGCTTAGAGCCATCAGTTTGTGAGCACTCTCCACCACTATCTTGAGCGACTCTGTCCAGGGTGTCTTATCCACTACCAGGGGCTGCACCATGACCGGGAAAAATGGCCTACCGCTGATTGGTATCAGTTGCAGTGTGTCTGGCAGGACTTCTTCAGGCCTTGCCGGAGACCGAGACCCTTCTCTCGGGATAAACTCAGTTGTGTCAGAATCACTATCACTCATTGCATTATCTGCCTGTTGTTGAGAAGCAAAAAAGTTACGGCACGATACCCATCTTGATATTTAGGGTACATTTATCTTTATTCAAGATAACCATCCTTGTGAGCATATTGTTGCAGTAGCAATCCGGAAACAATCATGACCAGCCCAGCGAGCGTCGTCGAGTAAATAGTCTCACCGAGAAACTGATGAATAATAATAAGAGAGACAAAAGGCGAGAGAAAGATAAGATTGTTTATTCTTGATGCATTCTTAGCCAGCCGTAGCGCGGAGGACCAGAACAGAAACCCGATTGCCATTTCTATCAGCCCGACATAGACCGCCCCTGCCAGACCCAGTAGCGGCACCCGCATATCTGAAAAGTAGATACACAAGAGGAAGGTGACGGGCAAGGCTAGAGTAAAGTTCAAACACAGACCCAGATCCGATTTGCGTTGATCACGCATATTGAGAATCCAATATCCCGCCCAAATGAAAGTGGACAGGAGCGCCAGACCAATGCCCATGACATTAACTCCGACAAAACTATCAAAATTACCCTGGGTCGCAATGAGGAAGACGCCGCCGTAACATACGCCAGCAGCGGCAAGGTCAGCGATTTTAATTTTCTGATTCAGAAAAAAAACAGCCATCAGGGTGAGCACCAGAGACCAGGTATAATTGATGGACTGCGCGACCTGGGCGGGTAGTAGGTCGTAAGCCTTGAATAGAACAATGTAATAGACCACCGGATTGAGCAGTCCAGCGATTATAGTGAGCCGCCAGTGTTGCTTGAAGGATGCCACCATTACCGAAAAGCCATAGCGCAGAATTACCACCAGCAGCAGCGTCAAGGTAGCTGTGAGCGTTGCGTAGAACATTAGTTGCCAGATATCAATGTAGGATAAAGACAACTTGAATGCCGTGGCAACCGTGGACCAGCAGGCAACACTTGCCAGACCGTATAACAATGCGCGTCGTTCAGAATTCATCGGAACTATGACTCTTATCACTCCTGGACAAGTTATGAATACCAGCCGGATTCTATTCCCACCAGTCTCTTTAGTATCGGATTTTGATTGTCTGGGGTACAGCATTCGGTAAAATGAGGCGTCAGTGCGGGTGTGGTGAAATAGGTAGACACGCAAGACTTAAAATCTTGTCGCTTTCGAGCGGTGCCGGTTCAACTCCGGCCACCCGCACCATTTTGATGGGGTTTGTTAGGAGTTAGTTGCTACGCGCTCACCACAGAGCCAGGGGACGCGTCAATCCCATCTGGATCCATTGCTAAACCGACTCACCGCTTTGTGTTGCTATGACATCCTTAATATCAGCCGGTGTCTTTGAAACGTCGAATTGCCAATGCCCGAAACCGCCTCGCTGATTCACCGCTTCAACCCAGTCTCTCATGTATAGATGTTTGGTATCGTCCTGATCCGTCTGCTGACCTTTTGTTTCAAGCACAAGAAAATTTCCGGATTTCAACCGAATAATAAAATCAGGACGATATTTTTTGACTAGTCCATCGTAAACATAAAGCACATCAAATCCCAAATGATCATTTTTAACCCAGGCATCAACCGCTTTATTCTTGTCCAATTCAAAAGATTCAGACGATTCCCATGTGCTATCAAAAACGCAGTAGTTAATGTGGCTTCTTTTTGTGCCTTTGCAAGGTTTTCCCGTTCGCCACGGACGCATATCCCCGGTAGAGCAAATAGGATGGTCGCTATCAAGAACAATATCGCTTTTCTCAGTGTTGTTAAATTCTATCGCCTGCCAAAAATGGCGGATGATTTTTGACATATTGAGGGTGATAACCAGCTGCTTTCTTTTTTCGTCCTGATTAAACAGAGCGGGTATTATTTGTATGCGGTCTGAATTTATAAACTGCTCGGCAAGCCCGACAAGCCGCGCCATCAGCAATGCTGGTGATGCCTTCCATTTTGGTTGCATTTCCTTCCACACCGATTGCGCCGCTTTGAAAATGACAGTTTGCCGGCGTTGTTTTCGCATCAAATTCTCAAGGTCTATATCCTTAATTTGGGAAACATCTGGCTTGTTGTTTACCGTGGGCGCGAGTTCCGCTATCCCCACAGTTTTGGAAGTATCAAGCGTCAACAGCTTGATTGTCTCCCAGTTGACCGAAAGTTCAGGGCAAGGGGTTCTATCTATGCGGATGACATTGGGCCAACTGATGGCAAAATCTCTTTTTTCCTCAATCGGCTTGACCGTGATTTTGTTGGTGGCGGGTGGCGGGTCATTGTCACCCTCTTCTTCATGCGGCAGAAAACTAAACGGCACGCCGAACACATTGACATGCTCGGCGTCAAAGTGGCCGGTATCCTCGTTGATTTCATAAGACGCGCGCCTCAGTCCGCGCCCGATGACCTGCTCGCAGAGCAACTGGCTGGTGAATGCGCGCAAGCCCATGATCTGAGTCACCGTGCGCGCATCCCAGCCCTCGGACAACATGCCCACCGAGATGACATTCTGGATATTTTCTCCTGACTTACCGAGCTGCCCAACCGTATTGACCTGGTCGCGGAGCAACTCCGCTTGTTCTTTTTGCGTCATCTTCCGCTGGTCGCCTTTCCTGTCTCCATCGTCCGCCTTGACCGGCTGCGCCTCTATTTCTCTTTCTTCGGCTTGCTTCAATACCTTTGAATCTATATGCAACATTCCTTCGCGTTCGCACAGCGCATCAATGATGATGTCTTTGTTGTCAAAAGCGTATTTGATTCTTGCTGCTGTCTCCGTGCGGTTAGCAACGGTGATCATCACTGGCGGTGTTTCTCGATCAGACTTCTTATCCCACTCTTCTTTTGTTTTCTTCCAATCCCACCCCAGCAAAGCGTAAGCATTGAGCACTAAAACTGGTAGCGGTTCGTGCGGCTCGGCTTTACGATTTAGGTCGTCCTTGACATCAGAATCGCTGTAGATGTGATAGAGACGGGATTTATAAGTCTTCGCATCTGGCAACGCATCGTCACGCACAACAATGCGCGGCGTTTTCACCAGCCCGGATTCAATGGCGTCGTTCAATCCGAAGTCGCTGACAATCCAGCCAAACAATGCTTCCTCGGCGGTCTGATTTCCTGATGGCGCAAAGGGCGTGGCGGAAAAATCAAAACAGTGCAAAATCCCTCGTGTTTTATGAATGCGGTCTAACCCGCCAACCCATTTGGTGGCTTCTTCTATCTCTTCTTTTTTTACGCCGCGCACTTTTGACCCGGCGGGAACACGCCAAGCATGGTGCGCCTCATCGTTAATCACAATCAGATTGCGAGCAGTTGCCATCTCTCCAAGCACTTCACGGGTATAGGCTTCGTCGCTTTTTGCGCCGCGTTTGTCCACGCTTTTTTTGTTCTTTATTTTCTCTTCCGTCTCCCAGTTTAGTGCGTGCCAGTTTCGTATCAGGACTTTGGCTCGCTGAAGTTTTTCACCCATGCCTCGTGGAACAACTTCAAACTCACTGTAATAATCATTCTGGCTTGACGGGTCAAGAACAGAAAGACGTTCCCGGACCGTAAGATTGGGGGCGACGATAAAAATATGTTGAGAAAAACGCCTGTCTCTGGGATAGGTCGCGCGGTTAATTGCCTGCCATGCAATCAGCATTGCCATCACTACTGTCTTGCCGGTGCCAGTGGCAAGTTTGGAACACAAGCGGTGGAACTCGCCACCGTCGATTGGCACCTCTATCCCGGTCTTTTCGGAATCATGAGATTCAACCAACCATATCAGCGTTTCAATGGCTTCAATCTGGCAGAAGAAAAATGGGAAGCCTCGTTGCCCATCGTCTTTCCAATGTTCCAGCAGGGTTTTGGTAATGCCGGTAATTCCCGGATAACCCTTGTTGCGCCAAGCATCAACGCGTTGGCGGATTTGATTCACCAGCGGCAGTTCAACAAACCGTCCTTGATCCCGATGAGGTCTTGCCGTCGGGTCGGCAATCATATATCCAGCTTGCCGACGACCCTCGATGAGTTTAGGTGGATGCTCTTCGTCAATAAACTCCCAGTGTTTGGCGGGGACTGAGTAGGGGGAGTTGATGATGAGGGATGATGAAGACGGCATATTTATGAGTGCTCGTTTAAATACTTATATTACATTCTCTTAATAGTCCAATAAAATTAATACATCTAACATTTTCTTGTTGGCAGATTAAAGGTATTTTGTAATTTGATTTCTTCTTCGGCATCTCCTCTTGTTCTGATTCTAGAGTAACAACCTTATGAGTGTTTAATGACGCAAAAGCAATCAATTTAATATCTTCGCTATTTGCCCCCCTTGGCCCTTCGTCTGTTTCGTATTTATTCATTAATTCTAAAGCCCTTTGGTTAACACCATTATCAATTGGAGTCTCTTTAATATTTAATTTTTCCGTTAACCAGAGCCGGACCGGATGATCATTTTCTAATTGTTCTCTCGACTTTTTATTCAATATAGGTTCTATTTCGTCGAAAATAGGTTTTATTAAAATAATCTTGCTGGATAATTTATTTTCCATCTCCGTGTAAAGAGCTGACATCACATCTGGAGGATAGGTTTCGTGCCAAGCTGTAATAAATACATTGGCATCTACACAGTAACTCATACTGAGTTTTTTAGCGTTATGGCATCAGATACTTTTTTGAATCCAAAAGATTTACAGAGTTTATGCAAGCTAATCTCTTGATCACGGTATGCTTGGACGATAGTTTTAGAGTAAATGTTGCCATATTGGCGTAATTTCTCTTTTGCCATATTACGCCGTATAGGCGTGTTTGCTTTGCCTTGTTGTTCTTTCCATGCCCTGTATCTTTCAATCAAATATGATGCTATTTCATTATATTGTTGCTGATTTATTTTGTTTAATTGCAACAGTCTTACTGCAAATGCATGGCTACTTACTTCAAACGTTTTTGCTCTTTCATCTATACTGATGATATCTCTATTAACTTGTCCAGTTAGTTTTAATCCTTGTATTGCCCCGGTAAAAGCATCTTTTGGCATTAACATTTCTCCAGCGAATTTATTGCACCAAACTTCCGAATCCTGTCCATGTTGAATATCATCCATCGTCGCATCAACTATGCTTTCTTTACGGAGCAGGTGCCCAATTTCATGAAATAGAGTAAAAGATTGTGCCGCCCGTGCATCAGAATCATTGATAACAATAATTGGAAGTTTCTCTTTGTATATGGAAAAACCACGAAACAAAGAGGGTTCAACCTTTGACCAGCTGCTATATTTGCTAGTCAAAAAAATGAAAATATCTTTGTCTTCGCAAGCCTTCTTCCAGTCCTCAAATGGATACGCTAGTCCTGTAAGACCCAACCATTCTTTTATAGATTGCGCTAGATTCGGAATATGTTCGATGAAATTTGGTGGAGAAAATGGTTCTATGGCTTCATCCATATCAATTCTTAGCTCAAGTATAAGTTCCCTGAACTGCTCAACACTGGCCGTTATAACTCTGACTTTGTGGTCGGCAAAAACAGGACTGGCATCAGCAAATTGACGAAAAGCAGGCATGCGGCGACTAAAATCATACTGCTTGGGTAAAGTTTCTCGCAAAAATACCCACTGAGGAACATGATATACGCTGGCTAGTTTCTGGAGTTGATTAAAAGTAGGATTAACATCACCCAGCTCAATTTTGCCAAGCGTGTTTATGTATAATTTTCTTTTCGCTTGTTCAATACTCAGACCAATTTGTTCACGACATTGACGAAGAACTTCAGGATTAATGTTTTCTACTCGTGAACCCATCACTTCACCTCCGCCTCCACAACACGCAAACTTTCAATCCCTCTATCATCCACTATTTTGACGGCGATGCGTTGGTTTTCGCCGAGCTCAAATGGCAGGGAGAGGGTGCCGCGATAGGCTTCTATCAAATCTTCGTCTATCTCGGATTTGAGGTTTTTTGCCAGTTTGCTCCAGCCGTCTTTGTCGCCGGCCATGGGGAAGAAGACCTGGGTGGGATATAGGCTCCTGCCGTCGTAGTCGGTGTCT
>DKIG01000035.1:0-31867 GCA_002454165.1 Gammaproteobacteria bacterium UBA6724
ATCGGACGCGCCAGGCTGGTGGTGGACTGGGTGGACGAGCAGGACCAAATGACTTTGTTTTGCGAGGTTGCACAACCCTCTGAGTCTCTTGGCGAAGCCATTAACCAAAGCATTCGTGCGCTATGCAAGGTTCGCGGCGAAGTGCATTTTGTAGCACCTGAGTCAATTTCCAATGATGGACTGGTCATAGAAGATACCAGGCAGCACCAATAATCACGCGAGATAGGCACGACGGCAGTGCCAGCGGCTTTTCACACACTAGATTCCTGGATCACTCGCCTTGTTGTTTTTTGTCCAGGCATGGTGTTTCAATTCAAGTGCTCGCTGATAGAGGGTGGCTCTGGGCTTCCCTGTCACTCTGGCGGCAAGGCTGGCGGCGCGGGTGGGAGGCAGCTCCGATAACAGCTCCCTCAGGAGACGATCTGAATCCAACTGCTGGTCTGTTGAGGGATTACCAGCGACCAGGAGGACGAATTCACCCTGGGCAGGAATTTTGCCAGCCGCCATTTCCTCAATGAGATCCGCCAGCTTGCCCGAACGCACGTCTTCGTAAACTTTTGTAAGTTCCCGACATATAGTGACCTGCCTCTCGGCACCCATTGTTTCTGCCAGGTCCTGTAGACTCTCCCTGACCCGGTGCGGTGCTTCAAAAAAGACCATGGTCCTTTGCTCCCCAACAAGGGATTCAAAAAAGATGCGTCTTGCCCGAGAGCGGGCGGGAATGAATCCCTCAAATGTAAAACGATGAACGGGAATACCTGAGACGCTGATAGCCGCCGCAACTGAACTTGGACCCGGGATGGGTACCACCTTGATACCACTGATGATAGAGGCACGAATCAGAGGGAATCCTGGGTCTGATATCAAGGGGGTCCCGGCGTCTGAAACCAGCGCCACGCTCTTGCCTTGCAACAGCATCTCAACAAGCTCGCTGGTGACAGTCTCTTCATTGTGGCTATGGTAAGCAATCATTCTAGTGCTGATGCTAAATGCCGAGAGTAACTTGCCGGTGCGCCTGGTATCCTCAGCCGCAATGATGGCAACTTCCCCAAGCACACGGCGCGCACGGTCTGACATATCACCCAGATTCCCTATGGGTGTTGCTACTACATAGAGTTCCGCCATATTAGTCTTGTTCGCTATTCCACCACTCTTATATCAGGAAAATCGCTTATCCTTGCAGGCAATCATTGCGTCAATCTTCAGCAGAATTGCACAGAAAGAGCATCATAACTTGTGGGATAATCAAAGTGTACGCAGGTCTTGCTTCTATTAACCTGATGCGTCTAAGGTGGACAATAACTTTTATCAAAACATGCACCGACTGATCGCCATTTTTCTGATAATTTGCGTCACTGGATGCGCTACGTTTGGCACGGTGCTAGATACCCGCAAAAGTGACACCGCGACCAGCGACAAAAATATCACCATTCCGGAAAAAACACTCAAACAAATACAGCGGTTGCTGGCAGAAGCGAATCGCTCAACAAACCCGGAGGCAACAGAATCCAGAATACAGGCAGCGCAACTTGCTACCAAGTACAACCAGATGTCCCTGCTCCGTATAATCCTTGATGCCATTGCCACGCCTTTCATCAACAAATTCACAAGCCGCGACTACTCCCTGCTCCAAGCAAGGCTCGCCCTTGCTGATAGGGACCCTGTCCTCGCCCTCAGCCTGCTTGATCATGCAAGATTCCAGCGCACAAGGCTTGACAGCAACCTGCTAATACAAGTCGGTCGCATCAGGGCAGGTGCCTGGCTGTTCAGGAATGACCATCTCGCAAGCGCAAGAGAACTAATCGCCATCAACGCTTTGCTGCTGGATCAAGAAAGAAGCGCCAATCAAGAGGTCATCCTCATCCGTCTGCTACAACTTCCCCTGGAGATACTCACCCGACAGGCGAAGCAGAGCAGTGCCAGCGACCTGCGCGGCTGGTTATCACTGGCATCCATCATGAGGCGCTATCAGGATAATCCAGAACAGCAATTTGCCACGCTATACACCTGGCGCAAAGCCTGGACCGGCCATGCCGCCGTCACCATGATCACCGAAACACTTGAGCAATTAACTCGGCTGATTGAACAGCGACCGGGGAATATAGCACTGATATTGCCTCTGCAAGATGAAGAGATTGGCATCTACGGTCGAGCCATTCGGGATGGTTTTATCGCCGCCTATTATTATCAAAAAAGCCAGACACCAGGATTTGATTCGACACTCTCTATCTTCGATTCATCCAAGGCTGACATCATTGACATACTCGCCCGAGCAAAGGCTGGGGGTGCTGAGATCATCATCGGTCCCCTCAAGAGGGACAAAATCACCCGGCTTGCCAAGCAGACTTTACAGATCCCTGTCATGGCACTTAACCGCACTGAGCAAAAAATCAAGCAGAGGAATTTCTATCAGTTCAGTCTGGCACCGGAAGATGAATCCGTACAACTGGCAGAAAAAATCTATGATGCCGGACTCTTGCAGGGCCTAGTCATCGCCCCGGACACAGATTGGGGACAACGCAATGTTGATGCTTTCTCCGACAGATTCCTGTCACTGGGCGGAAGGATCATTGACAGTGCCCGGTTCCAAAGTCAGCGCGATTATTCCGACCTCGTCAAATCCTTGTTGAATATCAATGCTAGTGAGGCTCGCGCCCAGACGCTTCGCCAGGCAACCAACCAGAGTTTTCAATTCAAAGCCAGGCGGAGACAGGATATTGACTTTGTGTTTCTACTCGCCAACCACGCCCAGGCAAAGGGAATCAACCCGACGCTTGCATACTTCTATGCGGATGATGTCCCGGTCTACTCCACCTCTCATGTGCATGACCCTTCAGCTTCACGAATAGACGTCATAGATCTGAAGGGGATCAGGTTTTGTGATATTCCATGGAAACTGACCCGCACCGATCCTGTCCAGATAGTGATTCAAAAAACCTGGCCCGCGGCATCCACCCGGCTGGCGCGGTTTTATGCACTGGGGCTGGATGCGTATCGGCTATATCCGCGCCTGCAACTGCCTGGAGCATCCACCCATATTTTCGGATCCACTGGCCTGCTGAACCTGAGTAGCGATAATGTTGTGCAGCGCACCCTCATCTGGGCGGAATTTAAGGACGGCGGAGTGCAGGTGGTGCCTCGGTATGAAGCCAAATGATTGCGCTAATATCTTGAAGTCGCCCACCCAGAAAATCGGAGATTCGGCTGAAAAATCTGCCAAGAGATTTCTGAAAAAGCAGGGCCTCAAATTCATCACCAACAATTATAGAACCCGGTACGGTGAAATAGATCTAATCATGCAGCAGCAGGATACGTTGGTATTCATTGAAGTCCGGCTGAGAAACAATCCCCATTATGGTACTGGTGCCGAATCAGTAACCCTGTCCAAGCAACGATGTATTATTCATGCAGCACACCAGTATCTTCAACAAGAGGTACCCCATCCCTCCCCCTGGAATGCTTGCAGGTTTGATGTCGTGTCCATGGGTGTTGCTATTGATTGGATACAGGGCGCCTTTACACTAGACTGATACACTAGACTGATACACTAGACTGACGCCTATCCACTATTAACTCTATGCTCCACATAAAAAGACCTTCACATAAAAAACCTTCACAAAAAGAGTAGCGCTATTCATGCACCCTATCAAAATACTCATTCTGCTTACCCTCATCACAGGCATTCTTGCCGGTTGCGCATCCTATGGGCTTGACGATAGTCGCAATGAAATACTGGCACAAAAGCGAATTAAAAACGCCCATGCCGAACTCAGAGATGCACATATCAATGTCGCCAGTGTCAACGGCATTATGCTGATCACGGGACAGGCGCCGAGGCCCGAACTTATACATCTGGTGACGCAGACGGTAGAGGCTTTGAGAAACGCCAAACGGGTCTATAACGAACTGACCCTTGCTGGTCCCACCTCCTTCATCTCTCGAACCAATGACTCTGTGTTGTCAACGAAGCTCAGACTCAACTTGGCCAATGACGAGGATACGGACGCCAGTCGGATCAGGGTGGTGACAGAAAACGGTGTTGTTTATTTGATGGGACTGGTGACGCGAGCGGAGGCTGATGCGGCTGTAGAGATCGCCAAGGAAATTTACGGAGTTCAGAAAATCGTTAAGGTTTTCGAATATAGTGACTCATGACTCGCAGAGCATCCACTCACTCAAAAATCTAATCACGCATGTCAAATTCTATCTCACTCAGGCTATTCTGGAAGGCTTCCCGGGAGAAGATCCGATTCATATAGTCGTGAATGGGTTTGCCATGTTTGGGAGGCAAGGTAATGCCAAGCATTGGTAAGCGCCACAAAATCGGTGCCACACAGCAATCTACCAACGTAAAATCGTCACTCATAAAAAACGGCTTTTCCAAAAAGATGGGGGCAACGGCAATCAGATTTTCTCTCAGCTCTTTCCTAGATCGCTCAATCACGGACTCCTTCGAGCGTCCAGCAATGATGGTATCAACATAGCCGCACCAATCGCGTTGAATCCGGTACACAAACAAACGACTCTGTGCCCTGGCAATCGGATATACAGGCAGGAGTGGCGGATGCGGGAATCTCTCATCAAGATATTCCATGATGACCTGTGATTCATAGAGCACAAGTTCACGGTCAACCAATGTCGGCAGGCTGTTGTAGGGGTTTAACCCTGCCAGGTCTTCTGGCAAACCACCCGGTTTGACATCCTCTATATCAACCGCCACGCCCTTTTCTGCAAGCACAAGGCGCACCCGCTGACTATAATGATCATTACCATCGGAATAGAAAATCATTGAAGAATGTTTGGTAGCCAGGGCCATTTCCTGTCTCCTTTTATCTCTCTGTGAAAAGAAAAGTCTTAGTGGGATTGCTTCCCGTACTCTCTTCCGAGCAACCAGGCAAACAAGAAAAAGAAAGCCAGAAACAAAAGTACATAGACGCCCATTCTCTCCCGCTCAAGGCGACTCGGATCAGCCGTGTAATAAAGAAAATTGGTCAGATCGTAGATGAGCTGATCGTAGTCTCCGGGAGACAGGCTACCGCTACCCTCAATCAATTTCAGCGGGCGATAACCTCGTTCTACCAGTTGCTCACCACAGGCACGCTCAGTAACAGTCTCCCCGGACAAGGGGTCCCTCATCTCACCGCCATTGGCTGCGAGTCTGGGGATGTCCTTGCACACCTTTCGCTGTAAACCCTGCAACTCAAGCAACGGATGGGGCATGCCAACATTCTCAAACAGCAGATTGTTCACACCCAGGGGCCGCGATACATCTTCGTAAAAAACCCGCATATAGGTGTAGAGGTATTCGGGACCGCCCTTTAACTTGGTGTAGAGCGTCAGGTCCGGCGGCACCGAGCCAAACCACTGCTTGGCATCCTCCACCGTCAGATTGTTTTCCATCAGTGCACCTATCCTGGTATCTGGATCAAACACCAGATGCTCAAGCATTAAATCAACGGGTATCCCCAGATCATTGGCGGTACGCACATACCGTTGATACTTGAGAGAATGACAACCCATGCAATAGTTGATGAATGTTCTGGCACCCCGTTGTAATGAGGCAGTATCCCTCAGGTCGGGTTCCATATCATCCAGCGGGTAGGTGGTTTCGGCAATCGCGGGCAGGCCTGAGGCAAGCACCAGCATGAGCCCCGTCAAGAGCGACACGGAAGTCAGCAGAGACTTCATTGCTCGGTTGCCTTGCTCAGAATCCTTTCCGGAACGGGTCTGGTTTTCTCCGCCCTTGTGTACCAGGGCATCAACAGGAAGTAAGCAAAGTAGATAGCCGTGCAGAGTTGCGCCAGGCGGGTTCCAGTCACGGTGGGATGAATTGTTCCCAGATAACCCAGGATGAAAAATGAAAGCACGAAAAGGCTGAGCATGATTTTGCTTGCCCTACCCTTGTATCTCATTGACTTCACCGGCGACTTGTCCAGCCAGGGCAGCACCACAGGTAGCACAATCGCTCCCATCATCACCACCAGACCCCAGAATTTCGCATCAAGTCCGAAGAGTGGGAAGGTCGCCGCTCGCAACATTGAATAAAAGGGCGTGTAGTACCAGACAGGCGCTATAAGATCTGGGGTCTTTAAGGGATTAGCCGGTTCATAGTTGGGTGCTTCAATGAAATACCCGCCGCCATCAGGAAAATAAAACATCACGATACAAAACAAGAACAAAAACCCGATAATGGCAGGTAGATCATGCCCAATGGTATAATCAGGATGGAAGGGAATCCCGTCCAGAGGCTTGCCTTCCTCATCAAGGTGCTTCTTGATATCCACGCCTTCTGGATTATTGGAGCCCACCTCATGTAGCGCCAGGATGTGCAGAAAGATCAGCAGGAGCAGAGCCAGGGGCACCAGTACGACATGCAACGCGAAAAATCTATTCAGGGTAATGCCAGACATATTGAAGTCGCCCCGTATCCAGGTCGCCAGGTCTTCACCTATACCCGGCACAGCACCAGCCAAAGAGACGATTACCTGAGCTCCCCAAAATGACATATTGCCCCAGGGCAACAGATAGCCAGTGAAACCTTCAACCATCAAGGCAAGATAGATCACCATACCAATGATCCAGACCAGCTCCCGCGGCTTCTGATATGAGCCGTATGCGAGGCCTCTGAACATATGCAGATACACTACAATAAAGAACGCAGATGCGCCGGTTGAGTGCATATACCGGAGTATCCAGCCATATTCCACATCGCGCATAATGTATTCAATGGAAGCAAAAGCACCGTCGCCGGTTGGCACATAGCTCATCGTCAGCCAGATGCCAGTGAGGAGTTGATTGACAAGCACCACTATGGAGAGGACGCCAAAGTAGTACCAGAAGTTAAAATTCTTTGGCGCATAGTAGCGGGACAGGTGCTTCTCATAGGCTTTCGTCACCGGTAGCCTGGCATCTATCCAAGCCATCATGTTTTTGAAGGATTGTTGCCGTCCGGACATCAGGCAGTCCCCTTATCTTCACCTATGACAATCACGGAATCACTCTCGTAGAAATGGGGCGGTACCTCCAGATTTGATGGTGCAGGCACTCTCGTATACACCCGTCCCGCCAGGTCAAATTTTGACCCATGGCATGGGCAGAAGAAGCCACCTAACCACTGTTCATCAAACACTTGCGGCTCTACGGCGGGGCGAAATTTCGGGGAACAACTCAGATGCGTACAGAGGCCGACAAGTACCAATAGATCCGGGCGGATAGACCGGGTCTCATTCTGGGCATAGGCAGGTTGCTGCGGACGGATGGATTCCGGATCAGCCAAACGTTCATTCCTGGAATTCAGCTTCGCCAGCATCTCATCGGATCGCCTGATGACAAAGATGGGTTTATCCCGCCAGGCAGGCATGGGACCCAGCATTTCTCCGGCAGCCAGTTTGCTGATATCAATTTTGATGGGCGCACCTGCGGCGAGTGCTCTTGCCCCAGGACTAAATGAGCCGACAAAGGGGGTGGCGACGCCGACAACACCTGCGGAACCTATTACCAGGGTGGACCCAAGCAGGAAATTCCGTCTCCCCTGGTTGACCCCCTTATCAGGGCTGTCTTCGCTCACAACGAACATTCCCTCTTGGAAATCTGGGCTTGCATGGTCTTGACCTTGGTCCCGTTGAATATACCTGTTTCAGATAAATGCCCAGACCTTGTGCCGATTGAATAGCGTTGAATTATCGCTTGGAATATTGCGGTTTCTTCCGCGCCTTGCGAAGCCCGACCTTCTTGCGCTCCACCGTCCGCGCATCACGGGTGACGAAGCCAGCAGATCGAAGCACAGGTCGTAGCGTCTCGTCATATTGCAGTAGCGCACGAGTAATCCCGTGCCGGATTGCACCGGCCTGTCCAAAGCCACCACCGCCCCGAACCGAAATATTGAGATCAACTTTCTCTGCCAGTTTTACAAGCTCTAGCGGTTGTCGGACGATCATTCTGGCTGTTTCCCGCCCAAAGTATTCATCCAGATTGCTTTTGTTGACCCGGATTTTGCCCTTGCCCGGGGTCATATAGACCCGTGCTCTGGCTGATTTCCTTCGTCCGGTTCCATAATGCTGAGTCATACCTGTTACCTTCAATATTGTGTTGTATTTACCCACCCTGGCTGATGTTACAGCTCCAGCGGTTCAGGTTGCTGTGCGGAATGAAGATGGTCGTTACCGGCATAGACCTTCAATTTGGACAACATGGCTCGGCTCAGTTTGTTGCGCGGCATCATCCCCTTCACTGCTTTCTCAATGACACGCTCCGGCGTCTTGCGCATCATCTGCTCAAAAGTGACGGACTTGATCCCGCCGGGATAACCAGTGTGGTGGTGATATATCTTATCTGTGGACTTCTTGCCGCTGACGCGAACCTTCTCCGCATTGACCACTACTATGTAGTCACCGGTATCAACATGGGGGGTATATTCAGGCTTGTGCTTACCCTGGAGGCGAATGGCAATCTGCGTGCTCAACCGTCCCAGCGTCTTGTCCGTCGCATCTACCAGATACCAACCGTGCCTTACGTCTTCTTTCCTGGTGCTGTGTGTCTTCATACTACTCAAAGAATCAATGGGTGTGTCAGATACCCCGCTACACTGAATCACAAGCAGGATATGCTGTCCAATCGCCTAACCTCAACAGAGATAATCAAGCGCGCAAATACTACCGAACCAGTCAAAATTGTGCAAGCACCTGTATGAAGCCGCAGTATAGAAGCCAGGTACCCGGAAGCCGATGCGTTGCATGAGCATGTCGGCTTCCTTTTTGGAGCATACCAAGAGTCCAGAATGTTACTGCCATTGTACAGTTGTTGTACAGTTGTTGTGCAGTGCCAGGATACCCCCGGGGCGGTAGCCCTTGACAATAGCGGCGGCAGGCGGCGCACGGGACTTCTGTAGAGTATAAGAAAATCAGGCAAGAGCCAGCAAAGTCTTAGGGAGTCACCACTAGTGAGTCGGCAACCTCCTCATAGAGCAGCGGTTTTGACATTTCATCCCAGTTGATCTGTCCATCGCTCGGCAGGTCCTGTAGCTCCAGCACGCCTAACTCATCCCACAGAGGTTTAACCCTGTTGGTCAGTAGTCCGATGCGTTTCAGATTGGGCATGATTCTGCCAAACAACTGGGTGCTAAATTCCTGGCTTGCATTGTCAATCTGGCTGGTACGGAAATGCGCCTTCACCTCTTCTCTTGCCCATCCATAACGTTCATAGAATCGCGTTTGATTGCCCCGGGAACCATTCATTCCGCTTGCCGCCTGGAAGGCAAAAAGTGCCCGTTCTTCCCGTTCTTCATCGGTGAGTGTTTTTAGAAAATCCTCCAAGTAATTGATTCCGAAGGTCACATGACGGGCTTCATCACGAATCACAAAATGTAACCCCTTCTTGTGCACCGGAATGTTGCTTTGCAACTTGGCAGTGTTAAAGGCGGCAAGGGCAAGACCTTCAATGATGACCTGCATCCCAATAAACTTCAGGTCCCACCGCTCATCAGTCAACACCTTGTCCAACAGGCTCTTCAATGCAACACCACAGGGATACATGATGCCGACCTGCTTTTGGATGAACTTGTTGAAAAACTCAACATGCCGGGCTTCATCAAAGGTCTGGGATGCTGCATATAACTTCGCTTCATAAGAGGGTGCGCAACTGGCAAGTTGCGCGGCAACCAGCAGTGCACCCTGCTCGCCATGTAGCATACCGCTGGCAGACAAGCCCGTCCGATGCCAGGCAAGGTCGATCTTTTCTTCCCGGGTCAGCTTTTCATAAGGTGCAAAGCCGAGATAGGGGTTGTACTTCTCATCAACAGGAAATTCATCCCTGGAAATGAGCCCATGCTCCCAGTCCAGATCAACTTCCACATCCCAGTTCAATGTCTTGCCGAGGTTGTAAAGTCTTTTGATCCTGGTGTCGGGGATGCTGTAGTCCCAGTTATAGGTGCTAACCAGAGGCGTTCTGAACACTTCAGAAATTTCCTGCACCGCCGTCTCATCCATATCTGCCAAGGTATCAAACTGGCGTATATCCTGTGGTTGCTCTTCAACCTGCCTGTATGTCTTCATAGAATTTGCTCGTCTTTGTGTATGATTGCACTGCTATTGTTCATCGTTCATTGTAAACCGTTTATTGTAAATCATCGTTCGGGGAATCCCAAAGCCGGAAACCCCAAATTGAACCTGCACAGAGCATTACAGACTGACGCCGCTGAGCAGGTCGTGAAACCAATAAATTGCCGCATAGAGCGCAACCCCTGCAATGAGTCCAGCCCAGTTGATATCGGCGCCGGTCATGCGGGTTTTGCCGCTTGCCAGGGCATGGAAGGGGAGCATTGAAGTGCTTGCCATAAAGTGCTGCCATTTGGGGTCTGTTTCTTTCCGATGCCGCGCATCCATCGCCAACATGCCAAAAAACGCCAAGGCTGCCAAAGAGCCAAAGAACCAGAGTGAAGCAAGATCTCCATTGGCGACCAGATGTCCGATGCAGAACAGGACTATTGACCACTGAATGGGATGGCGCGTAATTTTCACTAATCCAGTGATGTCCTCCTCAAGTGCCCGCTCATTCATCACCAGGGTAGGGTTGGGTGCCAGAATACCCATAACGAGCATCATCAGTGCAACCAACAGCAGGACCTTCGTTACTTGATGTGCCCAGACTGTCGGATACCAGAGAAATTCTGTGTGCGGCACATGATTGTATCCATATATCATCATCCCCAGTGCCAAGATGGAGATCAATGAATAGAGCAATAGATAGCCTTTGGTGCCCAAACCTTTCTGCAACCAGCCACGAAGCGGTGTGCTAGCAATTCCGAGGTGGGTTACAACAAACACGATGCAGCCAGTAATCAACACAGTCATTATCTTTCTCCTTGCCCTCGTCCGTGAGACTATTTTAATCGCTCAGGATAATAATTGTTGATATTTTACACCATCGGGTAAAATCGCCCATGTATCTACATCTGTGATATTAAGACATTCATTCCAAAAAAGTGACCTGATATTCAATGCCCAGCAAGAAGCTATTAAAACCGATCTGGCAACACCAGGATCCCGAGCACAGGCTCAAGGCGCTTGGCGCCTTCGCCGAAACTGATCCAAAGCATCAGGAAATCATTGTCAAGATTGCATTGACAGATACTGAGCCCCTGGTTCAACAGGCAGCCATCAACCGCCTGCTTGACTGTCGGCTACTGGAAGACCTGCTCCCGCAAGAAGCCCAAGCATCTGCTGCACAGGAACGCCTGATGTATTTAATCCGGTCCTCTGAAGACACCCATCAGGACATCATTACAGCATACCTGGAGCAGGCACGGGCAGATGTACTGACTATGATTGCCTGTCAATCCCCGCATTCGACAAGCCGTTCCCGCGCCCTGGCACGAATCACTGACCAGCAGCGACTCTTTGCAGTGGCGGCTGAATCAACCTTTGCCCATACACGGGAAGCTGCCGCCAGCCGGGTCGAAAGTCCAGAACTGTTGAAACAACTCTGGGAGAAGGCACGGAAACGAGACAAGAATCTCGCCAGGAAACTACAGGAAAGGCTGGACAAACCGCGACAGGATGAACGGCATTCCCAGCAGATTGAAGCCAGGGCGGAGAAAATCATTACCGCCATGGAAGAGCATGGATTCTCCGTCTGGACACCAGACTACAAATTTCATTTTCTTGGTTTGGAGAGTCAATGGGAAGTGCTGGGCTCGGAGGTGAATCAAACGCAGACCGAGCGTTATCGGGAAGCCAACAAAAAAGTGGCGGCGATTGTGGCAGAGCAAAACCGGGTGCTGAAAACCCAGGAACAACAAGCGCAACTCTTGGCAGATGCTGGCGCCTTGCAACAGGAGGCTCTGTTAGCAACTGATCTGGCACCTAAAATACAAGACTGGCAGAGCCTGCGACAATGCTGGCTGGATTCTCTGGCGGTGACAAGACCCGAGAGGGCAATGAAGAAAGCCTTTGCCCAATTTGAAACTACCTTCGCCACATTGGAGCGACTGGCGCAAATACCCCGCCCAACAGACACGACAGCACCAGGGCAGCAGATTGACCAGATGGAAGCGGCGATAGCAGAGCTCAACTGGTCCTCAGCCATGCCGCAACCCGCAGCACTCGGTGCAGTGATGGCAGACTTACAGCATTACAAGGATGTCTTGCGAGACCAGGTGGCGGGGGAAAAAGCACAGGTTGAATCAATCAGCAAACAAATTACCCTTTTCAGATCGGCGGTGCGCCGCAAGGATTTACGCAGCGCAAGGGGGGTGCGTAAAAAGGTCCTTGCCCGGATGGAACAATCAACTTTGGGTAAATCACCAAGGTTAATTGACCAATTAGAAAAAGCAGACCAGGAGTTACGCGAACTTGTTGACTGGAAAGAGTTCGCCATCCAACCAAAATTCCTTGAACTCTGCGAGCAGATGGAGGCACTGGTAGAGGCACCTCAATCGCCTCGGCAACAAGCAGACAGCATCAAGACCCTACAACAAACATGGAAGGCACTCAATGCCCTGGCGCCAGACGAGATGTGGCAAAGATTCCAGCAGGCAGGTGCCAAGGCGTTTGAACCCTGCGTTGCCTTTTACGCCGAGCAGAACCGGCAGCGCGCCGCCAATCTGGAGCGCCGCAAAGTCATCGTGACCCAACTGGAGGCGCTTGCCAACCTGCCAGAGCAACCGGACTGGGCAGAAAACCCCGACTGGAAAGATTTCCGCACTCAACTGCACAAGTTACATAACAACTGGCACAAGCACGTCAATGTCAACCAACTGGAGGCGCGTGAAACCGGCAAACGCTACGCCGCGCTGCGCAGACAACTTGAGGCGCATTTGCAGGCAGAGTACGCCATTAACCTGGTACACAAGCAACGCTTGCTGGACCGCGCCAACACCCTGGCAAGCACCGAAGTCACCAGTCGCACCCTGGATGAAATCAAGGCACTACAGACGCAATGGAAAGAAATTGGCGTCACGGACCGAAAAGACGATCAAAAAATGTGGCGCATCTTCCGGGATGCCTGCGACAGAATTTTTGGTACGCACCAGCAGCAAATTGACGCCGGGCGTGCTGATGCAAAAAACCAGATGACAGCCGCAAAAAAGATCATTCAAAGCATCAAGGCACTTGCCAAGGTCAATACCGGTGTTGCGCCCGATGAAGCAAAAATGCAGCAACTGGAAAGCGAATTTAAAGAACTACCTGAATTACCCGATGACAAACAAAAAAAACTGAACAGAGAAGTACGCAAAGCCCTGGCACTGGTACATGCTGCGACTCACAAATTCAAGGCGGCGGAGTCAGCTCGGCGACTGGTAGAAATGCGGCGCCGAGCTGAGATCTGCGCAACGATTGAATGGGCGCGGGACAAGAGCTCCGCCACCGTGAAAGCCCTTCAAACGGACTGGGATTTGGAGTTACTGCCTGCGGAATTACTGCGGCAGATGGAAGCGCGCCGGGACGCCGCCTTGAAGAAAAATTTTAGTGCTCATGATTTCCAGCAGGCTGAACGGGAAAGACGTCTGATTTGCATTGAGTTGGAAACCCTGTTCAATCAGGACAGCCCGGCAGAAGACAAGGCACTACGCATGGAATATCAATTACAACTTTTGCAATCCCGAGGGTTACACGCTAATCAGGACGCGAAGAGCACCGCTCACCAATTACACTGCCGCTGGTATCAGATCCCCGCTGCCAACAAACAAACCCAAATCAGGCTGGACGACCGCTTTCACGGATTGCAAACCGCCATCTTTGCCAATAGGAAAGGAGCATGATAGGTGCTCCTCTTGGCTTTACCCGGCCGCCGCCCTTGTTCAAACCAGGGACAGGCTCTATTTTAACCTATAATCAAGAGGCGGTTCCCGGTCGCCCAGTAGTGCCGTATAGGAAAAATCTTCGCCCCGGCGAGATTCAAATTCAGCCCTACTCCTGGCGATAAGCTCGGCGTCCAGGAAGAGGTCTCTCGTCGTCAAAGCCAGGGTCCGGGCTGCAACCTGCATCCCCTTGTTGCCGATAGAGGTGCCACCAGCGGCAATCGCCTGCCATGTGTGAGCCGATGTGCCCGCTACCCAGGTAGCAGTACGCAGTCCCCCGGTCGGCACGACCCAACTGACATCTCCAATATCGGTTGACCCCATGCCCTGGGTCTGCTCCCTGGGTTGAATGACCCCTTCCCTGCCCAGGATGTCCTTTTCAAGATTCAGGGACTGGCTGAGCTTCTGTGCAAATTGCCGCTCTGCATCGTTGTAGGTGACGCCGCCTACCCGGGTCAAATTCTTGTGGATCACCTGCGCCAGGGATTCATTAGGCAAGACCGAATGATTGCCATGCATCACCTCAACCTCAAGACTGGTGCCTGTGCCAAGCGCCGCCGCATTGGCAATGTTGAGCATCCGATCCCAGATTTTTTGCAGTTCCGCTGCCTCAGGATGGCGGACATAGTAGTAAACCTCTGCATAGTCAGGCACGACATTGGGTGCTTCACCACCCTGGGTAATGACATAGTGTAGGCGCGACTCCTGGGCTATGTGCTCGCGTAGCATGTTTGCCATAAAATTCATGGACTCCACACCATCAAGTGCCGACCTGCCCCGTTCTGGCGCGGCGGCGGCATGGGACGAGACACCAGTAAATTTGAATTTTGCCGACCTGTTTGCCAGGGTCCTTTCGGCATTGGCAGCGTTACGGTCAGAAGGATGCCAATGCAACACCACATCAACATCGTCAAACAAACCCGCGCGCACCATATATACCTTGCCCGACCCGCCTTCTTCCGCAGGAGTACCGTACAAGACTATCCTGCCCTTGATGTTGTTGCGCTCCATCCAGTGCCTGACGGCTACAGCGGCAGCCGTGGAACCGGCGCCAAACAGATGATGGCCACAAGCGTGTCCGTTGGGTTTGTCCGGGATGGGCCGACGAAGGGGTTCGGCGGCCTGGGATATGCCCGGCAGGGCATCAAACTCCGCAAGCAATGCGATCACTGGTGTGCCCTTGCCATAACTGGCACTAAAGGCGGTGGGGATACCCGCCACCCCGCTTTGTATCTTAAATCCTTCCTGCCTCAGTCTGGTCTGCAACTTCAGGGAACTTTCCGTCTCAAGATATCCAAGCTCCGCCAGACGCCATATATCCTGCGCCAGATCATCATAAGTGGCGGCGTGCCGATCAAGATAGGCAAGGAGAGACTCAGCATCCTCGGCACCGGCCTGATTCTTCTCAGGTCCAGAGTCCGCAAGCGCATAGTTCATAAAAACCAGAGCGACAACTGCGGTCTTAAAAGTGATGCACAGAATTTTCAACATAGCCTTAGCCTCTGACTGTTTGCTGCCACTTTCTCCACCGGCAAATGCTCAAAAAACAGAGGTGGTTCACAGGGTGAGCATATCTATCATAGTTGCCAATGAGTACGGAAGACAGTTTCGTTAAAGCCAACCAGCAACAGCCTGCCAGAGCGAATGGTGGGTGCCCGCAGATTGCCGGTGGGACCCAGCATGGCGGCGATGGCTTCCTGGGAATATCCGCCTTGCAGATCAAACTCGCTGATCTGTTTGCCCTTCATGACGATCAGTCTGGTGGCTGACTCTAGTATTGTCCTGGCATCATCCGCCTGGAGTTTCCGGCTAGCGGGAACCGTCTCGGCAATAAAAATTCTATTGGCTTCCAGGAACCTGGATGCCCGGGTGCAAGAGGTTCATCCCTTGCGAAAGTAATACCAGTCAGCCTTGTTTTTCATCCTGCTTCTGCCTCTGTAGATTCTTTGGGCGAAGGATAACCAGTCTGGCAGTCTAGCTCAATGTAAGATAGCCCTTTGTAAATAGCCTGCCAATAAACACTTATGTCCTATGGCGGTACACTAATCCAGGTTCATAGATTGGGACCTAACTTCATCAAGGCATCAGGACCGGCATGAAGGGAAGACAGATGAAAAGCAACCCATCCCGTTTTGTGCGTGAAGCCAAAAAGATACTAGAGCTTGGTCTGCCTATGGTGGCGACGCAGCTTTTCATTATGGGTATGGGTTTTGTTGACACCGTCATGGCCGGTCGCTACAGCACCACGGATCTGGCAGGGGTCGCCCTGGGCGGTAATCTTCTGTGGCCAGTCTTTTTGTTCATGTCTGGCATCACCATGGCCCTCACCCCCATCCTGGCGCAGCTTCGCGGTGCTAAACGGCTTGAAGGGTCTGGGGAAAAGGTCCGCCAGGGGCTCTGGATTGCAATCACTGCTGCTGTGGTGACCATCATCATCGTCCTGATGGCTGAACCTCTTTATATCTGGATGGGAGTGGATAGAGAAGTCATCCGGGTGGCAATGGATTATCTCTATGCCTGCGCCTGGGGCCTCCCGCCGCTACTCGTCTATGTCACTCTGAGATTCACGGCGGAGGGGCTTGGGCACACCAAACCGCCCATGGTCATAGCCGCCTGCGCCCTCGCGCTCAATATACCCCTCAACTATACATTTATTTACGGCAAGTTTGGCATGCCAGAACTGGGCGGCGTCGGTTGTGGTGTTGCCTCGGCGATTGTGTTCTGGTTTGAATTAATGATGATGCTATATGTGGTCAGGCTGCCGTTTTTTAAACAGACTGGATTTTCAGAAAAATTTAGCCTGCCAGATTTCAAGGGTATCAAGGAAATTTTCACCATTGGCTTACCGATTGCTACCACTGCGTTCGTTGAGATGATGGTGTATTCCATTATCAGTTTTCTGATTGCCGGTATTGGTGTGCATGAATTTGCGGCACACAGCATCGCTGGCAACCTTAACTGGCTCACCTATGTCATTCCGATGAGCCTTGGTTCTGCGGTTAGTATCCGGGTTGGTTTTGCAGTGGGAGCACTAGATGTGGAGGCAGCAAGGCATGTCATCAGGACCACGCTCAGCATCACCGTCATTTACGCCCTAGTAGTGACCTGCCTGCTGATTGTGTCTCGACATCTACTGGTGTCCATATATACCAAGGATCCTGCCGTACTTGGCATAGCGGCAACCCTGATGCTGTTCATCGCTTTTTATCAGATAGTTGATGCCCTCCAGGCAACCACAATCGGTGCCCTGCGTGGTTTCAAGGATACCCTGGTGCCTATGATAATTTCGCTTGTCAGCTACTGGTGTATCTCGCTTCCGCTGGGTTATCTCCTGGCGGAAGGCAGACTTTTTACCCCCGCCCTCGGCATTTATGGCTACTGGGCTGCCATGAGTTTTGGTTTACTACTCACGGCAATCTGTGTCGGCATCCGTCTCCGGATGACCAGCAGACGAATACTCGGCGGGCTTAGCAGTAACGAGGGCCGCCCTGCTAAATTGTGATTTGCCCCGATTTTACTTATCATCTGCATCCCGTTTTTTTGGAATATGCTGATGCACTCCCCACTAGTCCTGAGGATGACAATCCTCATCTTTGTTTTGCTACTTGTCGGTTGCGCTGATGACGGCATAAGAAAAAGCCCGAATGATGACCGGGAGTACCGCCATCTGGTGCTGGAGAACGGGTTACGCCTGGTGTTGATCTCTGATTTGCAGGCTGACAAATCGGCAGCGTCACTGGTGGTGTTCCGGGGGAGTTTTGACGACCCGGATGACCGCCCCGGGCTGGCACACTTTCTTGAGCACATGCTCTTTATCGGCACCCAGAAGTATCCGGAACCAGATGGCTATTTCAAGTTCATTCAGGCGCATGGCGGCAATGCCAACGCTTACACCACTTCCGAGCACACCAACTACTTCTTTGATATTCAGCCAGAGTATTTCCATGAAGGACTGGATCGCTTTGCCCAGTTCTTCGTTTCACCTCTGTTTGAGAAAACCTATGCCGATCGTGAGAAAAACGCAGTCAATTCTGAATATCAATTACAACTCAAGGAAGACAGTTGGCGGGGCTTTGCCGTCCTGAAAGCTGTTGTAAATCCCAATCATCCTCTTGCCAAATTTAACATCGGTAGCCTGGAGACATTATCCGGTGATGTCCAGGACGCACTGATTAAATTCTTTGAAGAGCATTATTCCGCCAACCAGATGGGTCTGGTGGTGTTGAGCAACGAGCCTCTTGATGAAATGCAACCCTGGGTGGTTGAGACCTTCTCGGGCATCAAGAACAACCACCTACCGTCCCTGTCTCGAACCACACCCCTGCTCAAGGCAGAGCAATTGCCTGCCCGCCTCAATATGCAAAGTCTCAGGCAAACCAACACCCTAAACTATAACTTCCCCTTGCCCGCCACCAAAGACACATACCCCGCCAAGCCGCTGGCATACATCACCAACCTGATAGGTCATGAGGGCGATGGTAGCCTGCATAAGATGCTACTGGACCGTGGCTGGCTTACATCCCTCAGCGCGGGGACGGCGGTCATTGACGACAGTAATACCGCCCTGTCTATCACGATGGAATTGACAGATGAGGGGATGAACTACATACCCGACATTACGGCACATCTCTTTGATTATCTGGATCTGTTGCGCAACGAAGGGATTGCCAGGTGGCGCTATGATGAAAGTGCCAGGCTGGCTGAACTAGCATTCCGCTACCAGGAGAAATCCAGCGAACTCGGCCGGGTATCTTCAATTGCTCCATTGCTCACTTTTATCCCGGCGCGAGACCTTCTGGTGGCACCTTATCTGATGGATGAATTTGACCCGGACCTGATTCAGTCCTTTCTTTCCTGGCTCCGGGAAGACAATCTGTTGCTGACCGTCTCCGGTCCCGACATTACGGGAGACACAATTGAGCCCTGGTTCCAGGTGCCCTACGAATTGATTCCAGGACCACTGAAGACCAACAAGTCTGCTGAGGCATCCACCTTAGAACTGCCTCCAGTCAATCCTTTTATTCCAGACTCCATGGACCTGGTGGTAGCGGATGACAGCCTGCCTCAACCTGTTATTGCCAAGCAGGCGGTTGACATCTATCTCGCCACGGATCTTGAGTTTGGCGTACCACGAGCGACGACTCATATCAGCATCCGCAATGAAGGTGGTTTTATTGATCTTGACAACCGGGTCAGGGCAAATCTCTACGCCCGACTGGTGCAGGATGACTTGAACGCCCTTGCCTATCCTGCCTTGCTTGCTGGCGTCAGCTATGAGGTAGCAACGCCACCCAAAGGATTCAGATTAACCATGGGCGGTTATCACGATAAGCAGCTACTCCTTCTGGATGAAGTATTGACCCGTCTGGTCAGGCTACAGATAGATCCGGAACGATTCGCCGTGATTAAGGCGGACCTGACGAAGTCTCTGAAGAACGCAAAGCGGGACAAGCCCTATCAACAGGTTGTTAGGCGGCTTGGGCAGAAGATGGTGAACTCAAATTGGACACCGGAGCAATTGCTTGCTCAGCTTGAACTGGTGACGCTTCCCGACCTGATGAAGTGGCGCGACAAGACCCTGGCAAGCACCTCAGTCTATGTGCTGACCGTCGGTAATGTATCAGCATCCCGTGCCGAGGCTCTACAGGGACTCCTGGCAAAGTATCTTGAATTCAGTGAAGTGACCCTGGGCGAGCCAGAAGTGTTGACGCTCAGCAACCACGACAGGACAGAGATCGATATTGACCATGACGATGCTGCTATGACGCTCTATGTTCAGGATGACACGGAAAGTTATAAAGATAGAGCACAAAGTGCGTTACTGGCACACCTTATCAGACCGGGCTATTTTGCTTCCCTCAGAACTGAGCAACAACTGGGTTATGCCGTGTCTGCTGGCAACCGGGTGTTTGAGGAAAGGGGCGGTATCAGCTTTACGATTCAATCCCCTGTCGTTGATGCTGATGAATTGAGGATGCGAACCCTCGCCTTCATGGATGCCCAGGTGGATGAACTGGCAGCAATGCTGGAAGAAGAGTTTGCCGCCAACAAAGACGGGCTTGTGACTAAACTGCTTCAGAAGGACAAGAACCTGTCACAACGGGCATGGCGCTACTGGGTTGACATGGACCGAGGCAATCTCAACTTTGACACCAATGTCCAGCTTGCTGATGCAGTGAAGGCACTGAGCAAGGCGGATATTCTGGGTTATCTGGATACAGTCCGTGACAAATTGCAGAACCAATATCTGATGGTCTTCAGTAGCGGAAAATTTGCTGACACGCCATCTGGGTAGCAAGCCATTACAACATAACCAATGTTATCAGGTACAATGCACGACATGACAAACCTGACCCGGGACGGATTAATATGAACAGACAATGCACAACTCTTTTTCTGCTAGTGGCTATGGTGTTTTCATCCAGACTCATCGCCGATGAAGCCACAGGCATCACCGTCCATCCACACATGGGAGGGACTGAGTTCAGTAACGACACTGGTCTGAATGATGATCTCCACACGGGTATCGGCATAGGTTATCAGTTTGATTCCCCCTGGGCGCTGGAACTGGTGTTGCAACGCAATAGCCCCCGGATGGACGAGGTGCGAGAAGATGCCAAGGTTAACTCCTGGCGCGTGGATGGCATTTATCATTTCAACACCAACAGATTTATTTGGAACGAGGATTTACGTCCCTATCTGTCCATCGGCATGGGTCGCGTGATATATGATTTCAAGCAGGATAATCCGCCTGGGACAAGGCGTGAGAACAAGGAAACCCAGTTTAATCTTGGTGCTGGTTTCAAACTGGATTTCGGTCCAAACACATCGCTGAGAACGGATTTCAGATTCTTTCACGGCAACAGGGACGACCGGATGAGCAGAAGTGCTTCTCTGGGTCTGCATCATGTGTTCGCGAAGAGACTGGCTGTTGTCCTACCTGATGCGCCCGAGCCTGAACCGGATAGCGGGATTGCCCAAGACCCTTGCGCTGGAGACGAACGCGCCGGAATAGACCAGGATGATTGTTATGTGACCCGACGGTTACCAGTCAGGATCTCACTTGACTCAAAATTTAATTTCGATTCATCTACCGTCCGGCAAAAATCCGCTTCGCAGATATCAGCAGTCGCCGAGTTTATGAAAGAATATTCTACGACCACCGCCAGGCTGGAAGGGCACACCGACAGCAAAGGCACCGAGGAGTATAACCTTGCCTTATCCCTGCGCCGCGCTAAGGCCGTCGCCGATATGCTGATTGAGCGGTTCGGCATAGCAGCACCGCGCCTGACCACCAAAGGCTTAGGGGAGAGCCAACCCATAGACACCAACGAGACCGAAGCCGGACGGCAAAATAACCGCCGCGTGGTGACGCTGATTGAGGCTGAGAAAGAAGTCATCAAAGCACGTTAATCCTTGTTCAATGCTGCAATATCCACTTGAAGATCTAAAAGTTCTCCACTTTTCGCGAGTGCTTGCCGGACCCTTCGCTGGACGGCTCTTGGCTGATCTGGGTGCTGATGTGGTGAAGATTGAACCCCCTGAGGGTGATATCACCCGTTACTGGGGTAAGGACATTGCCGGGCTATCGGGATATTTTCATCAGCAAAATGCTGGCAAACGCAATCTATGCGTGGATCTGACGGCAAAGGGCGCAGTAGATCTTATCAATAAGCTGGTCGGACAGGCGGATATCCTTATCGAAAATTATCGCCCGGATGTTATGCCACGGCTCGGCATAGGTTATGAACAACTTGCCAATGTGAATCCCGCCATCATCATCCTGTCCATTTCCGGTTTTGGGCACGGAGGACCAGATGCACTAGGATCTTGAAGACTCCAATGGCACGGGACCCCTCCCAGCCGAAATCTGGGAACTGCCTTTCGGGCATCTACTCTTGGCCACGGACTTCAGGCTACTGTTTCGGCAACTGATGGACAAATTCGGCGTCATTGACCCATCTACACCGAACATGCCGCTTGAGGAAAGAATTCAGGTTCGGCACCAGGCGGTCAGTGATTTTTTCAATCATTTGGATACCAGAGAAAAGTTTGCCGAAGCAATGAAAACCATCAACTTGGCTTGGGGAGAAGTGCGAAGTCCAGGAGAAATTGAGACCCAGACCACGGTCAAGACACGAGGCGCCATAGTGCAGATAGACGACCGACAGGGTGGCACTAGACGCTGCCTTCTTGTCAAAGATGCCGCCAAGGACACGCCATACCAACAGAGTGTAGCGATTGACACGCACAACCCATGGCGGCTGACAAGCACAAGGCTTGCCAGCACCCGGGTTAAACTTTGACGCGGTTTAGCTAGGCTTGCTTAAAGAGGAACGACATTAACGGCTTGTGGGCCCTTCTCGCCTTCCTCAACTTCAAACTCAACTTCCTGTCCATCGGCAAGGGTTTTGAATCCGTCGCCCGTGATAGACCGAAAGTGGACAAAAACATCCGAGCCACCTTCTCGCTCAATAAAACCAAAACCCTTTTTTTCATCAAACCACTTTACGCGGCCGCTTACTGTAGACATTGATCAACTCCATTTGATTTTAAACGCATTGCCCTTAGGCGGGCAACATAGCAGTGGAAAGAAGCAAATATGTTACGAAGAAACGAGATGAGATGGTGGTCATCGACATTGCAGACATAAACATACGCTGTACTCTTTACCGACTTGCCAGTGTACAGCATATTTGAGGTAAGTACAGCACAATATCATACCTTCTCAAAGAATCTGCCCCCTGGCTCAAACAGGAGCGAGGCAGTCATCTGCCCTTTTGTAGCCTCTCCACCAACTTATCAAGTTCACGGAGTCTGGCGAGGGGGTTCTTCATTTCCAGGAGACGTTGCTTGAAATGGTTGGGACAGGGCAACAGTTCAGCCAACCTGGCACTGACTTCTCCAGCCTGCCTCATATCGCAATCTAGCCCCAATCTCTGAATCGCCCTGTGCTCCATCAGGGTCTCGAGCAAAGCCGTCAGATGTTGCTGAGCCTTCGGCACCCTTACCTCGTCTTCCGAGGCGAGCATTTCCACATCGGCAAGCATTAGCCTGTCCTCCTGTTCATACTGATCCCGAATCACAAACTTCGCCTGCCCCTCTATCAAAATGCTCAACATGCCATTGGACAACTGATCAAAATCAACAATGGTGCTGTAAGTACCGCACTGAGTGATACTTGGTAGCTGGGCGTCCTGGCTGGCAAGAGCCTGGTCTCCTTCCAGTATCAGGACAAGACCGAACCCGGTATGACCACGCAAGCAATGCTTGACCATATCAAGATAGCGGGTTTCAAAAATTTGCAACGACAGGCGCCCTCCGGGGAAGAGAACCAGCGGCAAAGGGAAGAGAGGAATTGCTGACATGATTCACATTCTAGCCTTTCAATCTAACTAAACAAACAAGAAGTCGTCTCATGGGTTTATACTCTCCTGAGGTCGTATCCTGCGTAGCATTTTGCCAAGACCAGCGGGAACCCAGACAGGAATAGCGGTGGAATTACTTCAACTACTTACACTGGCATTGATACAGGGGGTGACGGAATTTCTCCCGATTTCCAGCTCCGCACATCTCATCCTTCCCGCTAGGCTTCTGGGCTGGCAGGATCAGGGACTTGCATTTGATACCGCTGTTCACCTGGGCTCAGTGGTGGCGGTGGCCATCTACTTTCGCTCCGACATCAGGCAACTGGGGGTCGCACTCTGGCGGCGTCTGACGGCAGGACGCCAGACAGATGACAGCCGTCTTGCCCTCTTGCTTCTAGTCGCCAGCCTGCCCATTCTGCCGGTCGGATTCTTCTCCCGATTCTATATTGAGGAGCAGTTTCGCGGAGTTGAGGTCATCGCTATTACGACGATAGCCTTCGGCATTGCCCTGCTCCTTGCTGACAGGCTGGGCAAGACAGTCCGAGACACCGGGAGTCTTGATCTGCGCTCAGCATTGCTGATTGGGGTAGCTCAATGCCTGGCACTGATTCCCGGCACATCCCGTTCCGGTGTCACTATAACCACCGCGCTACTCATAGGTTTCACCCGCAGGAGTGCCGCCAGGATTTCTTTCTTAATTTCAATACCCGCCATCTCAGGGGCAGCAGGATTGAAATTGTGGGACATCTTCACCGATGATGTCTTCATCAAAGAGATGAACTTCCAGGCCGCGGATCTTGCCGCTGGTTTCATCGTCGCTGGATTCAGCACCTATCTGTGTATCAATCTGTTCCTGGACTATATTTCAAAAATGAGTTTTTTGCCGTTTGTCATATATCGACTGATTCTGGGCAGTCTGCTACTAGTGTTTGTTACCGGCTGATACCGGGAATCAGTATAGAAGGGCTGTCTTGTGTATTTTTACTCTATAGAAAGGGCTAATTAGAAGGGCTAATTAGAAGGGAATGTCGTCATCAAAATCCTCACCGGATGAGGAATCCATGCCTGACTGGGGCGCAGCAGGCGCGCTGGTGTCCGGGGCGGAAGGCTGAGCGGCATCCTCAGATCCTCCGGTATCAGGGAAGGACGACGAGGCATCACCCTTGCTGTCTAGCATCTGCATTTCTCTAGCGACGATTTCTGTCGTGTAGTGCTTCTGACCATCTCGTTCCCAGTCTCTCGTTTGCAATTCGCCTTCAAGATATATTTTTGAGCCCTTGCGTAAATACTCTCCCGCTATTTCCGCCAGCCGATTAAAGAAGACCACGCGGTGCCATTCCGTGCGCTCCTTTTGTTCATTGGTTCCCCGGTCACGCCAGGACTTCGTCGTCGCCACCGAGATATTGCATACCGCCCTGCCGTCAGTAGTCATTCGTGTTTCAGGATCCCTGCCGAGATTCCCTATCAAAATTACTTTATTTATCCCGCGCACCATGTTTATCTCCTGTTTGTCGGCTTGGAGAGTTACCACCCTCTACCGTAAATTTCAGTCTTGTATCATCAAAAAAACGTTCATCTACTTTCAGATAAACCAGACTTTTTTGTTGCCCCTCTTGTCTGTCCCCTTCAATGATGACCGCATCTATGACTCCAGGGATGGATAGTAACCCTTCCACACCTTCTTGGGCAGACCGAAAATCTGCATTGCCATACTCCAGGGTACGATTACCGATATGACGCAGGCTGGGCAAGGTAAATATCAGCAAGCCCCAGAGTCCGCAGAGCGCAATGTTAACGCACAGAAGGGTCGCAATATCAGCGGCGGAAACTAGCCCTTCACCCACAACAAGCCACCCACCTGCAAGCCCCCCGACAAATACGCCCAGAAACTGGCAGGTCGTATAAACTCCCATAGACGCACCCCTGGCACCGGCAGGAGCCAGCTTGCTCAACTGAGCGGGGAGCAATACTTCCAGGAGGTTAAATCCCATAAAAAACAAGAAGATACCAATCAATGGTAGCCACCAGATGTGCCAAGCATCCTGGGTCATCATCAAGCCGAAACCAGCCGCAAGCAAGAGTAGCATGCCGAGCATCATCGGGCGGACATCTAACCGATCCGCCAACCACATGAGTGGCGACATGAGCACAAAAGAGCCAGCCAGCATAATCAGGTAGTAGATAAAATGTTGGCTGTCCTCAATTTGACCCGTGGCTTTCAAGACCAGGGGAAAAGCCATAAAACTGCTGAGCAGAAGAAAATGCAGCAGGAAAATAGAGGCGTTGATTCGCCACAGGTCGCTATCAGCAATCACCGACGCTAGCCTAGCAGGCGACGCAGATGTGTCTGGATGGGTCCCAGGGTGCCGCCCGGGAGTCGGGACCAACTTCAGCACCAATAGCAGGCCTGCCAGACCCAGGAACCCGGTCGTCAAAAATATACCTCGCAAACCCTGGCTGGCAGCGATGAGGGGACCCAGTACCAGAGCCATACCAAAAGAGCCACCTATGGCAAGGCCAATGATTGTCATTGCCTTGGTTCTCTGATTGACTCTGATCAAATCGGACAGCAGCGCGAGCAGCACACTGGAAATCGCGCCGCAGCCTTGCAAAAATCGGCCAATAATCAGACCGTAGATGTCCGTCGAAAGTGCCGCCACAAGGCTACCCAGGATCAGCAGAAGTAGCCCTGCCAGGAGCAGCGGTTTCCGACCCCACCGGTCCGACAAGATGCCCAGTGGAATTTGTAGCAGCGACTGGGAAAGCCCGTGAATTCCCAGTGCCAAACCAATGAGTAGAGGCGTCGCCCCGACAAGGCCCGGTGCTATTAATGGCAGTACCGGCAAGACCATGAAGAGCCCCAACATTCTGATTAGATATAGTAGCCCTATCACCGATGTTGCCCGTAGCTCTTGTTGATTCATCAGTGCTTCATCCTTGCAGCTGAGGCAGGAGCGACAAGGAAGGTTTTGCTTAGCAGGTCATAAACTAATATATTTACCCCTGTCATCATCCCTTGCACGCTTGCTGCTCTTATTAATGTGCCGACGACAAGTGACAAGCCGGGTGTTGCCTTAGCTTCTTGTCAGAGATTCTGCCGCTAAAAAACGATATAGATGATACCTAAATCAGCGTGCTCATACAGGATTGCAAGACCAATCTCTGACCAATACGGCTTTTATACAGCAGGAGATTCATCGCTTGCGTACCCTTAAAAAGGTGATTGACTCGTGAACCGGATTTCAATTCACGGTGCCAAAACCCACAATCTCAAAAATATCAGCCTGGATATACCCAGAGACAAACTTGTGGTCATCACTGGGCTCTCCGGGTCGGGGAAGTCTTCCCTCGCTTTTGATACTTTGTATGCAGAGGGTCAGCGGAGATATGTCGAGTCCCTCTCTGCCTATGCGCGACAGTTCCTGTCCCTCATGGAAAAACCCGAGGTGGAATACATTGAGGGATTATCGCCAGCAATATCCATTGAGCAGAAGTCAACCAGCCATAATCCCAGATCCACCGTCGGCACCATCACCGAGATTTACGATTATCTGCGACTGTTGTTCGCGCGGGTAGGTGAACCACACTGTCCAACCCACAGGGACAAACTCAAAGCCCAGTCCATCAGCCAGATGGTTGATACGGTACTGAGTCTTGAGGAGGGAACGAGACTTCTGTTACTGGCACCCCTGGTCCAAGACAAGAAAGGGGAACACCAGCATCTGCTCAGGGAACTGCTGGGCAAAGGCTTCATTCGCGCAAGAATTGACGGACTAGTGACTGATCTGGATTCACCGCCTGAACTAGAGAAGAACAAAAAACACACGATTGAAGTCGTGATTGACCGACTGCACATAAAGTCCGACTCAAAAGCCGATCTCAAAATAAGACTCGCAGACTCCTTTGAAACCGCAACAGGTGTATCAGAGGGCATTGCCGCGATTTCATTTGTCAATCAAATAAGAGCAGATCTGCTGTTTTCCACCAGGTTTGCCTGCCCCAAATGCGGACATTCCATCCAGGAATTAGAACCCAGATTCTTTTCCTTTAATAACCCTGCTGGCGCCTGTCAGACATGCGATGGACTTGGAGTTCACCAGTTCTTTGACCCGGAGGCCCTGGTCCAGGCACCAGACCTGTCTCTTGCGGAAGGTGCGATTCACGGCTGGGACCGGCGCAATATCTACTATTTTCAAATGCTGATGGCACTCGCCGCTCATTATGAATTTGATCTGACAACACCATTCAATCAGTTATCAGCCAATCAGCAAAACATCATCCTCTATGGTAGCGATGGGGAAAAAATAAAATTCAAATATGTGAACGACCGAGGAGACGAATATGTGCGTTCCCATGCCTTTGAGGGCATCATTCATAACATAGAACGGCGATTCCGGGAGACAGATTCACAACTGGTCAGAGACAAACTATCGAAATATCTCAATCATCGGGACTGTCATGATTGTCACGGTGCAAGACTAAATGCTGATGCACGGGCAGTCACAATTGACGGACTATCCCTGGCTGATATCACCACCCAATCGGTGACTGATGCTTGGCACTACTTCAAACACCTCAAACTTCCCGGGCAACGCGCTCAGGTTGCTGACAGAATCCTGAAGGAAATTCTCGCCCGGCTGGGATTCTTGAAAGACGTGGGTCTCAATTATCTAACCTTGTCTCGTAGTGCCATTAGCCTGTCTGGAGGAGAAGCACAGCGCATTCGGCTCGCCAGTCAGATTGGGGCGGGGCTGGTGGGCGTGATGTATATTCTGGACGAGCCATCAATCGGCCTGCACCAGCGCGATAATCAACGGCTACTTGCCACCCTGACGCAACTCAGGGACCTGGGAAACACGGTGATCATCGTTGAACACGATGAGGAAGCGATCAGGACTGCTGACTTCATTGTGGATATTGGACCCGGACCCGGCGTCCACGGCGGGGAAGTGGTCGCATCTGGAAAACTTCAGGATATTCTGCAGGAAAGCAGATCTATTACCGGACAATTCCTGAGCCGAAAAAGAAAAATTCCCATCCCGAAACAACGACACGCCTTTAATCCAGATCGAAAACTCTGTCTGAAGGGAGCCGCCGGCAATAATCTGAAACGGATTAACCTTGAAATTCCGCTGAGTCTGATGACCTGCATCACCGGCGTCTCAGGGTCTGGTAAATCAACACTGGTCAACCACACCCTGTATCCCATAGCAGCAAAACAATTAAATGGAGCGACCAAACTCCAGGCAGCACTTTACGATTCAATAGAGGGAATAGACCAGTTGGATAAGGTGATTGACATTGATCAGAATCCCATAGGACGTACCCCCCGCTCAAATCCGGCAACCTATACTGGGATTTTCACGCCAATTCGCGAGTTGTATGCCGCCACCCAGGAGGCAAGATCCCGCGGCTACAGGCCCGGCAGATTCAGCTTCAATGTAAAAGGCGGACGCTGCGAGATGTGCCGCGGCGATGGACTAATCAAGGTGGAAATGCACTTTCTGCCGGATGTGTATGTCACCTGTGACGAGTGCAAAGGCAAACGCTATAACCGTGAAACCCTGGAAATTCTGTATAAAAACAAAAGCATAGCCGAGGTGCTGGACATGACAGTTGAGGATGCACATCAATTCTTAAATGCCCTGCCCATGATAAATCGCAGGTTGCAGACCCTGCTGGATGTTGGCTTGGGTTACCTCAGCCTGGGGCAGAGCGCGACCACCCTCTCCGGCGGTGAAGCACAACGGGTCAAACTGGCGCGCGAACTGGCAAAAAGGGCGACGAGCAAGACGCTTTACATTCTTGACGAACCGACGACCGGGCTACACTTCCACGACATACAGCAACTACTTGAAGTCATCCATCGCTTGCGGGACCAGGGCAATACCATCCTGGTGATTGAGCATAATATGGATGTCATCAAAACGGCTGACTGGATAGTTGACCTGGGACCGGAAGGTGGTGCTGGTGGCGGTGAGATTGTCGCTGTAGGCACGCCAGAGACACTTGCCAAATCAGACTGTTCCTTCACCGGTAAATTTCTCAGATCAGTGTTGGCGGCAGGCTAGTAGCGGCTACGAGACTTGCGAATTATCCTGTCTGCTTCAGGAATTTCTTCTTCACGCGCCCGAACCAACTTTCCTTCTCGGCTTGGGGGCTTGGGGCAACTTCGGGCAGGGTTTTTATCGGTGTATCCAAATCTGGGGCGCCGCTATCAGGCAGATCTGAGTCATCATCCGGCAGGGGTCTGCCCACTAATTCAACGAGGGCCATGGGAGCAGCGTCTCCGGGGCGATAATTGCATTTCAGTATTCGGGTATATCCGCCAGGACGGTCCTGATACCTTGACCCCAGGTCGTTAAACAGCTTCCCCAGCACCGCCTTGTTGCCCATCTGGGCGAATGCCAGGCGACGGTTCGCTACCGAATCAGTCTTCGCCAGGGTAATGAGTGGCTCTACACATCTCCTGAGTGCCTTGGCTTTGGGCAGAGTGGTCTTGATCAACTCATGCTCAAGCAGTGAGCAGGTCATGTTTTTAAACATGGACTTTCTATGCGAGCTGTTTCGGCCCAGTTGTTTACCGCTTTTTCTATGGCGCATGATTCTATTCCTGACTCGTTGTTACCGAGAAACTAACCTAGGAGCCGGTCATCACCCCTCAGGCTACCTGGGGGCCAGTTTTCCAGACGCATCCCCAGTGATAGTCCTCTTGAAGCAAGCACATCCTTGATTTCTGTCAGTGACTTCCTGCCTAGATTGGGGGTTTTCAGCAATTCAACTTCCGTTCGCCGGATTAAATCCCCTATGTAGTAGATGTTCTCCGCTTTCAGGCAATTGGCAGAACGCACCGTCAACTCCAGGTCATCCACGGGACGCAGGAGTATCGGGTCGATTTTTTCCTCTTCTTCAACTGGTTCGGGTTCTTCTTCGCTTTTAAGATCAACAAAAGCCTCAACCTGTTGTTGCAGAATAGTCGCTGCACGGCGAATGGATTCTTCCGGGTCAAGGGTGCCGTTGGTTTCCAGATCAATAATCAATTTATCAAGGTTAGTGCGTTGTTCGACCCGGGCACTGTCAACCCTGTAGGCAACCCGGCACACCGGGCTATAGGAAGCATCCAGGAGGAGACGACCTATCACGCCACTGGATTCCTCCTCACCAGCACTTCTGACATCGGCAGGTTCATAGCCACGCCCTCTGCCTACCTTGGCGCGCAATTTGAGATGTCCCTTCTCATTCAGATTGGCGATGACCTGGTCCGGATTTGCGATTTCAATATCATTCTCAAGTTGGAAGTCACTTGCTGTGACCAGACCAGGACCTTTGCGGTCAAGGGATATTTCCGCCTCGTCCAAAACGGTGTTAAGTTTGACAGCAACGCTTTTAAGGTTCAGCAGAATCTCAATAACATCCTCTCGGACACCTTCAATGGTGCTGTATTCATGGCGGACGCCATCTATTTCCACCTCAATAATGGCACTGCCTGGCATGGAGGATAGCAATATGCGGCGCAGCGCATTGCCCAACGTATGCCCAAAGCCCTGCTCAAGTGGCTCAAGTATCACGGTTGCATGGGTGTTGCTTAATTGCTCCACCTTGACATGTTTTGGCGTTAAAAACTCTAAAGAAGCATGCGGCATAATGGCACCTATTTAATGAAGTGTCTGGGATTGGTTTATTTGGAGTAAAGCTCAACGATGAGATTTTCGTTTATTTCCTGTGGTAGTTCATCCCGTCCCGGATAGGCTTTATACAAGCCTTCCATCTTGTTGGCGTCCACTTCAACCCAGGGGACCGGACGATTAATTGCGAGTGCCAGGGCACCTTGAATCCTGAGTTGATTCTTTGATTTTTCCCGAACTGCCACCAGATCTCCCGCCGCCACCTGATAGGAAGGGATATTGGTGACCGCGCCGTTGACCAGGATTGACTTGTGGGATACCAACTGCCGTGACTCGGCACGGGTTGAACCAAAACCCATCCGATATACCACATTGTCCAGGCGACGCTCCAGGATACGCAGTAGATTTTCACCTGTTGCTCCCTTTTGACGATCTGCCTTCTTGTAGTAATTACGGAATTGTTTTTCCAATACACCATAGAGTCGCCGTACCTTTTGCTTCTCACGCAGTTGGATGGCGTAGTCCGAAAGGCGACCGCGACGCTGACCATGCTGACCTGGTTTGCTCTGGGCACGACATTTATCTTCGTAGGCTCGAACGCCGCTCTTGAGGAAAAGATCAGTTCCTTCCCTTCTGGATAATTTTAATTTGGGTCCAAGATATCGGGCCATTATTATTCTCCTGGATTACACCCTTCGCCTTTTGGGAGGTCTGCATCCATTGTGTGGTATTGGGGTCACATCCGTGATGTTGGTAATTTTGAAACCCACCGTACTCAAGGACCGAACGGCGGCTTCCCTGCCAGGTCCCGGTCCTTTGACGAAAACCTCCAGGCTTTGCAAACCGAATTCCAGAGCCGCATTACCCGCTCTCTCGGCAGCAATCTGGGCAGCAAAAGGCGTGCTCTTTCTTGCTCCTCTAAATCCGGAACCGCCGGCAGTCGCCCAGGTCAGGGCGCCGCCCTGCCGGTCAGTAATCATCACAATGGTGTTGTTAAAGGAGGCATGAATATGCGCCATACCATCAATCACCTGCCGCTTGCCTTTGCGTCTTGTCGGGGCGGAGGGTGGCGGCGTTGC
>DKIG01000035.1:31951-44422 GCA_002454165.1 Gammaproteobacteria bacterium UBA6724
TGCTGACGCGGCTTCTTCCGAGGCTTCTTCCGGGGCGGATGGCGGCGGCGCAGCTTCTGCTGACGCGGCTTCTTCCGGGGTGGATGGCGGCGCAGCTTCTGCTGACGCGGCTTCTTCCGAGGCTTCTTCCGGGGCGGAGGGTGGCGGCGTTGCTTCTGCTGACGCGGCTTCTTCCGAGGCTTCTTCCGGGGCGGCGGGTGGCGGCGCAGCTTCTGCTGACGCGGCTTCTTCCGAGGCGGATGGCGACGGCGTAGTTTCTGCTGACGCGGCTTCCGTTGCTTCGGCTTCTGTTGCTTCGGCTTCTGTTGGTTTATCTTCTATAGACATGGTTCACCTGATGTTATTTTCTAACGGGACGTTTGGGTCCCTTGCGTGTGCGGGCGTTAGTTTTCGTGCGCTGCCCCCGAAGCGGTAGTCCCCGACGATGACGAATCCCTCTATAGCAACCCAGGTCCAGCAGTCGCTTGATGTTCAACTGCGCCTGACGGCGTAGATCACCTTCCACGCTCAGCTTACCGATACTGGTACGCAGCGTATCCAGCTCTGCCTCTGTCAAATCCTGCACCTTTGACGCTGGATTTATCTTGACTGACTCGCACAGATTCACGGCAGTTGAGTGTCCAATGCCATAGATGTATGTCAGCGAAATTGCCACATGTTTGTCATTGGGGATGTTAATTCCTGCTAATCGTGCCATGTAAACGCTCCTGATATACCTGCTTGTACCGTCTTCATCCCTGTCGCTGTTTATGTCGGGGCTCTGTGCAGATCACTCTGACAACCCCTTTGCGACGAACAATTCGACAGTTTCTGCACATTTTTTTTACCGATGCTCTTACTTTCATCTTTTGCTCCCGATTAGCGTCGCCCAAAATTCTGCAAGTTGGATTTCTTCATCAGGGACTCATACTGATGTGACATCATGTGAGTCTGAACCTGTGCCATAAAATCCATCACCACGACGACGACAATCAGCAGGGCAGTCCCTCCCAGTTGAAAAGTGATGTTGAATTGCACAATCAACGCCTGGGGTAGCAAGCACACAGCCGTAATATAAAGAGAGCCCACCAGCGTCAGACGGGTCAAAATCGTATCTATATGCCGTGCCGTTTGATCACCGGGCCTAAATCCCGGAATAAATGCGCTGGATTTTTTCAGATTGTCCGCCACCTCTCTGGGATTAAACATAATCGCCGTGTACCAGAAGCAAAAGAATATTATCCCAGCAGCAAAGAGCAGAATGTTCAGAGGTTGTCCCGGTGCAATCAACAGACTTAAATCTTGCAACCATTCCATCCCCGGAGATTGACCGAACCATTGCCCCAAAGACGCAGGAAAGAGTAGCAAGCTGCTCGCAAAAATGGCTGGGATGACACCTGCCATATTCACCTTGAGTGGCAGATGGCTACTCTGGCCCGCATACTGTTGCCGACCCTGCTGACGCCGCGCATAGTTGACGGTTATCCGCCGCTGTCCTCTTTCAATGAACACGATACCAGCAACCACTGCTACCGCCAGAGAGGCTATGACCAGCAGGGCAATGATGGATATTTCCCCCTGTCTTGCCTGTTCAAAGGACTGGCCAATAGCACTGGGGAAACCCGACACTATCCCGGCGAAGATGAGAATTGAAATGCCGTTACCGACGCCCCGCTCGGTGACCTGCTCGCCTAGCCACATCAAGAACATTGCCCCCGTGACCAGAGTGGTAATGGCAACAAAGTGAAAGGCGAGACTCCCGGTATATGCCAGACCCTGGGACGCCAGGGAACTGCTCATGGCAAAGCCCTGGACACTGGCAAGCAGTAGGGTGCCATATCGGGTGTATTGGGAAATTTTCCTGCGTCCTGATTCACCTTCTTTGCGTAGTTGCTGCAAGGATGGTGTTGTCGCTACCAGAAGTTGCGTGATAATGGATGCGGAAATGTACGGCATGATGCCGAGTGCGAAGATACTCATGCGCTCTATGGCACCGCCTGAGAACATGTTAAGCAGGTCAAGTATTCCGCCCTGGTTCTGCTCAAACAAGGCACGTAATCGGTCTGGATTGATACCCGGCACCGGAATGTGGCTACCAACCCGATAGACAATAAGCGCCAGTAACACATACATCAGACGTTGACGAAGCTCGGTCAAACCGCCGCCGCCCATCGTGGCTTTTGCTCTGTTTTGTGCTATTGAACTGCTCATAACAAATTATTTATATCCATGAGATTAGTCTTAATCTTCAATCTTGCCACCGGCGGCTTCTATTGCCGCGCGAGCACCTTTTGTGGCTTTGATGCCCTGCAATCTGACCGCCTTATCTATCTCGCCTGACAAGATGACCTTGGCGCGTTTGATTGACCGCTTCAGGATCTTGGCATTAATCAAAGATTGGAGGTTGATGACTTCCGCCTCAACCTGCATTAACTCGGAGAGGGTTACTTCCGCCGTGATTCTTGCCTTGGCTGAGGTAAAGCCAAACTTGGGCAGACGCATCTGCAATGGCTGCTGGCCACCTTCAAAACCGCGCCGAATTCGCCCACCGGTCCTGGACTTTTGCCCTTTGTGGCCGCGACCACAGGTCTTCCCCGTGCCACTACCAATGCCACGACCCAGTCGCTTTCTGGCTAACTTGCTACCAGAGGCGGGTTTCAATTTATTTAATCGCATAATGTACTCACATCGTTTTTTGAAGTTTGCGCATCTTCAACACTGAGCAGGTAATACACCTTGTTGACCATGCCTCTGACTGAAGGTGTATCTTCTACTTCTACTGTCTGTCCGATTTTTCTGAGACCCAGACCAGCAACGCATGCCTTGTGTGATCTGAGCCTGCCGATGAGGCTCTTGTTTAGAGTTATTTTGATATTCTTGTCTGCCATGCCACTAACCCGTTACCTGGGCAACAGACTTGCCGCGTTTCTCAGCAACGCTTGCTGGTGAACGCATCTCCTGTAGCCCTTTGAATGTTGCCCTGAGTACATTCACCGGATTGGTTGAGCCATAGCACTTGGCAAGCACATTATGGACGCCAGCAACTTCCAGCACCGCGCGCATGGTCTTGCCCGCAATAATGCCCGTACCCTCGGAGGCTGGTTGCATGTAAATCTTGGATGCGCCGTGTTTTGCCTTGACCGGATACTGTAGAGTTGTCCCGTTCAGGTCCACCTGGATCATATTGCGCCGGGCTGCCTCCATGGCTTTTTGAATCGCCATGGGCACTTCTCTTGCCTTGCCCCTGCCATAACCCACGGTGCCAAGACCATCACCGACAACCGCCAAGGCAGTGAAGCCAAAAATTCTGCCGCCCTTCACCACCTTGGCGACCCGATTGATCTGTATCAGTTTCTCTTGTATGCCTTCTTCGTTTTCCTGGTCGTTATACGCCATCTTTAAGCCTCAAATTCCAACACACTAAAATTTCAAACCGCCTTCTCTCGCCGCCTCTGCCAGTGCCTTGACCCTGCCGTGGTATCGGTAGCCAGAACGATCAAAGGCCAGGTGTTCAATGCCAAGTTTCTTTGCTTTCTCGGCAATCAACTTGCCCACCTTCGTCGCATCGCCTATGTTGCCTCTATTGCTTTTACGCAGCGGCGCTTCCAGTGACGAAGCTCCCGTCTGCACCTTTTCACCAGTCGCAGAAATAATCTGAGCATAGATATGTCGGGGAGACCGGTACACGCAAAGCCTGGGCATATTCATCTCGCGAATGTGCATCCGGGTGCGACGCGCTCTTTTCAACCTTGCTTCTTTTTTCTCTTTCATACTTGTCCAGGTTCATCCCAATAACCAAAAGGCTGTCTATCACCTGCTACTATTTCTTCTTCGCTTCTTTACGTTTCACATGTTCGTTTTGATACCGAATGCCCTTGCCCTTGTATGGTTCGGGGGGTCTGAAAGCCCGTATCTCGGCTGACACCTGACCCACAAACTGCTTGTCTATCCCTTTCACAATGACCTGGGTTTGGCTAGGTGTTTCAATATCTATGCTTTCTGGAATCTCATATTTAACAGGATGAGAAAATCCCAAGGAAAAGTTTAATGTCTTCCCCCGCAACTGAACTCTGTAACCCACACCTTGCAATTCAAGTTGCTTGGAAAAACCCGTGCTGACACCAACCACCATGTTGTTGACCAGAGATCGAAAGGTGCCCGCCAGGGCCTTAGCATCCCTGCTGTTTCCTGCTGTCCCTAGTCTTAACTTGCCTTCCTCCTGGAGGATTTCCACCATTTGATGCAGGGTCATGGAAAGCTCACCCCTGGCACCTTTGACATGGACATCCTTGCCGCTGATGGTGACATTTACACCCTCAGGGATAACAACCGGATTGTTGGCGACTCGGGACATATCTACCTGCCAAATTAAAATACGGAGCAGAGCAACTCACCGCCAACACCGGCGGACTGAGCATCCCTGCCTGTCATTACACCCTTGTTCGTTGAGAGTATGACGATACCGAGACCGCTCCTGATCTGTGGAATATCGTCCTTGCTCTTGTACTGACGCAGGCCTGGTCGGCTGATGGTTTTAATCTCCTCAATCACCGGCTTGCCGTCATGGTAGCGCAGGGTAATGTTCAGCGCCGATTTGTCATGCTCCTGGCTCTTCACCTGATAATCTTCTATGTATCCTTCTTGTTTCAGTACCTTGGCGACCGCCGTCCTGGCATTGGATGAGGGCATGGAAATGTCAATAATCATTGCCCGCTGTGCATTACGGATTCTGGTTAGCATATCTGCCATGGGATCTTGCATTGTCATTGTTCAATTCCTCGTCCTGCTTGAAAATCTTGCCTTACCAACTTGACTTGACCAGGCCCGGTATATCACCGCGCATTGCCGCTTCCCGTAACATGTTTCGAGACAAACCAAAGCGGCGATATACTGCATGGGGCCTGCCGGTCAGGATGCAACGCCTTACCTGCCGGCAGGGGCTTGAATCACGGGGCATTTTTTGCATCTTTAACTGGGCTTCCCACTTCTCCTCTTCCGTGGTTTTTGAACTAGCAATTATTGCCTTGAGTTCGGCTCTCTTTTTCGCAAATTTCTTGACCGTGTGCTGCCGTTTCAATTCACGATTAATCATTGATTTTTTTGCCATGACTATCCTTTGTCTGCTTTATTTCTGTGCCTTATTTCTATGAGATTGGCGAACTAACTCGCTTCCCTGAGCGGAAAATTAAACGCCTTCAGCAGAGCGCAACCCTGGTCATCCGTTTTTGCGGTGGTGACTATTGACACATCCAGACCGCGAATCTTGTCAATCTTGTCATAGTCAATTTCCGGGAAGACGATCTGCTCTGCTAACCCCATTGAAAAATTACCCCTGCCATCAAAAGATCTGGGGCTGAGGCCGCGGAAGTCTCTTTGTCTGGGTATCGCGATATTGATTAACCGATCGAGAAACTCATACATGCGTGTCCTTCTCAGAGTGACCTTACATCCTATCGGGTACCCGTCCCGCACCTTGAAGCCTGCGATGGATTTCCTCGCCGGATTCACCACTGGTTTTTGACCCGCAATCAGCGTCATGTCGGCAACCGCAGCGTCAAGCAGCTTCCGGTCGCCAATCGCCTCACCCACGCCCATATTCAATACGATCCTGGAGATTCGCGGCACCTCCATGAAATTGGTTAAACCAAGTTCTGCCTGGAGGGCGGGGCGAATATCCTGAGTGTAAATTTTTCTTAGATCTGCCATCTTAATCAACCGTCTATCTGCTCGCCGCTGGATTTGAAAATCCGCACCTTGTCTCCGTTATCAAGAGTTTCTATTCCGATCCTGTCAGCCTTGCCGGTGCCGGTGTTGAAAATCGCCACATTGGAAACATGCAATGTTGCTTCCTTTTCAATAATGCCGCCAGGCCTACCCTTTTGCGGATTGCCCCGGGTGTGTTTTTTGATCATGTTGATCCCGGACACATAGAGACGGGCATTATCAAGGATGCGTGTCACCGTCCCGGTTTTACCCTTGTCTCGTCCGGCAATAACAATTACCTGGTCATCCTTCCTGAGCTTCTGCATTTTTACTCTCTATAAAACCTCAGGCGCCAGGGATACGATTCTCATAAAGTTATCCGTGCGCAATTCCCGTGTCACAGGCCCGAATATTCGGGTGCCTATGGGTTGCTTCTGAGCATTGAGTAACACTGCTGCATTGTCGTCAAACCGGATCACCGAGCCGTCAGGGCGACGCACGCCTTTCTTTGTGCGTACTACCACCGCGTCAAGTACTTGCCCCTTGCTCACTCTGCCCCGGGGGATGGCTTCCTTAACCGTCACCTTAATCACATCACCCACCCTGGCGTAACGGCGCTTGGAGCCTCCCAGCACCTTGATACACATAACACGTCGCGCACCACTGTTATCTGCGATGTCCATATAGGTTTGCGTCTGAATCATGCTACCAACTCCAGCAGATCTGTTATTGCGCTATTCAATGATTGCCGCCTTACGATTAATTGATTTGAGTTTCCAGGCTTTGGTGCGTGAGATGGGTCTGGTCTCCACTATGGTGACCAGATCACCTGGCTGACATTCATTCGCCGGATCATGCACATGTATCTTTTTTGAACGTTTGATGTACTTCCTGTAGAGCGGATGCTTGACGCGGCGCTCAACCAGGACGGTGGCAGTCTTGTCCATCTTGTTGCTCACTACCGTCCCGCTTGCACTGCGTGCCTGAGTTTTGTCTTCAGCCATTGCCATTCTCTGTGTTAGTTCTGAATCGCTCTTCGCTTCTCGTTAATAATCGTCTTTACCCGTGCAACATCTCTGGCAACTTGTTTCAGCAAGTGTGTCTGTGGTAATTGCCCAATAGACATCTGCATCCGATAATTGAATTGATCCTTGAGCAGTGATTCAACTTCCTGCTGCAATTCTTCTACTGTCTTTTCTCTCAGGTTTGTCGTTTCCATCTTTTCAACTCACACCTTGGCTCGCATAACAATTCGCATAACAATTCACATAACAATCACATAACCACGCGTTTAACAAAGGCTGTCTGGAAGGGCAGTTTTGACGCCGCCAAGCGAAACGCATCTCTTGCTTCTTCTTCAGTGACGCCTTCCATTTCGTACAGGACCCTGCCCGGCTTGATCTGAGCGACCCAGTATTCAACATTGCCCTTGCCCTTGCCTTGCCGAACTTCAAGCGGCTTCTGGGTAATCGGCTTGTCTGGAAATACGCGAATCCAGATTTGTCCACCGCGACGCACCCGCCTTGTCATGGCACGGCGACCGGCTTCAATTTGTCGTGCCGTCATCCTGCCCCTGCCAGTTGCCTTGAGTCCATATTCCCCAAAACTGACGCTACTGCCTCTATGGGCAAGCCCGCGGTTGCGGCCCTTTTGCTGTTTTCTAAACCTGGTTCGTTTTGGTTGTAACATCAGTCCCTTCCGTTTCTCTTACACTGGCTGCCTCAAACAGGTATCAATCAAAACTAAACTCAGTTTTGGATTGTTGAGACTGCTCTCTTGCACCAATAATCTCCTTCTTGAAAATCCACACCTTCACGCCCAGGATGCCGTAGTTCGTCATCGCCTCGGCGGTGGCATAATCAATATCTGCTCTGAGTGTATGCAGGGGTACACGACCTTCATGGTAGGTTTCGGAACGGGCAATTTCTGTACCGCCTAGTCGACCCGCCACACGAATCTTGATGCCTGCTGCACCGCCACGCATCGCGTTATGTATGACTCGCTTCATCGCGCGACGAAACTGAACCCGTTTTTCCAGTTGCTGGGCTACATTTTGTGCGGCGAGCTGGGCGTCCAATTCAGGTTTATGAATCTCGCCAACTTCAATCTGCACCGGCACACCCATGATCGCGCTTGCCTCTGCCTTGAGCCGTTCAACATCTTCGCCTTTCTTACCTATCACTATGCCGGGTCTGGAAGAATAGATGGTGATCTGCGCGGTCTCGGCGGGCCTTTGAATTTCAATTCGGCTGACCGTCGCCCGGTCTAGCCTCTTCCTCAGATAATCCCTAATTTTGAGGTCCTGCTGTAACTTCTCAACATAGGCGGGACCTCTCGCATACCAGACCGATGTATGGTCCTTGACGATACCGAGGCGCATTCCTATTGGATGTACTTTCTGACCCATGCCGGTCTCCTGTTACTCCTGCCTTGTTTACAGACTAATCGTCTGCAACCAGCAGGGTAATATGACAAGTCCTTTTCATAATTCTGTCTGCCCGCCCCTTTGCCCGGGGACGTATTCTTTTCATCGTCAAGCCTTCATCAACATAGATTTTTGAGATGGAAAGATTGTCAATATCTGCATTTTCATTGTGCTCGGCGTTGGCAATCGCGGAGTCAAGCAGTTTCCTGACAATGCGCGCGCCTTTTTTGGTGCTGAAAGTCAAAATATCCAATGCCTCGCCAACCTGTTGGCCACGAATCTGATCGGCAATCAATCGTGCCTTCTGGGCTGATAGTTTTGCTCCTTTTAACCTTGCTGCAACTTCCATCCGTGTCTCCTAACGTTTGACCTTTCTGTCAGCCGCATGTCCCCGAAAGGTCCTCGTTATAGCAAATTCACCAAGTTTGTGTCCCACCATATCTTCACTGATGAAGACAGGAATATGTTGCCGTCCATTGTGAATCTGGATGGTGAGACCAACAAAATCAGGTGTAATCAATGACCGGCGCGACCAGGTTTTGATTGGTCTTTTGTCATTGCTATCAAGGACACGCCGTATCTTCTCCATCAAATGAAAATCAACAAAGGGTCCTTTTTTCAAACTCCGTGGCACCGCAATACTCCCTATCGCTTTGAGCGACGGCGAACAATCATCTTGTCCGTTCGCTTGTTTTTTCGTGTTTTATGCCCCTTGGTGGGAAGACCCCAAGGCGATACCGGATGGCGTCCACCGGACGACTTCCCTTCTCCGCCACCGTGAGGGTGATCTACCGGATTCATGACGACTCCGCGCACCGTGGGCCTGACACCTCTCCAGCGTTTGGCACCGGCCTTGCCAAGGGAACGAAGATTGTGCTCAGCATTACTTACTTCACCGAGGGTCGCCCGGCACTCGGAAAGCACCTTTCTCATTTCACCAGAGCGCAGGCGCAGGGTCACATACATACCTTCCTTTGCCACCAGTTGCGCCGAGGTACCAGCACTGCGAACCATCTGGGCACCTTTACCGACTTTTAATTCCACGCAATGAATCATGCTACCCATGGGGATGTTCCTCATCGGGAGACAGTTGCCTGACTGGATGGGTGCCATGTCGCCAGATTGGAGGATATCCTTTGCTTGCAAGTCTTTGGGCGCGATGATGTATCTTCTTTCACCGTCTTCGTATTTCAGGAGGGCTATATTGGCGGTTCTATTGGGGTCGTATTCCAGTCTTTCTACTCTCGCCTTGATGCCATCCTTATCGCGCTTGAAGTCAATCATCCGATATTTTTGTTTGTGCCCACCGCCTATGTGCCGGGTGGTAATGCGCCCGTGGTTATTGCGGCCACCTGTTTTGGACTGATGTTCCACCAGGGGTTTGTAGGGCGTACCCCTATGTAATTCAGGGCTCACCACCTTGACGAGGAATCGCCGACCCGGCGATGTTGGTTTTGCTTTTACAATAGGCATTGTTTAATTCCGCGTCTCACTCTTTTTGCTCTTACCTGTTGGTTGCTACTGTTAATTGAAGAGCTTGGCTAGAGCCTGCAAAGATTATGAAAAGTCTATCTCCTTACCTGCTTCAAGTCGGACATAAGCCTTCTTCCAGTTAGCACTTCGACTCATGCCTCGGGCATTTCTTTTGACCTTGCCTTTGACATTTATCATCCTGACATCCACTACCCCTACTTCGTATATCTTTTCCACGGCTTCCTTGATCTCGGGTCCGGTGGCATCCTTGGCAACACGAAAGGCATATTGATTTGCCACTTCACTAAGCGCAGATGTTTTCTCGGAAACATGAGCCCCCAGGATGAGTTTGTAGAGGCGTTCCTGATTCATGCGAAGATGCCTTCCGTTACTTTCAGCGCGTTAAGGGTGAAGAGAACCTTCTCAGCGCCGATAAGATTGACCGGATTGATGCCCTGAACATCAATCACATCAACACCGCGAAGATTTCTGGCAGCAAGGTAGAGGTTAGTATCCAACTTCTCTACCACAACCAAAACCTGGCTCAATTCAAGTGCTTTTAACTTTGCGGCGACTTCTTTGGTACTCGGAGCAGCCACCGAAAATTCCTTAATAACAATCAACCGCTCCTGTCGTACAAGTTCTGACAAGATTGCCTGCATCGCACCGCGGTACATTTTTTTGTTCAGTTTTTGGGCATGATCCTGGGGCTTTGCCGCGAAGGTCGCGCCACCACCGCGCCAGATTGGGCTCCGAATAGTACCTGCCCTTGCCCTGCCTGTGCCCTTTTGCCGAAAAGGCTTCCTGCCGCCGCCCTGTACTTCTGAACGGGACTTCTGTGCCCTGGTGCCCTGCCTTGCTCCAGCCAGCCAGGCAACAACAACCTGATGCACCAAAGCCTCGTTGAACCGGTGCCCAAATGTTGCGTCGGACACATCAACCTGCATGGCGGCTGACTCAGCGTCTGATGTCAATAACTGAAGATTCAAGCAGCTTCCCCGCCCGTGCCAGCGGCTTTCACAGCAGGTTTCACAATCACATCACCACCTGTAGCACCCGGCACAGCACCCTTCACCAGCAGGAGATTATTTTCCTGGTCAATCTTGATGATTTCCAACTTTTGGGTGGTGACCCTGGCGGCACCCATGTGTCCTGCCATCTTCTTGCCTTTGAAGACGCGGCCAGGGGTCTGGCATTGACCTATGGAGCCGGGTGCCCTGTGTGATAGGGAGTTACCGTGCGTTGCGTCCTGGGTCTTGAAATTGTAGCGCTTCACCACGCCGGCAAACCCCTTCCCTTTTGAGCGGCCGCTGATGTCCACCTTCTGACCCTCCGCAAAAGCATCAACAGCCAGGGTATCGCCAATGTTTATCTCATCTGCGTCGCTGATTCTAAACTCCCAGAGTCCTCGCCCTGTCTCCGCGGACGCCTTGTTGTAATGCCCCACTACGGGCTTGGATATCCGGGAAGGTTTCACTGTTCCTGTTGTTACCTGGATTGCCGAGTAGCCATCTGATGCGTTTGATTTGATCTGAATGACACGGTTCGGCGGTGCTTCAATGACAGTCACGGGGATGGATACACCCTGTTCGGTGAAGACCCGGGTCATACCTTGTTTAATTCCTACTATGCCAATGGTCATCACACCAATCCTGATAAATGTTCGCTCAATAGAGGTTGATTTGCACATCTACACCAGCCGCAAGATCCAGCTTGGTGAGTGCGTCAACAGTCTTTTCTGTCGGCTCAAGGATGTCGAGCATCCGTTTATGCGTTCTGATTTCGTACTGGTCCCGCGCATCCTTGTCAACATGAGGTGAAATCAACAAGGTGAACTTTTCCCTGCGGGTTGGTAGCGGGATGGGTCCGCGAATCTGGGCACCGGTGCGCTTTGCCGTGTTAATAATCTCCAGTGTTGATTGGTCAATCAATCTATGATCAAAAGCCTTCAAGCGAATTCTGATTCTTTGGCTTTGCATTGCAATCCGTCTCCGTAATCTTGCCTTCACAGGTCATTCACAGGTCATTCACAGGTCATTTAAAAACAGCACCGGGCTACCCCGGATTCGGCGAAAAACGCCGATTTTTAAGCACAAAAAACCCTCCCTGCTGATAGGGAAGTCGCACCTCGGTGCCATTGCCTGAGTATCCTGGGCGACCCATGACTTCATGTTGAAGCCCTGCGTCTCGTCAAACCGTCGCCTGTTGAAAAATCAGGGACGGAAAAGCGAGGGCGCGAATAATACCCACACTTGACTGAAAATGCTACCTAAATTCAGATTTTATCAGGGCTGGAATAGGGAGAGAAAGACGAGGCAAATGCTGACTTGCCCCCAGGCATATTCCGCCAGAAGAATGCTTCTTAGAAGCGCTACGCTAGCTCAGCAACGCTGCGGCTGGCTCAAATGTATGGGCAGGCGCCGCAACCTGTCCCTGGATTGAAATGAGTAGAGCGGGGGCGGGTTCGTCATGACGCGAATTCTAACATCCCGAAAATTATCGTGGACTGCGCCGTAGCCACCGCCAGCATAGCGCCCAGCACCCACTTGATGGTTTCAACTTTTGTGGCGGTGATGCGCTCATTGGTGGCGGCAATGGCGGCTTTAAGGGTAGATTCCACCTTGGCAAGGTCAGTCTTGAGATTGGCTTCGACTTGCGTGATGCGCTCGTTGGTGGCGGCAATGGCGGCTTTAAGGGTAGATTCCACCTTGGCGAGGTCAGTCTTGAGTTCCGTCCTCAGTTTTTCGAGGTCAGTCTTGAGTTCCGTCCTCAGTTTTTCGATGTCAACTTTAAGGGTGGCTTCAACCTGGACGATGCGCTCGTTGGTGGCGGCGAGGTCGGCTTTAAGGGCAGCTTCCACCTTGGCAAGGTCGGCTTTAAGGTCGGCTTTG
>DKIG01000035.1:44466-45110 GCA_002454165.1 Gammaproteobacteria bacterium UBA6724
AATGCCGGCGTCGGTCAAATACTTTACCGTGTCAAAAACTGCGACCGTCTCGGGCATGTGTATTTCCCTCCTGTGTCCACTGCATCACCGCAATGTCATAAGCCTAGCGCTTCTTCTGAACCAACGCCAGCGCTCAGCAGCGCTACGGCTGACTCAAATGTATGGGCAGCGCCGCAACCTGTCCCTGGATTGAAATGAGTAGAGCGGGGGCGGGTTCGTCATGGCAACGATTACCCCAAAATTAGCGTGAGCGTGGCGATAGTTATTGCCGCCGCCGCGAAGATGGTGCTTGCCACCCACTTGATGGTTTCAGTCTTGATGGTTTCAATTTTAGCCAGGAGGGATAACTCCAACTTTGCGAGGTCAACCTTGAGATCGGCAATGTCAACCTTGAGATTAGCTTCAACCTGGACGATGCGCTCATTGGTGGCGGCGAGGTCAACCTTGAGATTAGCTTCGACTTGCGTGATGCGCTCGTTGGTGGTGGCGAGGTCGGCTTTAAGGTCGGCTTTGGTGACGAGGTTTGTATCAGCCGCCGTCCTATGCACATAGGCAATCGCCTCGGCCTGCTTCTGGGCAATGCCGGCGTCGGTCAAATAGTTCACCATGTCAAAAACTGCGACCGTCTCGGGCATGTGTATTTC
>DKIG01000042.1:0-64495 GCA_002454165.1 Gammaproteobacteria bacterium UBA6724
GTCGCCGGTGCTTGGGCGCGCAGTCAGGGCCGCCGGATTGCCGTTGGCTTGACGCAGCGCTTGTTGCCAGCGATACAGGGTTCTACGACTGACGGCGAAGGCATCGCCGTCGCCACCATCGCCACTATCCCCGAAAGGACCGCCGAGAAGAGGGGTACCGATTACATCCACCCAAGCAAACTATGCTAAGATGAACGCCATCATTGACGCAGATACACCGATAGACGCAAATACTTCGTTTTTCTCTGGATTAATAACATGGCTGGTAGCGACAAATCTGCTTTTAGAAAGATAGTCCTTGCCTATTCTGGTGGTCTTGATACCTCGGTGATTCTCAAGTGGCTACAGGAAACCTACGACTGTGAAGTGGTGACCTACACCGCCGACCTGGGTCAGGGCGAGGAGCTGGAAGCGGCACGGCAAAAGGCCGCCGGGATGGGGGTAAAGGAAATATACATTGACGACCTACGAGAGGAATTTGTGCGGGACTATGTGTTTCCCATGTTCCGCTGCAACACTGTGTATGAAGGTGAATATCTGCTTGGCACTAGTATTGCGCGACCATTGATTGTCAAAGGGTTGGTTGCTGTGGCGAATGCAACCGGCGCTGAGGCAATCGCTCACGGGGCAACGGGCAAGGGTAATGACCAGGTGAGATTTGAACTTGGTATCTACGCCCTGAAGCCGGATGTGAAGGTGATCGCCCCCTGGCGTGACTGGGAATTAGGCTCTCGCGAAAGTCTGATGGAGTTTTGTAAACAGCACCAGATCCAAGTAGATCACAAACATGCAGGAGAGAGATCTCCCTACTCAATGGATGCCAACCTGCTACATATTTCTTATGAAGGCGACCGGCTGGAGGACCCGGCGGCGGAACCCGACGAGGATATGTGGCTCTGGACTGTCTCGCCCGAAGCCGCACCAGACACGCCGGTTTATATTGAATTGGGATACGAGGGCGGCGATGTCGTTGCGGTGGACGGCAATGCCATGTCGCCTGCCCAGATCTTGACGCATCTCAATAAAGTAGGCGGTGCCCAGGGTATCGGCAGGGTTGATATCGTTGAAAACCGATATGTTGGTATGAAGGCGAGAGGTTGTTACGAAACTCCCGGCGGCAGTATTTTGTTGAAGGGGCATCGCGCCATGGAGTCCATCACACTTGATCGGGAACTGGCACACCTGAAGGACGAACTCATGCCGCGCTACGCCAGTTTGATTTATAACGGTTATTGGTGGTCGCCAGAGAGGCGGGCATTGCAGGTATTGATTGATGAGTCGCAACGGCATGTGAATGGCAGTGTCAAACTCAAATTGTACAAGGGCAATATCACGGTGGTTGGTCGCGAGTCAGATACGGATAGCCTCTACGATGCCAGGGTGGTGACTTTTGAGGAGGACGCTGGTGCTTATAATCAAACTGATGCGAGCGGATTTATTAATCTGAATGCTTTGCGGTTGAAACTCGCTGCCAGCAAAGGGCGCAAGATGCAATAGAACCAGGCGCGAATATCCGGGTGCCGCTTTTGGTAAATCTACTGATAAATCGCTCAGCTTAAAGTGTATCGTCTAGCCCTCCAGGTATTGTCCCTTGTCCTTAAATTCACACAGATCAGCAATACAGCAGGCACCGCACCTAGGTTTGCGGGCAACGCAAACATAACGCCCGTGCAGAATCAGCCAGTGATGGACATTGCGGACAAACTCCTCTGGAATGACCCCCAGCAGTTTTTTCTCAACCTCTAAGACGGTCTTCCCCGGTGCCAGCCGGGTCCGGTTGGACACTCGGTAAATATGCGTATCCACGGCAATGGTAGCCTCTCCCCAAGCGGTATTGAGCAGGACGTTTGCCGTCTTCCGACCCACACCCGGCAGGGCTTCCAGTGCTTCCCTAGTGCGGGGTACCTCTGAGTGGTGTTGCGCCACCAATATCTTGCAGGTCTTGATGATGTTTTTAGCCTTGCTGTTATAGAGACCAATCGTCTTGATGAAGGGTTTGAGTTTACGCAACCCCAAGCCCGCAATGGCTGCCGGCGTATTGGCGAGCGGATAGAGTTTGGCGGTGGCTTTATTGACGCTGATATCAGTGGCTTGAGCGGACAAGATGACAGCAATCAGCAACTCAAAGTCTGAACCATAGTTCAATTCCGTCGTCGGATTCGGATTCCTAGCTCTGAGTCGGGACAGTATCTGGACGCGTTTTTCCGCGTTCATGCGGTTGCTTCTTGCTTTTCAGAAGGGGAGTTTTCAGAAGGGCTATGTGCAAAAAAGTTATCAATATAATTTTTCGCCGCTATCAGACAGCCCAGCGTCAGGAAGGCACCCGGTGGCAGCAGTAATAACAGAAAGCCAGAGTCAGTGACCCTGAGGGTGATATCTGGCAGTCCCGTTAAGAGATGCAGCTTAGCGAACAGACTCCCGCTGCCAATCAGTTCCCGGATAGCACCCATCAGTAGCAGGACAAGCAGGAATCCCAGCCCCATCATCACCCCGTCAAGCATGGCTCTCAGCACCGGCTGTCTGGTGGCAAAGGCTTCCGCCCGGCCCAGCAATGTACAGTTGGTTACTATCAAGGCAACGAAGAGTCCGATGCGCTGATGCAGGTCAAAAAACCAGTACTGCAAGCTCAGATCTGCGAGGGTCACAAAGCTGGCAATGGTAAGAATTTGCACTGGCAGACGGGTCTCTTCGTCCAGCAGTCCCCGTACCAGGCTCAGACTGAGATTGGACAGGATGAGCACCGCGAGCGTGGTGAGACCGAGACCGAGACTGGTCGCAAAGGTGTTAGATACCGCCAGTAGCGGACACAAGCCAAGCAGTTGCACCAGTGCCGGGTTCATATCCCAGAGGCCCTGCCTGGACAACTGCCTGAGGTCTGTTCCCCTCAGTCGTTGCCGCGCCGATTGACCTGCATTTTCGGGATGACTGAGCAGCATCTATTGCGTCTCTTCTGTGGTTTGCTCAGTGGGACCGGCGTCTCGCAGGAGGGCGGCATGCACGGCACGAATGCTTGCTCGGGAGGTGATGGTCGCACCCGTGATGCCGTCAAATCTGCCGCCTTCTTGGCTGAGTGCCCAGTCAGCCTCCTCTGTATTGACCAGGGACAGACCCTTGAACAGATCAATCCATGGGGATATAGCGTGCTCAATTTTATCGCCCAGGCCAGGAGTTTCCTGATGCGCAAAGGCACGCACACCCATGACTTCACCCTGATGATCCACCGCCACCCAGAAGGCGATATGCCCGTTGTAACCCTGTTGGGTATGTTGCTGCAGGATCCTGCCGATGGGCTGGGCTGGTGCTTGGGACGCATCTTGTGCGGCTTTCAGTATCTGATAATGCGCACTGCCCAGTCCCCGGGTCTTCACCAGATGGATATTCTCGGCATGTATCATGTCCCGCAGGGTTTGTTCTGCATGCGCTTGTCTGTTCCGCGATATCTGCTCTTCGGAGATAGTTTGCATACCGGCAAGCAGTAGGGCGCAGAGCAGCGCCAGGAGGATGGGTTTGGCGACGGTCATTATAAAGAACCGCTCAAGGCTGTTGATGAAAAACTGCACAAGGCTGTTACTAAAAAACCGCTCAAGGCTGTTAACAAAGAACCGCTCAAGGCTGTTCCCCCATGTTGTTTTTTGGTGCCAGCAGATAATCAATCAGGGGTGAGCAGGCGTTCATCAAGAGGACACCGAAGGCGATACCTTCAGGATAGGCGCCGATGCTACGGATGATAAAAGTGATGCCAGCAACACCAGCGCCGAATAATAATAGTCCGGTCGGCAGGGTTGGGCAGGTGACAGGATCGGTGATAATAAAAAATGCTGCCAGCATGGTGGCGCCAGACATCAGGTGAAAGGCCGGTGCGCCGAGGCTTGAGGCGGAGCCGCCATCCTGGAACAGGAGTGCCAGACCGCCCAGCACCAACAGCATACTGAGGGGTGTTTGCCAGGGGATTACACCCAGATACAGGAGACATAAACCTCCCACCAGGAAGGCAAGATTGATATGCAACCATGGCTGCCAGTTGGCGGCCTGGACCGGGTCGGTAAAAAATTCATCACTTGTGGTGCTTGCATCCTGCCGGAATTTCCAGGCATCAAGCGGCGTCGCCCGGGTGACGCCGTCATAGTCTGCTCTGGCATCCCTGGTGTGCCACTTGGCTTTGATGACCTCCACCGTGGATAGGGGAGGCGTGATCTGAGATGGCGGTGGCCATTGGCTCATTGCCAGGGGAAAGGACAGTATCAAGACCGCGAAGCCGACCATGGCGGGATTGAACAGGTTGTGCCCCAAACCACCATAAAGATGTTTGCCGAACACAAGCGCAAATACAGCGGCAAGCATCACCATCCAGAAGGGCAAGAGGGGCGGTAATGCCAGCCCCAGCAGGACGCCGGTCAAGAGGGCACTACCATCCATCAGCGTGTCCCGAAGGACGGTGATACTTTTTCCTCTCAGCCTCAGCATCAAGGCTTCGGCTACCAGTGCGGCGACTGATGCAGTAACAATGTTGAGCAGTATCCCCGTGCCAAAATACCAGGCAAGCAGGACCAGCCCCGGCACGAGTGCCAGAAGTGTCCACCGCATCATGTTGGTGCTGGTCATGGCGCTGGTCATAGTGTGCTGGTCATAGTGTGCTGGTCATAGTGTGCTGGTCATAGTGTGCTGGTCATGGCGCTGGACTCATAGTGACCGGCCGCTTTCCATAACGCCGTCGGGTTCAGTGCTACCTTCCTGAATGGCAGCAAGCAGTGTGGCTCGGTCCTGTTGCGAGGGACGACGGCGCCCCCTGTCGGCAGCCAGCATCAGCCGTTGCTGACGCTGGAAATATCTTGCTTCTGTTTCTTGGGCGAGTGTTTGTGCCGCCTGCTGTCGCCGATGCTGCGCTTTGCTTGCGATGAATATCCCGCTCAAGGGTAGCCCACTGGGACAGACCCGGTCACAGGCGCCGCATTCAATACAGTCGTCAAGTCCGTGGCTGAGCAACTTGTCCGTGTCCTGACGATACCAGTACAACTGCTGTGGGTTCAGATCCCGAGGGCAGACCGTGATGCAGAAGCCGCAGTTGATGCAGGCTTGCGCTGGTGCTTCCTCACTTGCCCTGGCGAGAAGTGTCGCATCCTGCATTTGCGCGACACTGACTTTCCCGGACGGCAAAAGGTCAATGCAGTCCACCGGGCAGGGTGGGCGGCATAGATCGCAACCGGTACAGACCTCTTCCAGTACGGTGTGCATCAGTTGCGGCGCGCCGATAATGGCATCAACCGGGCAGGCGGCAATGCACAGGGTACAACCTATACAACTGTCTTCCCGGATCCGCGCCACCAGAGACTCTGGGGTATCTGGCACCCTCTTGTCCCCCCTTCTTGTTTCTCGCCCCAGCAATTTGGCGAGGGCTTTGACCCCTTCCTCGCCCCCCGGCGGGCAGAGGTTGATTGCCTCGCCTGCTGCGATGGCGGTGGCATAGGGACGACATCCGGGATAACCGCACTGTGCACATTGCGTTTGCGGCAACAGGGCGTTAATGGCGGTTACCAGTTCATTGTCATTGCTGCAGAATCGGCGCGCCGCCAGGCTGAGTAGCAGTGCCGCCAACCCACTCAGGGTCACTATGAGCAGGACCCCGGGTAGGAGGTCAATAATGAATTGATTGATAGCCATTCAAGCCATACCCGTAAAACCCATAAAGGCAAGCGACAATATGCCGGCGGTGATCATATTGATAGCCGCACCCCTGAAAGGCAGAGGAAGATCGGCGGCGGCCTGGCGTTCACGAATGGTGGCAAACACCACAAGCAAAAGAGAGAAACCGAGCGCGGCACCGAATCCGTAGAGGATAGAGTCCACAAAATTGTTGGCGGTGCGGCTGTTGAGCAGAGCAACTCCCAGGACTGCACAGTTGGTCGTGATCAGGGGTACATAGATCCCAAGCACCTGATGCAAGAGTGGCTGGGTTGCCCGCATGATGATTTCCGAAAGTTGAACCAGTGTGGCGATAACCAGGACGAAAGCGATGATACGAAGATATTCAAGTCCGAAGGGCAATAGCAGGTAGTGATCTATCAGGTAGCTCACCGCGCAGGACAGGGTCAAGACAAAGCCGGTTGCGGCGGACATGCCGAGGGCACTGTCGAGCCGCTGGCTTGCACCCATGAAGGGGCACAGACCAAGAAACTGCACCATCACGACATTGTTCACGAAGATGCTGGCGAGCAGAATGATGGCAGCATGGGACATCTGCTGAGCGCTTAGCTGACCTTCATGCCCGGACTTGCACCAGCATGAGGTTCCAGGAGAAAGATATCTTTGCCGCCCGGACCCGCCGCCAGCACCATACCTTCCGAGACGCCAAATCTCATTTTTCTTGGCTTGAGGTTAGCGACCATCACACTCAGTCTGCCGACAAGGTCTTCAGGTTGATAGGCGGACTTGATGCCTGCAAAGACGCTACGGGTCTCGTCGCCCAGGTCCAGCGTCAGCCGCAGTAGCTTGTCGGCACCTTCAACCTGCTCGGCTGCCACTATGCGGACTACTCTCAGATCAATCTTGGCAAAGTCCTCAATGTCAATCATCTCGCTTGCATGTTGTTCAGTGTCGGTTTCTTCAGGTTCTTCTATAGAGTCTTCAATCATGGCGTCCACCTTTTCTGATTCTATCCGGGTCATAAGGGGTTGGAATTTGTTGATCTGATGCTCAGTCAGGCTGTTGCTTCTGTCGGCCCAGCTTAGGGGAGCAATACTGAGAAATATTTCAGACTTCTCCGCCAGACTGGGCAGAATCGGTTTGAGGTAGGTCACAATTACCCGAAAGAGATTCAAGCCGTCCGAACACACCTGCTGCACTTCGTTTTTTCTGGCGGAATCTTTGCTCATTACCCAGGGTTTGTGCTCATCAATAAACTGATTTGCCTTGTCCGCTAGTGCCATAATATCGCGGACGACTTTGTTGAAGTCGCAGTTTTCATAATGTTCGGCGATGCCGTCACCGGCATTGATGCATTCTGTCAGCAGCGGATTGTCCGCCTGTGAACTAAGCCTGCCGTCGAATTGTTTGTTGATGAATCCAGCACACCGGGACGCAATGTTGACCACCTTGCCAACGAGGTCGGCATTCACCCGCTGCACAAAATCATCAAGGTTGATATCAATATCATCTACTCCGCCGTTCATTTTCGCGGCGAAGTAATAGCGCAGATACTCGGGGTCAAGATGCTCAAGATAATTCCGTGCCATGATAAAGGTGCCACGGGACTTGGACATTTTTAATCCGCCCACCTTGACGAATCCATGGGCGTGTATCCTGGTAGGGGTCCGGAATCCAGACACATGTAAAATGGCGGGCCAGAAGAGAGCGTGGAAATTCACAATGTCCTTGCCGATAAAGTGATGCACTTCACAGTCTGAGCCTTCGCGCCAGAAGTCATCAAAATCAATCTGCTGGTTCGTAGCACAGTAGTTTTGGAAACTCGCCATGTAACCCACCGGTGCATCTAGCCAGACATAAAAGTATTTGCCGGTGGTGCCCGGTATTTCAAAACCGAAGTAGGGCGGATCCCGACTGATATCCCAGTCTTGCAGACCCGCATCAAGCCATTCAGACAATTTGTTGGCGACCTGTTCCTGTAGGGTGCCGCTCCGTGTCCAGGTTTTCAGATATTGGGTGAAGTTGGATAGGGTGAAAAAGAAATGGGCGGATTCTTTCAATACCGGCTTGGCACCAGAGATTTTTGATTGGGGGTCTATCAAATCGGTTGCATCGTAGGTGGCACCGCAAGCCTCGCAGTTATCACCATATTGGTTGCTGGCTTTGCACCTGGGGCAGATACCGACGATGAATCTGTCCGCCAGGAACATTTTCTTTTCTGGGTCATAAAGTTGATTGATGGATTTAACCTGGATCTGTTCTGCCGCCAGCAACCGATTGTAGATGAGTGTTGCTAGGGTTTTGTTTTCTTCAGAGTGAGTGGTGTGATATTTGTCGTGGCTGATTTTGAAATCGGAAAAATCCCGTTGGTGCTCCTCTTGCATCTGTGCAATCAATTCTTCTGGCGTGATATTCAATTCCTGGGCTTGCAACATGGTGGCGGTGCCGTGGGCATCATCGGCACAGACATAGATACACTCATGGCCCTGCTCCCGCTGGAATCTCACCCAGATGTCCGTTTGAATATGCTCCATCAGATGTCCCAGATGGATGGGCCCATTGGCATTGGGCAGAGCACTGGTGACGAGTAGGCGACGCTTTTCCATCTTGTCCAGATGAGATGTAAAATCAGGGGGCTCAATATATAGATGAAGGCTCTGGATTTCATCTGTTTGTTGCCGTTTGTCGCCGTTTGTCGCCGTTTGTCGCCGTTTGTTGCTGTCATGCCGACTAATAAACTTGAAAAAAGCCTGGTGTCGTGTGAATCTTGCGGGCGGGTTAAAGCATCGGAGGACGACTCATTAGCGACAAACACATTGAGAAGTTGCATCTTCCCGGAGTCAATAACCTGGTCGCCGTCGCCTCAGGCAAGGGCGGCGTGGGTAAGTCCACTGTCTCCGTTAATCTTGCTGTTGCTCTGTCCCAGTTGGGGCTAAGGGTTGGCTTGCTGGATGCGGATATCTATGGTCCCAGCCAGGGCACCCTGCTTGGCATACCGCCGGGCACCCGCCCTCAGGTCAAAGACAAGCTGCTACAACCCGTGACCGCTCATGGCTTGCAATGCATGTCAATGAGTCTTGTGACCTCGGCATCTACGCCGGTAATCTGGCGGGGACCCATGGCAAGTGGTGCCTTGCAACAATTACTGACTCAGACCAGATGGGGTGAACTGGATTTTCTTATTGTGGATATGCCGCCGGGTACGGGTGACATTCAGCTTACCCTGGCGCAGCGGGTACCGCTTTCGGGAGTGGTGATTGTCACGACTCCGCAGGAAGTTGCGCTCCTGGATGCCAGGAAGGGGATAGAAATGTTTCGCAAGGTGGAGGTGCCGATTCTGGGTATCATTGAAAACATGAGTCTTCACATTTGTAGCCAGTGTGGTTATGAAGATGCGATTTTCGGGTCTGGCGGCGGGGCGGCGGTAGCAGAGGAATATGGTGTTGCGCTCCTCGCTCAACTACCCCTTAACCTGGCGACAAGACAGCAGTCGGACGCCGGCTATCCCATCATGCTGGCAGACCCGGATTGCGATACCAGCCGGGCACTGATGGCGGCGGCGGAAGTGGTTGCCGCCAAGGCAACCCGGGTGGCAGGACCCGCCATCAATATCATTGACGACTAACCCTTGATGCGAGGAACCAGAAGACATGACCATAAAATCTGATAATTGGATTCGCCGCATGGCGCAATCCGACAGGATCATTGAGCCTTTTGAATCTCGCCAGGTGCGGCAGTCGGAGAAGGGGGAGAAGGTCATCTCCTATGGCACCTCCAGTTACGGTTATGATGTGAGGTGTTCTGATGAATTCAAGGTGTTTACCAATATCTATTCTGCCATAGTGGATCCTAAGGCTTTTGATGAGAAAAGTTTTGTCAGCATCAAAAATGATGTCTGTATCATCCCGCCCAATTCCTTCGCTCTGGCGCGCACAGTGGAATACTTTCGGATCCCAAGAAGTGTGTTGACCGTGTGTCTGGGCAAATCAACCTATGCCAGGTGTGGCATCATCGTGAATGTGACGCCTCTGGAGCCTGAATGGGAGGGGCATGTGACTCTGGAATTTTCCAACACCACCAATCTGCCAGCAAAGATATATGCCAATGAAGGTGTTGCCCAGATGTTGTTTTTTGAGGCTGATGAAGTATGTGAAACTTCCTATGCAGACCGCAACGGCAAATACCAGGGTCAAACTGGCGTTACCTTACCCAAAGCTTAGCTGTTTTTGACTACTGGTTTTATGGAGGACTGAACTATGTTGCTGGAAGACAAGGTAATCATCGTGTCGGGCATAGGCCCCGGACTGGGACAGAAGTTGTCAGTCCTGGGTGCGAAGGAGGGTGCTCGAGCAGTGGTTCTCGCCGCCCGTACTGCCGAAAAACTGGACACAGCAGAAGCGGAAATCAAGGCACTCGGACTCGGTACCCAGACCTTAAAAGTGCCCACGGATATTAGCCAGCGCGAGCAGTGCCAGGCTTTGGCAGACCAGACGGTGAATGCCTTTGGCAAGATTGATGTATTGCTAAACAACGCCTTTGACCCCTGCGCATTTGAGCCCATTGAGGTCGCCAATATGGACGCTTGGCGACGTGCCATGGAGGTGAACCTCTTCGGCACTATGGGGGTGACCCAGGAATGCGTCCGCTACATGAAAGGCTCAGGAGGCGGTTCTATCGTGATGATTGCCACCATGGCGGAGCGCAAGCCCATGGCCTACCAGGGAGGCTATGCCGCATCCAAGTCTGCACTGCGCGCCGCTACCAAACATCTAGCACTGGAACTGGGTAGCCACAAGATTCGTGTGAACAGTTGCACTATGGGTTGGATGTGGGGTCCGAATGTCCAAGCCTATGTCGCAGGTATGGCAGGTGCTACCGATAGCACTGAGGAGGATATTATTGCCGGGATCTGCAAAGGCATACCTCTGGGATTTATCCCGGAAGACGGCGACTGCGCCAAGGCGGCTATCTTCCTCGCCTCGGATTATTCCAAAGTGATTACGGGTGCTGCGCTGGATGTTAACGGTGGCGAATTCATGATTATGTGAGCAGTGTGTCTGCATCACCACCACTGAAAATATCTCGTCATGAAAAAGGCAATCAGGTATTCTTGAGCATCAACCCGGTTGTGCCCTGAGATCTGAGTTAATGTTGTTTGATAGTTGAAGACTGATGAATGCCAGTGCCCATACAGTAGAAATCAATGTTCAGAATTTCCAGTCTGCAGTTACCGAGAAATCCCGGCAGACGCCAGTGCTTCTTGAGTTCTATGCGGAAGGTACCGAGGAATGTGTCAAAGCAAGCACCGTCCTGGGCCGGCTGGTTGCGGAGTATCAGGGTAAATTCATTCTCGCCCGGGTAAACATTCAGGAAAATCCTCAAATAGTCCAGCAACTTGGCATCCGTACGGTGCCGACTGTCAAGATTATTTTCCAGGGGCAGATAGCCCAGGAGCAGGTGGGACCAATTGACGAACCCAGGCTACGGAGCATTTTGGAGCAACTCACCATCAGTCCCATGGAACGAATCCGTGAGCAGATTGACCTGTTGCTTGCTCAGGGTGACCGACTCCAGGCGATTAACATGTTGCAACAGGTAATCATCGAAGAACCTAAAAACTACGGGCTCCATGCTGAGTTGGGCGACCTACTCATTCAGGAGGGTCAGGTGGCAGAAGCGCGCAAGATTTTGGCGGCCTTGCCAGAGGATACGGAGGGCATCAACAAGCCTAGAAACCGTCTGGCTTTTATTGACGAAGCAGAGACCATACCTGCCATTACTGAACTGGAATCAAAGATAGAAGCCACCAATGATGAGGGGCAACTGCACTTGCAACTGAGTTATCAACTGGCGATACGGCTGATTGTTGATGACCGGATTGAGCAGGGACTTGAAGCATTGCTCAGCATTCTGAAAAAGGACAAACTTTGGGAGGATGAACTGGCAAGAAAAACCATGATCAAAGTGTTCAATATGCTGGGCAAGGGCGACGAGCTTGCCACTGCTTATCGTCGCAAAATGTTCGCCTTTCTGCACTAGATCAATGACGGGATGCAATTTTAGAAGCGCATCTATGTACATCATTCCAAAATTGGGGCAGGAACCATGGCAGAGGATCTGATCAGTCGCTACGAAAAGGAAGGCATCGACAGAGTCAAGCTGGCGGTGACGGATATTGACGGTGTACTCAGGGGCAAGTATCTCAGCCTGGAAAAGTTTAAGACTGCTCTCTCCGGCACCTCTGGTTTTTGCGACTGTGTCTTCGGCTGGGACCTTGAGGATCAATTGTACGACAATGCTATTTTTACCGGCTGGCACACGGCTTTCCCCGACGCCCTGTATCGCATTGACCCGGCGACTGAGCGCCGCCTTGCAGATGAGGATGGTATTCCCTTTTTTATTGCCGAGTTTGTTACTGAAGCAGGGCAGAAGCATCCTATTTGCCCCCGGAGCCGACTCAAAGCTGTGCTGGAAGTGGCGCAGGAGATGGGTTACTCACCGAAGCTCGCCTTTGAATACGAGTTCTTTGTCTTCAAGGAAACGCCTCAATCCGCCAGGGACAAAAACTACTGCAATCTGGTGCCCTTGTCGCCGGGTAACTTCGGCTATTCCCTCTTGAGAACATTAAGCCATTCTGATTTGTTCAACGACTTGATGGACTATTGCAATGCGCATCTTTTTGCACTGGAAGCCCTGCATTGCGAGACGGGTCCAGGGGTATGGGAAGCGGCCATAGCCGTTGATGATGCGTTGCAGGCGGCGGACAAGGCGGTGCTGTTCAAAACTTTCGCCAAGGCGTTTTTCCAGAAGCGGGATATGATGGCGACCTTCATGGCAAAGTGGTCTATGGACTATCCGGGCCAGAGCGGGCATTGCCATCAGTCATTGTTTGACAGCAAGACAGGTGCCAGCCTTTTCTTCAATGCTGATGCCGCGCACGGGATGAGCCGATTGATGGAACATTATGTGGCTGGCTTGCAGCATCATATGAGGCCCTTCCTGACATTGACCGCACCGACGATCAACAGTTACACAAGACTCGTCAAGGGTGCCTGGGCACCGACCGCCGCGACCTGGGGACTGGATAATCGCACTGTAGCCTTGCGTGTCATAACCGGGTCGGAGAAGTCCCAGCGGGTAGAGTTCAGAGTGGGTGCCGCAGACGCCAATCCTTACCTGGTGGCGGCGGCGAACATTGCGGCAGGGTTGCTAGGCATCAGGGACAAGTTATCGCTCGGGGAGCGGACTATCAGCAATGCTTATGAGCATCAGGATGAATTGCCGGAAGCCTATCAACTGCCCGGCAATCTGCGGGATGCAACGCGTGATCTCTTGCAGTCCGATGCGGCAAGAGAAATGTTTGGGGAAGAATTCGTCACCCACTTTGCTGCCTCCCGTGACTGGGAAGTCCGTGAATATGAGCGGACGGTCAACGACTGGCAACTGCAACGATATTTCGAAATCATCTAGGAAAACATCTCTGATGAAGCTTGGCATTCTCAAAGCCGATTCGGTCATGCCGCCGTTGCTTGCCAAGCATGGCGACTATCCCGGCATGATTGAATCGGTACTTGACAGGGCGGCGAAACAGTTTGATTTCCCCTTGAGTTTCTCCACCTATGATGTTGAGCAGGGCAACTATCCTGCCAGGATGGATGAGTGTGATGGTTATGTGGTCACTGGTAGCAAAAAAAGCGTCTATGACGACGAAGCCTGGATCAGGGACCTGGGTGCATACCTTCAGGCACTAGACACGGCGCGAGCAAGAGTCGTGGGCATCTGCTTTGGGCACCAGTTGATTGCACATTATATGGGAGGTCGGGTGGAATCCGCTGAGCTCGGCTGGGGAGTCGGGATTCATACCAGCAGGATTCTACGCCGTGCCTGGTTTATGGAAGCAGGAGTTGATAACTATTCCCTGATTGTCTCCCATCGGGATCAGGTAGTGGCGCTACCGGAGGGGGCGGAGTTGATTGCCACCAGCGACTTTTGTCCTAAGGATATGTTTTGTCTTGGTGAGCATATTTTGGCTATGCAGGGACATCCGGAATTTGATCGGGACTATGCCAGCGACATGATGGGTTATCGGGAGGATGTTCTTGGGCAGGAAACATACCAAACCGGCATGGCATCCCTTGATGGTGCTTTATCACGGCAAACAGTCGCCAGATGGATTCTACGTTTCCTGCAATCAAGATGAATGATGTGGCGGATGACAAGAACTGACCCGATTAGTCTATTGGAGTAGAGCAAATGAATGGTGCAGAGAGTCTGTTAAGAACACTGCTCAACAACGGTGTTGAAGTGTGTTTTACCAATCCGGGTACATCCGAGATGCACCTGGTGGCGGCCATTGGCAAGACCGACGGCATGCGCTCCTATCTTGGCCTGTTTGAAGGTGTATGCACCGGCGCGGCGGACGGCTACGGCAGGATGGCAGGCAAACCTGCCTGTACCCTGCTACATCTTGGCCCAGGTTTGTCGAATGGTTCCGCCAATCTGCACAATGCACGCAAAGCCAATTCTCCGGTCATCAACCTGATCGGAGACCATGCGACCTATCACAAAAAATACGATGCACCCCTGACCTCGGACATTGTCGGCTTGGCGATGCCCGTGTCTCATTGGGTGAGGAGTGTTCAGGATGCAGAGTCGCTACCAGCCGATGCCGCCGATGCGGTGCTGGCAGCCCATGTAAAACCGGGTCAGGTGGCGACTCTCATCATCCCCGCGGACTGCGCCTGGAATGAATCGGTTACGCCTGTTCTCGGGCATGCCCTACCCATGGCTCCCAGGGTTTCAAACAATGCTGTTGTTCAGATCGCCAGATGCTTAGGAAATGGCAAGACCAGCGTGATACTCATGTCGGGCATGGGACTGACGGAAAAGTCCCTCAGCCTGGCTGACCAAATTGCTCAGAAAACGGGCGCGCGAATATTTTGCGATACCTTTGCCTCCCGCCTGCCGAGAGGTGAGGGGCGGTGCCGGGTTGAGCGACTTGCCTATTTTGCGGAGCAGGCAACAGAGCAACTTAAAGATACGGAGCAACTGATTACGGTGGGCACGAAGGCACCGGTCGGTTTTTTTGCCTATCCAGGAAAGGCGAGTGAATTCTATCCGCAGGGTTGTGAAATTTATTCATTGGCAAGCGTCACCGAGGATGCCGAAGATGCCCTGTCAAAACTTGTTGATGAGATTGATGCGCATAGTTTCGCCCCGCGGAAAAATCAACTGGAAATACCGGGTATGACCGATGCTGGCTTCTCTGCTCAGTCGTCTTCAACCCTATCCCCGGAGAGTGTGGCGCGCGGCTTTGCGGAGCACTTGCCCGTTGATGCCATAGTTGTGGACGAAAGTGCCACCGCCGGGTTTATGATGTATCCCATGAGTGAGACGGCGCGACCACATGACTGGTTATCCCTGACCGGCGGCTCCATTGGTTATGGCCTCCCCACTGCCATAGGTGCGGCGGTTGCCTGCCCAGACCGGAAGGCTGTTTGCTTGCAGGGTGACGGTGGTGCCATGTACACGATACAAGCCCTCTGGACAATGGCGAGAGAAGCACTTGATATCTGTGTTGTGATATTCGCTAATCGAAAATATCAAATCCTTCAGATTGAGTTGGCAAGGGTGGGCGCTCAGACCATGAACAAGAAGACTCTGGACATGCTGGACCTGGGCAATCCCGACCTGGACTTTGTTGAGATGGCAAAAGGGATGGGTGTCCTGGCTGATAGAGTGGAGAGCGGAGACGCGTTCAATAGATGTTTTGAACGGGCGATGCGCGAGCCTGGGCCTCGCCTTATTGAGGTTGTACTGAATGATGCGCCGCCTGGTGTGCCGGGATAAACGTCTCTAGTCTTGCAGTAATTTGGTGACAAGATGCTGACCTATGGCGGCACTGTGGTCCTGTCCGGTGAGTTCATCCAGCGTGATTAGGCCGCCCGGGTTGATGACATTCACGTCAATCAGCCAGGGAAAGACAAGATCAATAGCGGCAAAGTGGGCACCCATGTTTTCAAGTTGGGCAGCAAGTTGAAGGCAATAGATTCGCTCCTCATCGGTCAGGGAGCAGGTTTCAATCAAGGCACCCTGGCTGATATTCGTCCGATGATCAATACCCGGACGCCGCCGATACTGACCTATGATATTACCGGCAGCGAACAGGATGCGTTTTTCACCCTGGGTCACTTCCGATACATAGCGTTGCAACAGAGTGTAGTTGTTCCTGTCCTTGCCGCAGAGGTGTTGCAAGATTGCCCGGGCGTTGCTGTCATCTGAGTGGACTAGGAAAACATCCCGGCCATGACTCCCGGCTGGTGGTTTGATAATCCACTCGCCCCCCTGAGCTTTGATGACAGCAAACAACTCATCAGGGTCGGGTGATGCCCAGGTCTCGGGGTAGCGGAAATGACTCTCATGGTTACTCAGGTAATACTTGCTTTTGATATAGATGATCGCATCCAGAGAATTGATAATCCTGACCCGCCGATGCAGGGTGTAGAGCATCTGCATCTTGTCCAGAAAACTCTTTCTTTCACCTAGGGACAAGACCCAGATCAGGTCCTGAGTCTCCAGGGTAAGACTGAAGATTTCGGGGAATTCCCCACCAGAGCGAGAGTCGGGCCTGAGTGTGAATCCGCTGGTAACTACCCTGCCTGCGGCGAGCCGTAGATTATCCACAAAGCAGCAGGTGACGCTGTGACCTCTGGCAATCAGTGTCTTGCCAATACGCAGGTAGTTACCATCTTCAATGGCGGGTGAATCTTGAACAAGAAGACAAATATTACTCATGGCGGCATCTTTTCAGTGTGAAAATTGATTCTACACCAGCGACTGATAACAGTGCTTCCTTTGACAGGAGCCGCCAGTCTTAGCCGGGACAGGGAAAGTCTGAGGGTGCCTGAGGTATAATCATTTGCTCAAAAGATATGGAGAATCCGGTTAATGTCTGAGAGTGCTCTTGATGAGTTTGCTTTTAATACCGCGGCTTTTGATGTACCGCTGCATCAGATTCGTCTGGCAAATCCTGACGCGGTGGCGGATTGTAAACAGCGCATCAGGGAACTGTTGGTTCGTGAGCGGGCAGTCATCATTGCCCACTATTATACGGACAGCGAGATTCAGGAACTCGCGGAAGAAACCGGCGGCTACGTATCTGATTCACTGGAGATGGCGAGGTTCGGCAATCGTTGCGATGCTGAAACACTGGTCGTCGCGGGAGTCAGATTCATGGGCGAAACCGCAAAGATTTTAAGTCCTACTAAACGGGTGCTAATGCCGACTCTGGAAGCGACCTGCTCTCTGGACCTGGGTTGTCCCGTAGAGGAATTCTCTGCCTTCTGTGCCGACTATCCTGAGCATAGTGTTGTCGTTTACGCCAATACATCCGCCGCGGTAAAGGCGTGTTCTGACTGGGTTGTCACCTCCAGTATCGCACTTGAAGTGGTGACGCATCTGATGGACGAGGGCCGAGCCATTGTCTGGGCACCGGATAGGTTTCTTGGTGCCTATATCAATCAGGAAACAGGTGCCGACATGGTGCTCTGGAATGGCTCCTGTATTGTGCATGAGGAGTTCAAGGCAAGGGGACTGCTGAACCTGAAGCATGTCTATCCTGAGGCCGCTGTACTGGTGCATCCTGAATCGCCCCCGGCGGTGATTGCGCTTGCAGATGTGGTTGGTTCCACGACCCAGATTATCCGTGCTGCAAAAGAATTGCCAAACAAACAGCTGATCGTTGCGACAGACAAGGGCATATTCCACAAGATGCGGCACGCGGCACCAGACAAGATATTCATTGAAGCACCCACCGCTGGCAGTGGTGCGACCTGCCGGAGCTGTGCACACTGTCCCTGGATGGGTATGAATCATCTTGAAAACCTTGAATCTTCTCTGCTGACGGGGGCGGGCGAGATCAACATAGAAGAGTCAATCCGGGTAGCTGCCCTGGTGCCCTTGCAACGCATGGTTGACTTTGCAGAATCCAATAAAAGGTAAGGCTATGACCAGCATACTGATAGACGAACTCCGTCTTGCAGAATTGATACTGGTGACGCTGGATAGCGCGGCTGGTATCTGGGTGGCTTCCCCTATAAGTAACGAAGCATTTCGGGTTCTGGAAGGTGGTGAGGTCAGGGACAGGATCAGGGTCGAAAATCAAGCCTACGCCTGTATGCTGGGTGGTCCTGAGGGGAAGACCCTCTTTATCCTGACATCAAAAACCTCAGACCCTGACAGATGTAGCACGGAAAAGTCCGCCAGGATTGAGTATCAGGAAGGCACATGTGCCGGGGCAGGTCTGCCATGAGCAGACAGCAACCCCGAATCGCGGTGATCAGCGGTGGCGATTCTACCGAAGCGGTGGTGTCCCGTAGCAGTGCGGCGGGCGTCGTTGCTGCCCTTAGAGTCAATTATAGCCAGGTTGAAAACATTGAACTGGATGTCAATGTTGCCTCGGCCCTGGCTAGTTTCAAGCCGGACCTAGTCTTCCCTGTTTTACACGGTTTTCCAGGCGAGGATGGCACGGTGCAAGGGTTTCTAGAAATTCTACATTACAACTATGTGGGTAGCGGCGTGCATGCCAGTGCCTGTGCTCTGGACAAGATTGTAGCGAAGCACATCTTCCGTGATGCAGGTTTCCCGCTGATTGACCAGTGTGTCGTGACCCGTGACCGGGAGACTCTTGAGGAGGCTGTTGAGAAGGCGATTGAGGAGGTCAATCGGTGCCTTCCCGAGCATCGGGTTGTGATTAAACCCGCCCGCCAGGGCAGTGCCCTGGGCATCACGATGGTTGAGGATGCAAGCCAACTTCGTGCCGGGATAGAGACAGGGTTCCAATTTGATGACCGAGTGCTCATTGAAGAGAAGATTGACGGTAGGGAAATCACCGTGGGAGTAATTGATACCGACAGGAGCACAGAGGCCTTCCCGGTCATTGAAATCATCACCCCGGAAAACTGCTGGTATGATTATGAGCATCGTTACACAGTGGGACTGAGTGAGCATCTCATGCCAGCAGAATTGCCTGATGCCCAGACTCAACAATTACAGCAACTTGCCATTGACGCGCATCATTCTCTCGGATGCCGGGATCTTTCCCGAGCAGATTTTATCATTACTCCCACTGACATCTATCTCTTGGAAGTCAACACCATGCCGGGCATGACGCCAACGAGTCTTTACCCGGAAGGCGCGCGGGGGCATGGCATGGACTTCCCCGCCCTGGTGAGTTATCTCGTTGCACTCTCCATTCGCCATCCGTCTTGATGCTCAGGCTGTAGGCAATAGTCTTTTGTTAATACCCGCTAGCCGTTAAAATCGTAACCTCGCTCATTGTGCTGATTCAGATCAAGCCCCTGGGTTTCTTCTTCCTCGGACACCCTAAGTCCAATGATCATGTCGATTAGTTTCAGCAGAATAAAGGTGACGATGGCTGTGTAGGTAGCGGAGGCAAGCACACCAATCGCTTGTACACCGACCTGGGAATCCATTACCACACCCACGCTGTAACCCTGACCACTAAAAATGCCCAGACTAGCGCTGGCAAATACACCGGTAAGAATCGTGCCCAGGGCACCTCCGACACCGTGCACCGGAAAGACATCCAGTGAATCATCCAAGCCAAGTTTTTGTTTCAGAAACAGGGTGGCATGGAAACACACTAGGCCCGCCATTATGCCAATCACCAGACCCCCAGCAGGTCCGACAAATCCGGATGCCGGCGTGATAGTGCCAAGACCGGCAACCATACCCGTTACTGCGCCCAGGGCGCTCGGCTTGCCGTATTTGATCCATTCAATACACATCCAGGTAAATGCACCAGCGGCGGCTGAGAGGTGAGTGACCAGCATCGCCATGCCAGCGTCCCCGTTGGCGGCGAGCGCGCTCCCAGCATTGAAGCCAAACCAGCCAACCCACAGCATACCGGCACCAGTAATCGTCATGGCCAGGTTATGCGGTGGCATGGGTGTTTTCGGGAAGCCCATTCGGGTGCCCATCACCAGGGCTGCCACCATAGCTGCGACACCGGCGGTAATGTGGACGACGGTGCCGCCCGCAAAATCCATCAGGCCCAGGGTCCCAAGCCAACCACCGCCCCAAACCCAGTGGGTAATAGGTACATAGACAAGGAGTAGCCACAGGCTGGAAAACAAAAGCATGGCGGAGAAACGCATCCTCTCGGCAAAGGCTCCCACGATGAGGGCGGGCGTAATGATGGCGAAGGTGAGTTGGAACATGGCGAAGACACTCTCTGGAATATCACCGACCATCGAGTCTTCTTGAATGCTTGCCATAAAGATATTGGAGAGGCCCCCGATGAACGGGTTGCCGTCAGAAAAAGCCAGCGAATAGCCAAGGATCAACCAAAGGATGGACACCACACAAGTGATGGAAAAACACTGCATCAATACGCTGAGTACATTCTTGACTCTTACCAGCCCGGCGTAAAATAAGGACAAGCCCGGAATCGTCATCAACAAAACCAGAGCGGTAGAAGTCATGACCCAGGATGTGTTAGCGCCATCAATGTCATCCGCAAAGGCGGCGGGGATGGAAAACAACACCAGAGAGACCAGAGCAAAGGTTACTTTTTTCATAGATTTTTCCTCTTGGCTCCCACTGACGTGTTTGCTGTTGATGATTTTTTATTAGTCTTTGATGTGATGGCAACGTATTGAGTTTACTGGATTGCTGTGAAAAAATCCAAAACCGATACAGAATCTGTTTGTTACAGGTTTATTACAAATTTATTACGAGACGCCAGCGTGAAGTACCCAGGGCGGATTTATTTGATTGTCCTGATGGCGTTAATTGCGTCCTGAATGAGTTGCGGTCCCTGATAAATTAATCCGGTATAAATCTGTACCAGGTCGGCGCCGAGGCGGATTTTTTCCACTGCGTCTTTGCCCGTCATGATTCCGCCGACACCGATAATTGCCATCTTGCCCTTGACTTCATCGGCGGTGATTTTTAAGGCATGGTTTGCCTTGGACAGCAGGGGTGCACCGCTCAGACCGCCCTTTTCTGTCGCCTGTCCAGTAGCAGCGTCAGATGGAATCATATCTCGGTCAATCGTAGTGTTGCTGACGATCACGCCGTCCATCTCAAATGCGATGAGTTGTTGACACAGGAGACCGATTTGCTCAGCCGTCAAATCAGGATCAATTTTGACTAGCAGCGGTACCCTTGTTTGGTGCTTTTCTATCTGCCTAAGATGTTCTTCTTTCAAACCCGCCAGGAGCCCGGGCAGGGCTTCAATCTCTTGCAGACTTCTGAGGCCTGCCGTGTTGGGTGAGGAAATATTGACAACGATATAGGATGCGACGGGATAGACTTGTTGGAGGCAGACCCGGTAATCGTCCAGTGCATCTGCCATCGGCGTGTCGAGATTTTTACCTATGTTGATGCCAAGCACAGTCTTGATGCGAGTCTGGCTGATGCGGCCCAGCATGCTGCTCAGTCCCGCGTTGTTAAATCCCATTCGGTTGATAATGGCTTGCTCCTGCTTCAGGCGGAACAACCTCGGTCTGGGATTGCCCGGTTGAGGTGCCGGGGTCACTGTCCCCACTTCTAAAAACCCGAAACCGAGTGCCGCTAGTCCTGCTATGCACCGGGCATCCTTGTCCAGCCCGGCAGCACTGCCCACCCGATTGGGGAAACTGATACCCATGACCTCCGCAGAATCGCTGGATATGTGTTCGGCGCGAGGTGAATTTGATGCCCAGGATGCCGCCCAGTTGAGCGCCTGGAGGGCAAACAGATGTGACATCTCGGTCGGTAGCAAAAAGAGTAGATCGCGGATTGTTTTGTAGTTCACGGCCAGCCTTGTATGATTGAACTTCCCCTTGGCATCAGATGCTTGAACCTCATTCGGACAGCATTGTCTATAAGGGGCACATCAATCAACTCTCGGAATCTGGAACTATAACCGATGCAAGATCGCGTTCAAATTATGGCGCTGGAAAAGTGGCTATCAAGTAAAATTATTGGCCAGGAAAAACTGGTGAATCGGTTGCTGATAGCATTATTGGCGGATGGTCATCTGCTGGTAGAAGGCGCACCAGGTCTCGCTAAGACCAAAGCCATCAAGACCCTGGCAGCCGGGATTGAAGGTGAATTTCACCGGGTTCAGTTTACGCCCGACCTGCTACCTGCGGATATCACCGGCACGGAAATTTATCGTGCCCAAACGGGTAGCTTTGAGTTTCAGAAGGGACCCATCTTCCATAACCTGATTCTTGCTGATGAAATCAACCGGGCGCCAGCAAAGGTGCAATCGGCACTGCTGGAAGCAATGGGAGAGCGTCAGGTGAGTTTCGGCAGACAAACCTTCGTTCTGCCAGAGCTGTTTTTGGTGATGGCGACCCAGAACCCCATTGAGCAGGAAGGTACCTATCCCCTGCCAGAGGCGCAGCTGGACAGGTTCCTGATGCAGGTGAATATTGATTACCCGGATGCTTCATCGGAAAGTCGTATTCTGCGACTGGTACGCAATGAATCAATGGACCTGGATGACGAGGTTGCACCTCCCGCTGTGACCCAGGCAGCGATATTTGCCACCCGTCAGGAGCTGTTGAACCTGCACATGGCGCCTGTCGTTGAGGACTATATCGTGCAACTTACCATGGCGACGCGGCACCCGGGGGCCTATGGTGAAGACCTTGCCAACTGGATTGACTATGGCGCATCACCCAGGGGGACTATTGCCCTGGATATCTGTGCCCGTGCTAATGCCTTCCTGGCGGGTAAGGATTTTGTTTCGCCTGATGATGTGCAGGCGGTGTTGCATGATGTCTTCCGGCACCGGATTATTGTCAGTTTTGAAGCGGAAGCCAGCGGTGTTGATGCTGAGCAGATACTTAATATCCTGGTGCAGAGAGTTGCTACTGCCTGAGCGGGCAAGAATTCTGGCAGCAGATGTAACGAGAATAGATATTGACGACAAGATGCAGACTGCATTGAAGCAAGGGACATCCACAAGCACTGGGCAGGATGGTCTATCCGCCCTGAATGAATACCGTGGTGCTTTCACCAGGCTACGGGACCTGATATGGCTCAGATATGCTGCCAAGCAGGCTTCAAGAGAGCTTGACAACCTGATTGATAACAAAACGGCAAACCCCCTTGCTGGCCTGATGACATCCCGGTTCCGGGGACGGGGCATAGACTTTGCCGAGGTTCGTGTTTATCAGCCAGGTGATGATATCAGAACTATTGATTGGCGAGTGACAGCAAGGACGGGGGTCGCGCACACCAAACTCTTTCAGGAAGAAAGGGAAAGACCAGTACTGCTCCTGGTGGATCAGTCTTCGTCCATGTACTTCGGTAGCCGGGTGATGTTCAAATCCGTGCTGGCAGCCCGAACGGCGGCACTGCTCGCATGGGCAGTGCTGGAACGGGGCGACCGTATTGGCGGTATCGTTTTCTCGGAGCATGGGCACCGGGAGATTCGCCCGCGACGCAACAAACATGCCGTGCTACGACTCCTGAATGAATTACATGGATTTAATCAGGCGCTTGGAAAAGAGCCCTCGGCGGCTCGCTATAAAGAGCCTTCAGCGGCTCGCTATGAAGAGCCTTCAGCGGTTCGTAATAAAGAGCCTTCAGCGGTTCGTAATAAAGAGCCTTCAGCGGTTCGTAATAAAGAGCCCTCAGCGGGTAAAACACCAACAACAGAACCGGCAAACCCTACCGAAAACTATTTCACCCAAGCCCTTGCCAATGTCCGCCGAGTATCCAGACCCGGCAGTGTCATCTTTATCATCAGCGATTTTGCCAGTTACACGGACGCATCTCGCATCCACCTGCAACCTCTCGCAAGACATAACGAAGTCATTGGTATTCATATCAGTGATGCACTGGAGCAGACCCTGCCCAGCCCCGACCTTTACAGCATTACTGATGGTAACCAGCGAACGCGAATCAACACCCTCAGTCGCAAACATCGTGAGGCTTATGAAGCCCGGTTCAGGCACGGCTATCAGTTTATCCAGGATGAGTTTCAGCGACTGAGGTCGCCACTGATTCCCTTGCAAACCGGTCTGCCCATGATGGAGGGACTGGCACTCAAGGCAGTCCGGGCCGGCATGACCCGGTCCCGGGATTTGTAACCGTGGCACAGGCACAACCGCAGAGCCCAGAGCAAAGCACGGCGCAGTTGTCCGAATTGCGTGATATACACCTGCCTTTGCCCATTGAGGTGGGCCTACCGGCACCCGGCTGGTGGCTCGTCGCGCTCTTGTTGTTGATGGGGCTGGTGTCAGGCTTGGTATGGCTGGTCAATCGTTGGCGTGCAGGTCGTTACCGGCGGCAAGCCAGAGCGGAACTTGCCGACCTGCTGGTGTCATGGCAGACGCATCATGATCACCAGGCTTACCTGCAAGCCTTGCAGCAGTTGTTGAAGCGGGTCGCGCTGACCTGTTTCCCCCGGGATCGGGTGGCGAGCCTGACTGGGGAGGCCTGGGTCGCATTCCTGGACCGGTCATCAGGCGGCAGTGACTTCAGCATGGGCGCGGGTGAGATATTGATTGACGGTGGCTACAAGCCTGCCGTCGCCATTGATCCCGGTCTGCTCGGCTTGCATCAGGCGGCCTTGCGTTGGCTCAATCGGCATCACCCCAAACATCTTGACAGGTCGGAAGATAGTAGCCTGGCGGGGCATGGGAGGGCGGCATGATTGAGTTTCTTTGGCCACTTGCCGCGCTCACCTTGCCCCTGCCCTTTTTGGTTTACTGGCTCATGCCCAGAGCCGAGCGGCAGGAACCCGCTCTCCAGGTGCCCTTCTATCACCTGGTGTCAGACTATGTCACTCCGCCCTTCGCTGCTGGAGGCAGGGCCCTGTTTCGCCGCCTGTTGATGATTTTGATTTGGCTAGCACTAGTACTGGCAGTCACCAGGCCCCAGTGGATTGGCGAGGCGGTTTCCCTACCGACTAGTGGTAGAGACCTTCTGCTTGCTGTGGACATATCCGGGTCCATGGGCACCGAGGACATGACACTTGACGGCGCAAGGACCAATCGACTCGTCGTGGTAAAAGACGTGGTGGGTGATTTTGTCGAGCGGCGGAAGGGCGACCGACTAGGTCTGATCCTCTTTGGTAGCCGTGCTTATCAGCAAACACCTCTGACTTTTGACCGGAAGACAATCAGAACCCTGTTGAACGAAACTCCGCTGGGCATAGCCGGGAGCAAAACTGCTATAGGTGATGCGATAGGCCTCGCCGTCAAACGTTTGCAGGCACGACCCTCAGAGAACCGGGTCATGATCCTCTTGACGGACGGCGTCAACAATGTGGGTGAGGTTGCTCCGGTCCAGGCAGCAAAACTTGCCGCCCAGGAAGGGGTACGAATTTATACCATCGGCTTTGGTGCTGAAGAGCTAATCGTCTCTGGGCTCCTGTCCCAGCGCAGAATCAACCCTTCCGCCGACTTGGATGTCCAGACCTTGACGCAAATTGCGGACCTCACCGGCGGCATTTTTCAACGTGCCAGATCCAGCCAGGAACTGGTTGACATCTATCAGGCGCTGGACGAACTTGAACCTATTGAGCAGGACCAAGAAATATATCGCCCGGTGCGCTCACTTTTCTGGATGCCCCTTGCCTTCTCTTTGCTGGCGAGCCTGCTCTTCGTCCTCTGCCATCCGACACTGACTGTCTGGGTGCATAGTATGCTGGCGGGCAGAAGGAGCAGCGACGGGGATTCTTTTACTAACAAACTGGCAAGCGGCACGGCGCCGGCTGAAGTCCCATGAATATTGATCCCGGACTATTTACAAGCGATTTTATTAAAAGCGGCTTGACAGAAATTGCTGCGAACTTTCACTTTCTGCGTCCCGAGTGGTTCTACGCGTTACTCCCGCTGAGCCTCTTGTTTGCTCTGTTGCGTTATCGCCAGAGTCATCACAGCAACTGGGAAAAGGTGATTGATCAGCATCTCTTGCAGCGTCTCCTGGATAGGCCCCAGCCGGTCCGGAAGAGTCCCTTGATCCTACTCCTCCTTGCCTGGTTGGTGGCAGTCCTGGCACTGGCGGGACCTGCTTGGCGCAAGACCCAGCAACCGGTGTATGAACGGGAGGACGCGGTGGTGGTGATTCTTGATCTGACCAAAAGCATGCTGGCGACCGATGTGAAACCGAACCGACTTGTGCGGGCAAAACGTAAGTTGGTTGACATGCTTGAACTCAGGGAAGAGGGCACCACCGCGCTCATTGTGTTTGCCGGTGATGCCCATACAGTGACGCCTCTCACGGACGATACGAATGCCATCAAAGCCATGATTCCTGTCTTGGCACCGGCTATCTTGCCGTCGCGCGGTAGTCAACTTACCCCCGCCTTGGAGCGTGCCATTGAGCTCTTTCACGACGCCGGTGCTGCGAGTGGTCGTATTCTCATCATTACGGATGAGGTGCGGGATCTGGCGGTGGCGCAGCGTTTCGTCAGACAGTATCGCAACGCCTATCCGGTGTCGGTCATGTCCGTGGGCACCAGGGACGGCGCGCCTGTTTTACGGCGTATCCAGGCGCCGTCCTCAGGATTCCTCAAAGATCAGGCGGGTAATTTGGTGCTACCGAAGCTGGATGAGCAGAGGTTGCAGGATTTTGCCGAGTTCGCTGGCGGACGTTATTCCCCCATGACGTTGACCGATGAAGACCTTGTCTATCTGCTGGCGGAGCAACCACTGGTTACTGAGATCAATCCCTATGCCGAGTTGGACCGAAACTTTGATACCTGGTATGAAGAGGGTCCCTGGTTGCTTCTGTTCTTGCTACCCCTTGCCGCCCTTGCCTTCCGCCGTGGCTGGGTCTGGAGCCTGGCGCTTCTGGTGATCTTGCCCCGGGGCGAGGCAATGGCATTGGGCTGGGATGATCTCTGGTCCAGCAAGGATGAACAGGGGATGGTAGCGCTGGCAGAGGGTAGGCCGGTTGAGGCAGCGGCGTTGTTTGAGAATCAGGCATGGCAGGCGAGTGCCAGTTATCGCGGGGAATTGTTTGAGGCTGCCGCTAATCAGTTTGGTAGCATTAAAACCCTTGATGGTCAATATAATCTCGGCAATGCGCTTGCCCAACAGGGGCGTCTTGAAGAAGCGATTGAAGCCTATGATAAGGCGCTTGCCTATGACCCGGATAATGAAGATGCCCAGTTCAACAAGTCATTGATTGAACAGATTCTGGCGCAGAAGCAACAGGAGGAAAGCGCGGCGGGCGAAGCAGGTGACGCCAGCGAAGAAGGTGAAGCAGGCGAGGTAGGAGAGGCGGGCGACGCCGGCGAGGAGAAGACAACAAGAAAAGAAGACGAAGCGGAGGAAATGAACGAAGCACAACAGGCTCAGGCAGGAAAAAGTCAGGAGGAGCAAGAAGAGGCGCAAGGAGCACAAAAGGGGGAGCAGGAAGAAGATCCCGCTGATGCCCAGGGGCAAGCATCGGAAGCCGACCCCCTGGTAGAGGAGGAGCAGCGGGCATTGCGACAATGGTTGCGCCGGGTACCGGATGATCCTGGCGGCTTGTTACAACGAAAATTCAAATGGCAATATGACGAACATCTGCGTGAAGGAAGGATCACAGACCATGATACGGATAAAGACTGGTAGGGTCGCTTGCAACAGGGTCTTTCAGTTGTTGCTGATGGGCATTTTGTGCCTGTGGCAGAGTGCTGTGCTTGCCTCCGCTATCGCCACGGTGGACCGGACTAGCATCACTGAATTTGATCTCCTGAGGCTCAGACTCAGGACTTCAGACCAGCAGGTAGATCTGACGCCTGATTTCTCTGGCATTGAAAGAGACTTTCAAATTGTCAACACCCAGACTAGCCAGAGCAGTTCTTTTTCCATCACCAACGGCAGGACGACAAGTGTGGTGTACAAAGATTATATTTTGAGTTTGAAACCCAAGCGGCTCGGCACCCTCAGCATACCGCCGATTATGGTGGGCGGGACAGTTACGGCACCGATTAGCATCCGGGTGGCAAAACAATCGGCGGCTAGCCGGCAGCAGATGAATCAACTGGTGTTTTTTGAGTCGCAAGTTAACACCGAAGTAGCCTATGTTCAGGGGCAAATCATCTACCGGCTTAAACTCTTCTACACAGAGGGAAGCACTGGCCAATTCCCGCTGCCGCTGGTGCTGGATGATGCCATCATTGAAGTCATTGAAAATGAAAAACGCTATCAATCGGTGGTTAATGGCAGGGCTTTTTATGTCATTGAAAGGCGCACTGCAATTTTTCCCCAGCGTAGCGGTACTCTGGTGATTCCGCGCCAGACATTTGTCGGTACTTTTAGTACCGGTGGCTTTCGCTCCCAATCCCAGCGCATTAATGCGGTGTCTGAAGCCCACACTATCACTGTCAAAAGGGCACCATCATCCTTTTCCGGTCTTGATTGGATACCGGCGAAATCACTTCTTGTCTCAGAATCCTGGTCGGAAGAGCCGCCGACTTTTCGGGTGGGCGAGCCGACTAACCGAGTCCTGAGACTGTCTGCCCTGGGAGTGTCCGACTCTCTCTTACCCGCCCTCTCAGATCTGTCGGTGGCAAGAGCCAAGGTCTATTCGGATCCGCCGGCTACGGAAAAGCAGATAGGCGCGGACGGCATCATGGCGGTCCAGGTGACCAATACCAGCATCCTACCCACCCAAGTCGGTGAACTGAACCTGCCCGAAATTCGTATCCCTTGGTGGAATATCACGACTGACAAGGAAGAGATTGCTATCCTGCCTGCTGCCACCTATCAGATACTGCCAGCGGCTGACATAGGCGTGCCTGCTCCGAGAGTGACGGTGCCGGGCGGCGCATCAAACCAGTCAATCTCGGCGCAGACGTCTGTGTCCCCGGTCTGGCAATACATTGCCATGACGCTTGCCATCCTCTGGCTGGTTTCTGCCTGGCAGTGGTTTTCTTTGGGTCGCCAGATCAGATTACTCAGATCAGCCGAGACCAGCCGAGATCTTGCCGCTGTTGATGACCCTGATGAAGCCTCGCATTATCGGGCTTTTGTCCGGGCATGTCGCGGGCATCAGGCAGCCGCTGCCCATCGTCAGCTGCTTCTCTGGGCAAAAACCAACTATCCGCAGTTGCATTCATTGGCTGAGTTGCAACAGCTGGCATCGGTGCCACTTGCTGATGAAATAAAGAAGCTTGAAGCCCTGCTTTACGGCGCAGGTGACCAGCCTGGCTGGCAGGGCAACAGACTCGCGGAGTTAGTGGCGGAATTGCGCAGGCCTGATGAGGTGATGCAGCAGAAGGGGTCCCTGGCGGCGTCACTTAATCCGGTCTGAGCCGGACCGGAAGACCGAGTCAGCAATTACAAACTTCTGGACGCCATCTCAAACACATTTTTGGACAGGCTTGTCAAATCAAGAATTCGGGACAGTTGTTGTCTTATCAACGCCTGCCGCGCTGCATCGTACTTTTGCCAGCGCGTCAGGGGGGTGAGCATCCTGGCTGCCATCTGTGGGTTCAGGGCATCAAGCGCGATAACCTGGTCGGCAAGAAACGCATAACCGGCGCCTGACTTGTGGTGAAAATTGATCAGGTTGTTATTGGCAAAAGAGCCAATCAATGACCGCATCCGATTCGGCACCCTAAGGTCAAAGGCTTCATGTCGCGCCAGCTTTTGCACCCTGTCCAGGGTATCTGGCAGCCGACAGCTTGCCTGGACGGAGAACCAAGCATCTATTACCAGCGCATCATCCACCCAGTGGTTGTAAAAGTCTGCCAGGGCGGTTTCTTTCAGCTCCCTTGCCGCCGCTGAGCTGGCATTCACCAGGGCGCCGAGCGAAGCTCTGGTGTCAGTCATGTTGTTGGCGTGTTTGAATTGCTCAAAGCACAGAGACGTCATCTCCGTGTCGTCCGGGTGCATCAGATAATCCAGCGCGACATTCTTCAAGGCGCGTTCAGCAAGGCGCTGGCGCTTCTGTATAGCATCGGTGTCCCCCATCTGTTGCTGAATAAATTCGTGCTGGTTCAGTTTGTAAACGGAGAGGAGTTGCCCAGCTAGTCGCTCAGCGATTGCGTTACGCGCCTGGTTGATTGCTTCATGGATGGCGTCAATATTGGCGACCTGCGCCAGATCAACCAGATGAGATTCGGCAGGCAGACGCAGCATGTGGGCGATCATCTGCTTGTCGAGTGTGCCGTCCTGGTGCCGTTCAATGGCTTCATTCAAGATGGACTCAAAAGCAATGATCAGGCGTTCGTCCAGTTGCGGTTCGGCAGAGTTTTCAATCGCGCTGAGCAGATCTTGAAGTATCTCCACCGCGAGACGTTGCCCTGCCTCCCAGCGGTTAAAGTCGTCCGAGTCATGGCGCATCAGAAACAGCAGGTCGTCGCGACTGTAGTCATATTCCAACCTGGCCGGCGCGGAAAAGCCACGCAACAGGGACGGCACGGGTCTGGTTGTGACCCTGTTGAAGATATACTTCTGCACCGGCTGCCGCAGGTTCAGCACCAGGGTATAACCATGGGATGAAGTCTCAACACTTGACACATCCAGACCCTCAGGGTCCAGGGTCATATCCCTACCGGTATCGTCCAGCAGACCCAGGGCAAAGGGCAGGTGAAAGGGGTCCTTCTTTTCCTGCCCCGGTGTGGGCGGGCAGGTCTGCTTCACAGTCAGGGTGAACCGCTGCGCGACCTCATCATAGTCGCTGGTGACTTTCAGTAGGGGTGTACCGGCTTGCCGATACCAGACTCGGAACTGCTCAAGATCTGCGCCGTTGGCGTCTTCCATCGCCGTGACAAATTCTTCTGTGGTGACGGCCTGACCATCATGGCGTTCAAAATAGAGATCTGTGCCTTTTCTGAATCGCTCCTTACCCAGAAGAGTGTGCATCATGCGCACCACTTCCGCGCCTTTTTCATAGACTGTGGCGGTATAGAAGTTGTTGATCTCAATATAGGATTCAGGGCGGATAGGATGCGCCAGAGGCCCTGCATCTTCCGGGAACTGGGCACTACGTAGCATCAGCACATGCTGCACCCTGTTGACCCCGGGCGACCCGGCATCCGCCGAATACTGCTGGTCCCGGAAGACGGTAAAGCCTTCTTTCAGGCTCAACTGGAACCAGTCCCGACAGGTCACCCGATTACCCGACCAGTTGTGAAAATACTCATGACTGACTATTGAATCTATGCGCTGATATGCTTCGTCTGTAGTGGTTTCCGGGCTTGCCAGCACGCAGGCAGTATTGAACAGATTAAGCCCCTTGTTCTCCATTGCCCCCATGTTGAAACTTTCGACGGCAACAATCATAAAGATGTCCAGGTCATATTCCCGACCATAGGTCTTTTCATCCCATGCCATTGCCTGCTTCAAACACCTCATGGCGTGGTTGACCTTGTCAATGTTGTGCGCTTCGGTGAATATTTTCAGCTTCACCCTGCGTCCGCTCAGGGTGACGAACTCATCTTCAATATGTTGCAAATCGCCCGCTACCAGCGCGAATAGATAGGAAGGTTTTTTGAACGGGTCCTGCCAGGAGACCCAGTGCCTATCTCCCTTGGAACCATGGGACACTTCATTACCGTTTGATAACAGTACCGGGCAACTTGCCTGGTTCGCCACAATAGTGGTCGTGAACCTGGACACTACATCAGGCCTGTCCAGGTACCAGGTGATGTTGCGGAAGCCTTCCGCTTCACACTGAGTAGTATAGATGTTGCCAGATTGGTACAGACCTTCCAGGGCTGTATTGTCCTGAGGTCTGATCTCAACCTGGGTTTTGAGTTCAAAAGCATCAGGCGGGTCAAAGATGACCATCACCTCCTGTTCAATCCTGAATTCATTGGAACCAAGTTCCCGCCCATCAATGGCGACCGATTTGGTGACCATATCCCGACTACCATCAAGCACCAGATTGCTCTTTTCAGTTACCAGATCTGGATTCCGACGCAACCTGAGGCGAGCGGTGACTCTCGTCATGCCGCCCTCTGTGCCCTCGTCATATATGTCAAAGTGTAGATGCGTTTCATCAACCAGATAGAGCGGCGGCTGATAGTCTTTCAGATAGACCGTGGCAGGTCCTGTGTCGTCCAGAGAAGGAGCACTGTGAATGATAGATGGCATGACATCACCCTGATGATAGTTGGAAGTTAAAAGACACAGCAGCATCATTGAATGACGGCGGCATCACCCCGACCTGGCACGCGCCAGCAGACCCGCCAGGCTACCCGTTGCCAGGCCCGCAACAAGACCACCCAGGTGCGAGCCATTGGCGATCTTGCCTAGCCCAGCCAAATCAATGACGCCGGTGAACCCGAGTAGAAGATACGCCAGCATAAAAATATAAATGCTTGACGGCAAGCCTGTGGAACGCGACGGCACCAGACGACTCCAGATAAGACTGTGACCCAGCAGACCAAAGACGACACCAGACATGCCGCCAAATAAGGATGCTCCCGAGATGAAGTACTGAGTCAGGTTGGCGGCAGATGATGATAGGAGCACCAGCGCGAGCAGCGACAAGGAGCCGTTGGCATGCTCAATACGGCGGCCAATTTCCCAGACCCATAGCAGATTAAACACTAGATGTAGCCAGCCAAAGTGAATAAACATAGGGGTGAAGAGCCGCCAGACCTCTCCAGATGACAGGGCTTGGGCGGCGGTAACGAAGTAGAGATTGCCGATACTTTGCTCGGTTGGTAAAAATATCAGTAGTAGCAGAAGGTCGCTAAATTCGCCTTCCTCTAGGCCAAAACTGACCGGGAATAAGATGAGGTTGAGGGCTATCAGTAGCAGGGTGCTCGGGAAACTGCCGATTGCTCTGCCAAGCCTTATACCCGGCTTGAGACTGGCGGGCGCAGGGTCTTCATCGGTCAGTGTCAGTTGCCCTGATTGGTACATCGCATAGGACGACCGGGTCAGGGTAGCTGCTTGCTCTGTGTCAACCCAAAGCACTTGATGCACTCCTTCTTCCGAGATGCGATGGTTCAACCCGAGTTGGCCAAGATGCTGGCTGAAGGCGAGAAGATTAATATCGGCAGGGATTTCTAGTGCTCTGATCACGGCATGCAATCTATCAGTGAATCCTGATAAAATTATTCGTTGGATGGGACGAGTATATCATTCCCTAGGCACCCTCGGCATGATTGAAAATGCGGACCAACAAGTGTTGAACCAGTTGACCCGCTGGCTAGGGGCGGGGCAAGGTTGCTGGCTTGCCACGGTGATAAAAACCTGGGGTTCATCGCCGCGGCCCATTGGCTCTTTGTTCTGCTGCAACGAGGCGGGGCAGGTTGCAGGTTCGCTGTCGGGAGGGTGTATTGAGGAAGATCTGCTTGAGAAGCTTCAGCGGGGAGAAGTTGCCAAAGCTGCACCGCAAATTCTTATTTATGGTGCGACTCAGGAGGAAACAGAGCGACTGAGATTACCCTGTGGCGGACAATTGCATCTTGTGATTGAACCTCAGATTAACCAGCAGCGATTGCCGCAGTTCCAGCAGATAGCCGACCGGTTGGCGGCGCGAGAATGTGTGCAGCGAAGGGTTGATATCAGCACCGGCGAAATGGAAATAACCGACCAGGAAAGGTTCAGTCATCTTGAACTGGTCGGTGATTTTGACGATGCGACATCCACCGAGCGATTTATGGTGCAGACGCTGGGACCGCGATATCAACTCTTCCTCATCGGTGCCGGGCCGGTTTCCATCTACCTTGCCCAGATGGCACAGATGCTGGACTATCATGTCCTGGTATGTGACCCCAGAGAAGACCTGATAGAAGACTGGCCTGTTGAGGGTACGCAACTGATTTGCGACATGCCGGATGATGCGGTCCGTCGCTCCGCTGCGGACAGTTTTTCCGCTATTATTGCCTTGACCCACGACCCGCGTATTGACGACATGGGCTTGATGGAAGCACTCAGAACAGACGCCTTCTTTGTTGGTGCTATGGGCTCAGCCAGAACCTCTGCAAAACGTCGTGAACGGTTGCTGCAACTTGGCTTGAGCCAGGCGGAGGTCAACCGACTCCATGCCCCCGTCGGCTTACCCATCGGTAGTAAAACCCCTGCGGAAATAGCCCTCGCCATCCTGTCTCAACTCAAAGCACTAGGTTCCGAATCTCGTGCAAAAGGACATGTGATAGAAGCCGACTTTAGACATGATGCCCCTGCGGCAGGCTAGCCAGACTGCGAAGATGAAACCTGTAAGCCAGGGGGCTATCGTCCTTGCGGCGGGTAGTAGTTGTCGTTTCGGTACTGATAAACGCATGGCGCAACTTGCCAATGGCAAAACTCTCATTCAGCAATCCATTAACAATGCGCTGCAATCTTTTACTGAAGTCCTGGTCGTTCTACGGTGCGATGACTGGCTCTTTGAACAGGAACTACAAGCTCAGGTCAAGGACCCGCGTCTGCGTACCTACAGGGCACCGGAATCTGCGCTGGGTATGGGACACAGTCTGGCAAATGCCATTCCTCATCTGGTCAGTGACGCCGCCTTTATATTCCTGGCTGACATGCCCTATATTCAACAGGCCACCCTGGTGCAATTGAAGACGGCATTCACAGAAAATCAAAACAAGTTCCCGATTGTCCTACCCGTTCATGCCGAGCGTCCTGGTAATCCGGTAGGTTTTGACAGAGCCTATTTTCCCGACATAGCGCAACTCTCGGGTGACCGGGGGGCGCGGCAGATTATTGACCAGCACCAGGACCGGGTGATTAAAGTCGCAGTAGATGACGCTGGTGTGCTACAGGATATTGACAGTCCAGATGATTTGGTCTGAGGCGCCCGAGTTGGTTGGCTGATTCAATGGCCTTTGTCCAGCAAAGCGCCAGTTAACGAATCGGCTTGCTACCCCAGTCCAACTTGCTACGACAAGCACCATAAAAACTGTGCCCGGGCGGATGTACCAGCTTGAGGCGCTCTTTCTTCTTGCGGACCAGCAGTGAATGACCCGGCTCTATCTGAAATTTCAGATGGGAGTCAAAACTGACCTGGGCGCTGACATCGGTATTTGCAGCAATCACGACTTTTATTTCACTATCACCCGGTACTACTAATGGCCTGCTGGTCAGCGAATGAGGAAACATCGGCACCAGCACTATGGCATCCAGGCTAGGGTGCATGATGGGACCACCGGCAGACAGGGCATAGGCGGTGGACCCGGTGGGTGATGACAGAATCAATCCATCTGAAAGCTGAGTACAGACAAACAGCTCATCTACATAGATATCCATCTCAATCATTTTCGGCATATTGGCGGAGTGCACCAGCACTTCATTCAATGCTGAAGGATGGTCTGAATCACCTGCCACTTCACCCTCCAGCAGGAAATGCTCTTCCAGGGTGTAGTTGCCGGATAGCACTTCACCCAGACGCAATTCAATCTCTTCCTGGGAGACATCTGCAAGGAAGCCCAGTCTGCCCAGATTGATGCCCAGGATAGGAACACCGAAGGGTGCCATTGCCCTGGCTGCGCTCAGAATATTACCGTCTCCGCCCAGGGCTATGACAAGGTCGCATTCCGTACCCAGATCTTCCAAGGACCCGACCTTCCCGCCTAGGTTACCTGCCAGCCGTGCCGATTCGGTTTCAAACAATAGATCCACAGACAGGGAAAGAAGAAACTGCTCGACTCGCCGTAAAGATTCACGCACCTGATCGCTTGCTATCCTGGCGACCAGGCCTGCCCGTTTGAAAGAAGTCATCTGTAATCCGCGAAGCTACTGGGTGGTTTTGCTTTATATGCCAGATCAGTGGTTGATTCAATTAGGTGTATAAACGCCTGCTTGACGACATGGCTCTGGGTGACACTTTAGACGACGCTTTAGACGACACTTTAGACGACACTTTAGACGACACTTTAGACGAGATGGTCATCATGCCCTCAAAACCTCTGCCTATAAAGAATGGCGGAGCGGACGGGATTCGAACCCGCGACCCCCGGCGTGACAGGCCGGTATTCTAACCAGCTGAACTACCGCTCCACTTGTGACGAAATGTACCGCAATCAGTATTGGTGGGTGTTGCAGGGGTCGAACCTGCGACCTACGGCTTGTAAGGCCGTCGCTCTCCCAACTGAGCTAAACACCCTATCCGTCAGAAAACGCTCCTTGTGGTAACATTTTCTGCCAACAGATTGCTCTGGACGAAAGAAGTCGGATTGTACTGATTAGAGATTATCAGTCAAGAATGTCCAGCAATTAGCAAGCTAAGGCTCCGCATCATTTCGTGCCATTCCGTGCCAGGCCCGAGACACCGGAACGCGCCATCTCAATGACACTGTCCCGGGGGATTGCTCGCAGAAACGCATCTAGCTTTTCCGAGGAGCCAGTAAGCTGTACTAGATAGGTGGTTTGGGTCACATCAATAATCTGGGCACGGAAAATATCTGTAGTGCGTTTCATTTCGGCTCTCTGCGCACCGTTTGCTTGAAGTTTTATCAGCATCAACTCGCGTTCAATATGCTCCCCGTCCGTCAGATCTACGAGCGTGATGACCTCAATTAACTTGTTAAGTTGTTTTGTGATCTGTTCAACCTGAGTATCACTGGCGCTGGTCGTCAGCGTCAGGCGCGACAGTGTCTCATCTTCGGTGGGTGCGACTGTCAGGGTTTCAATATTGTAATTTCTCTGGGCAAAAAGTCCCACCACCCGCGCCAGGGCACCGGCTTCATTTTCCATTAACAGTGAGATGATTCTGCGCATCAGGTTCTTACTCCCTTGCGTAGCCACATATCCCTCATTGAGCCGTTGGGAGCGACCAGCATTGGATAAACATGCTCCATGGGGTCAACCAGGATGTCAACGAACACCAGTCGGTTGTCCATGGACAGGGCTTCTTCCAAGACCGGTTCTAGTTCATCAAGAGAGGTGATTTTGAATCCTGCATGACCATAAGACTCTGCAAGGCCCACGAAGTCTGGCAGTGAGTCCATATAACTATGGGAATAGCGCCCTTCGTACTGCATGTCCTGCCATTGCTTGACCATACCGAGGGCTTGGTTGTTCAGATTGATGATCTTGATGCCCAGACCATACTGGGAGCAGGTTGATAATTCCTGAATATTCATCTGGATGCTACCCTCGCCGGTAATGCAGATTACCCTTGCATCTGGATGAGCCATCTGTACGCCCATGGCGGCGGGCAGACCGAAGCCCATGGTCCCCAGGCCGCCTGAGTTAATCCACTTCCGCGGCTCATCAAAAGGATGATAAAGCGCGGCGAACATCTGGTGTTGACCCACATCGGAAGTCACATAGGCAGTGCCACCGCTGATCTTATACACGGCTTGTACTGCTTCCTGTGGCTTGATGATCTTGCTATCTTCCTGGCGAATCACCCTAAGACAGTCTTGATTGCGCCAGCCGTTAATCTGCTCCCACCATTCCACCAGAAGTTGTTTTTGCTCGTCGCTTCGTCGGGTGACTTCCGGTTCCAGGAGCCGGATCATTTCTGTCAGCACCAGGTCAACTGCGCCGATGATGGGTATATCGACAACGACATTTTTGGAAATCGCTGCCGGGTCTATATCTATGTGGATGATTTTTGCATAGGGACAGAATTTGGACACCGTATTGGTCACCCGGTCGTCAAAGCGTGCCCCGATTGCCAGCACCAGGTCACAGTGATGCATTGCATTGTTCGCCTCAAATGTGCCGTGCATGCCGAGCATACCCAGAAACTGTTCGTCAGTACCCGGATAGGCACCAAGTCCCATCAGGGTGCTGGTGATAGGGAAGCCCAGGAGCCGGGTCATCTGGATCAACTGTGCCGATCCATTCCCCTGAATGACGCCGCCGCCGGTATAGATGACAGGACGCTCGGACCCCATCAGTAGATTGACAGCCAGCCTGATTTGCTCAGGGGGACCTGTGCTGGCTGGCGTGTATGAGCGCATCACGATCTGGTCTGGATATTGATAGGGATACAGATCAGTCGGACTGGTTATATCTTTGGGAATATCAATGACCACGGGGCCGGGCCTGCCCGTCCTGGCGATATAAAATGCCTTCTTGACGGTTATCGCTATATCGGTGGCGGACTTGATTAGAAAACTGTGTTTCACGATAGGCCTGGATATGCCGACCATGTCTGTTTCCTGAAAAGAATCAGTGCCAATCAGGTGAGACATGACCTGCCCGGAGATCACCACCATCGGGATGGAATCCATGCAGGCGGTGGCGATGCCGGTGATGGCGTTGGTTGCGCCAGGCCCGCTGGTTACCAACACCACGCCCGGTTGACCCGTTGACCGGGCATAACCGTCAGCCATGTGAGTGGCTGCCTGCTCATGGCGCACCAGTACATGCTGAATACGGTTTTGCTTGAAGAGGGCGTCATAGATGTGCAGGACGGCACCGCCAGGATAACCAAAGACATACTCGACGCCTTCGTCCTGGAGTGCCCGGATCAATATCTCCCCGCCGGATAGCTGTTCCACCACTGATACCTTATGTCCCCTAGAGCCGTTGCACCTGCAAGTCGCAACGGGCGGGCATTCTCAAACATCCCGGCAGACTAGTCAAACCGCTACCTGCCTAGCGGAGTGATGCTAGAGCAGGGAGGTGTTTGTTTTAGGTCATCCAGATAAAGGCAGCCATTCTGCCGGTCTCACCGTCTCGACGGTGGGAGAAAAATCTTTTCTGGTCGCCATCTTGGTTGCCATCTTGGTCGCCATCTTGGTCACAGCGCTGGTCACAAAAGGTACAGTAACTGCCACCGTGAATGTCGTGGACGCCTGCTGTCTGTAATTGTTGCGCGGCTATTGCATACAGATCCATGTACCATTTGCCGGGCTTGGCGGCGGGTGTAAATCCGTGCGACTGTGGAAATTGGTTTTGGACATCATCACTCACTTCATAATGACAGGGACCTATGGCAGGACCCAGCCAGGCACTCCATTCCCCTGGTCGGGCTAGTTGTAGGGTTCGTCCTATGATGCCGCTTGCCAGGCCTCGCCACCCGGCGTGAATTGCCGCTATTGCCTTGCCTTCCTTTGAGCACAGCAGGATCGGCAGGCAATCGGCGACCAGTATGGCAACTACTCTTTGCCTGATATCGCAATAACAGGCATCTGCTTCCCTGGTCTCCGGCAGAGTGTCGGTATCAACTCGTATCACCCTGTTTGAATGTACCTGATGTAACCAGACCGGCGCACCCGGCATCCCCTCCCTGAGTTTTCGCCGATTCTCAGGAAGCGCAAAGTTCAGGGAGTTGGCGCGCCCGTCGCTACCACGAGTTGAGCAGAGGCTAACCACCCCGGCGGGTGCTTGCCACTCAGGGTGAATCCAATCAGACATTGGTAACCAGTTCTGCCAACAGCTGTGCAAAGTCCGGGGGGTGCGGCGAAGTGAATGTTAGATTTTCACCTGTCAGAGGATGAGCCAGGGCGAGGTGTCGCGCATGCAGTGCTTGCCGGGGAAAAGCACGCAGGGTCTCGGCGAGTTGCTGCTGTCCGCCGGCAGGGATGCGGAACTGCCCGCCGTACAGGGAGTCCCCTATGAGGGGATGACCAATGGACTTGAGATGTACCCTTATCTGGTGCGTTCTGCCTGTCTCCAGGCGACATTCGACATGGGTCTGCTGGGCGAAGCGGGTTAGTACCTTATAGTGAGTGATCGCCGATTTACCTGCCTGTCTTATCGCCATGATTTTGCGATTGACCGGATGCCTGGCGATGGGTGCGGTAATAGTCCCGCTATCTTTGGGCATGACGCCATAGACCAGGGCGTCGTAGATGCGTGTTACTGATCTTGCTTCTATTGCCTTGACGAGATGATTCAGGGATTGAATATTTCGTGCGATGACCATTAGTCCGCTGGTACCCTTGTCAAGCCGATGCACAATGCCTGCCCGTGGTAACTGCGCCAGGGCCGGATCGTAGTGGAGCAGACCATTCAAGAGGGTGCCGTCTGGATTGCCGGCGCCCGGATGGACCACCAGGCCCGCTGGCTTGTCGATAACGACCAGATGTGCATCTTCAAACACCGGCACTATCGGGATCTCCTCTGGGACTGCCGGACCAGCCGCTGGCACGGCCGCAATCAAAATCTGTTCACCCCCTAAGACCTTCTCTCTGGGTGTCACGCAGCGACCATCCAGGGTTAATTCTCCAGATCTTATCCAACGTTGCAGACGGGCCCGGGAGTATTGCGGGAACAACCTCGCCACTGCCAGATCTAACCTTAGCAGCGCCATCTCTGGTGGCACGACTGCGTTATGATTGATGCTGGTCATGGTGCTGGTCATGGTGCTGGTCATGGTGCTGGTCATGGTGCTGGTCATGGTGCTGGTCATGGTGTTGGTCATGGTGTTGGGAGTGCTGAGTTGTTTGGGGGACTATCATGGCGGTTCTCCTTTTGCGCTGTCCATCTGTACCGCGCCGAGATGCAATGCCTTGCACCCCTGGGCTTCATTTTAATGTACAATCCCTCGTCAATTCATCATTCGTGATTCAGATATGCCTATCCTGCCCCTTGTCCTTTTACTACTGCTAACTTACGGTTGTGCCAGTAATGACGATGAAGACTTGGATGCGACCGAGCTTGCCTACTATACGGAAGCTCAAACAAGTCTGCGGACATCTAATTACAGTGTCGCCGTTGATAGGCTACAACTCTTGGAGTCTAAGTTCCCGTTTGGCAGATACGCCAAGCAGGCACAACTTGAGATTATTTACGCCTATTACAAGAGCGCTCAGCCAGAAGCCGCCAGATCTGCGGCAGACCGATTCATTCGTCTCAATCCCCAGCATCCCAATGTGGACTATGCCTATTATCTCAAGGGGGTGACATCGTTTGATCAGGACAAGGGCATCCTATCCAGATTCATTCCGATAGACCCTTCAACCCGGGACCCGGGGGCTGCCCGGGACTCCTTTGATGATTTTTCCGAACTGCTCCGACGTTTCCCCAACAGTGAATATGCACCGGACGCCCAGAATCGTATGAAGTATCTACGCAATCTCCTGGCGGCAACAGAAGTTCATGTGGCGGATTATTATATCCGGCGAGGTGCCTATGTGGCGGCTGCCAACAGGGGGCGTTATGTGCTTGAAAATTTCCAGGGCGCAGCAGCTGTTCCAGATGCCCTGGCGGTGATGGTTGAGGCATATCAACGCTTGGAAATGACTGAACTCGCCAATCAGACTCTATTAGTGCTGGTTACCAACTTCCCGGAGCATGAATCTCTGGATGAGGGCGGGAATTTTAAACCTGGCATCGGTGCGAAGGGCAACCAGCGACGATGGCTCCAAATCTTGACCCTTGGTCTGCTGGGCTGACCGCCGAACGCCATCCTGCCGGGGTCATTGTCTGACATAGACTGACGCCTTTGTCTCTAGCCATAGTCTGATAGCGACAGGATACTGGGTACTTCTTCTGATGCCCTGAGCAAAATCCTTGTTGAAACCTCTTGGCGAAACGACTCTCCTGAAAGAACAGGTGCTGAAAAAAAGCCTGGCATTTACCCTGATTGAACTCGTGGTGGTGCTCGCTATAGTGGCGCTAATGACTGGCTTAGCGGTGCCGTCTGTGTACCGGATTCTGGAGAGCAACAAGGCTGCCAATGGCATCAATTGGATACTGATGGCGATTCATCTTGCGCGTCGCTCAGCGGTGGATTACGGCACCATGACGACCCTCTGTCCGACTGAGGATGACGGTGTTTGTGGCGGTCGCTGGCACAACCGTGTGATGGTGTTTACTGACCATAATGCAGACCGGAGAGTGAACGGTACCGACAAGATCCTCACCTATCTGAATTTCCCATACCAGGGTGCGACTCTAAGCTGGCGCTCCTTTGGTAACAGGCAGTACTTGCAGATGACGCCAGCCGGATTCACCAATTTCCAGAATGGTAATTTTGTGTATTGTTCTGAAAAACAGGAACCGCAGTTTGCCCGTCAGATTCTTCTCAACCGCCAGGGGCGGGTGAAAAAAGCCCGTGACCAAGATGGCGATGGAATATGGGAAGACAAACTGGGCAAACCGCTCCGATGTTGAGCCTCGGCACGACTGCTAGCCTACTGATATGAGGTGGAATCCAATAATCTCCAGGATAGGCGGCCAGTGCTGTTAGAGGGCCTGGCACTCATCGGCTCATCGGTCTGAGTGCTTGCCTCAGGAGTCAGTTCCTTGCCGTAACTTGTCTGGATGATGGTGACTGCTGCCGAGGTGTTGCCCGTGCCTCTTGCCGTGATGCGGAAAATATACAAGTGGGTAGGGATGCCGCCTGTTGAATCCTCTACCGTGCTATCCATCGGCTCTATTGCGACTCGGCCTTCAGGATCGGGGATATATTCAATCAGGTATTTGGCAGCCTGAGCAGTACCCATATCAGCTGTCGCACTGGTGTATGTTGCAGGATTATGCCAGTCGCCCTGAGCAGATGCTCGGCACAGGCCGCCAGCACAGGTTACCGCCCCGCCTTCCGCGGGGAGGGTAGCGAGGCTGGGCATCTTCTCCAGCAATGCTTCTGCTTCCAGAATTGCCGCCATTGCCGCCTGGAAAGCGATATTCATGTCTCTGTTGTTGCGCGCCATCTTTTCCCGGAGGCTCGTGGTCTGCACCGATGCTATGCCCAGAATAGTGAGTATCAGGACCAGGGTCAGAGTTAGCAGGAGCGCGGCACCTGCTTCTTGTTGCTTGTTATGTGGCGGCTGCTCCATGCGGGCATTCATATCTCTTCCGCCTGGACGAGGTGATCTATGAAATGGTTACGCAGCCGAATCGTCCGCATCAGGGTGTGTCTTAGGATACCTTCCCGCCCTGGTGAACTGGCAGGGTCCACACTGTTGGCGGTCAACTGGACCCGGACACTGACGACATCTTTGAAATCTGGCACCTGGCTAGCATCAAGGTATGTGGTGGGAGCAAACCCTTTGCCCGCCTCGGCAAGACCGTAGAGTAGTTGCAGATCTTCTATGCCTTCAATCAACTCTACGGGACCTGCTGCCGCATCTTTCCTGAAGAGGGAATAGATGGCGTCATTCTGCTGGTTCAGGTGGTCTGACAGGGCAATAAAATAGGTGTGAGATGTGACGCTTGACACCAGGCTGCCTGGTCCGTAGCCAGCACCCTTAGCCAATATAGAGGTGGCATTTTGTGCTGCTGCCACCGTGACGCCCGTTGCATGTTCAAGTTCCGTTTGCCTGGATACCCGGTTAATCTTCGTGATAAGGAAGGTGTTTTCGGTGAAACAATTACTGATTAACGCCACCGGATTATTCTTAAACTCCTTGTCAACCTCCGCCTTGGAAGCATCTAGAAGTATCGCCTCGGTGCCCGTCGTTAGGGGGCGGGTCCTGGTATCAACCTGGTACTCCTTCTTACCCGCAAACCAGACGGTCACCAGGTCGGCACCCGGTAAGAGACGACTGGTCGCCATGCCCGTGAGACGAGCCAGGTCCCGATTCCTGATCGCGCCTTTATTTGACATCCAGGTGTCCTCGGTAGCGTTGTAGCCCGCCATCCCCTGTCCCAGGTCAAAGGCATAGGGGACATTGGTAATACTGTCCCTGAGCCGCCGTTTTGAATTGCATCCCTGATAACCTGCCCGCATCAAGGAGCGGCTGATCAATTCCATGGCAATTTGACCTGAATCGGCAAGGAGGTCATGTCCCTGGAGTAGTTTGTTGGTTGCCTGGTGCGCGGTGAAGATTTCAATGAGACCAAGAGTCAGCAATGATGAAATGACCAGCGATACCATCAGCTCCACCAGGGACAAGCCTGATTCGGGATTGTTTTGTATCCTCCCGGCTGAGCTTTCAATGTCGCTGGTTGTATCTGGCATCATTGCTTGCCCGTTTTCATCTTCAAGGTCAGTTGCCGATTTCCCCTGATGCCTTGACCATGCTGTTCAACCCATTGCACCGAGACGGCATAAATATCATCTGCCCGGGTAATTGAACCGCCGCTACAGATATCCTCAGCACCAGCACAGGGGGCGCCCGGCATCTTGCCTTTGAGCCCCAGTCCTGCACAGGCAGCGTACTGGCTACCGGACAGATTTGTTGAATTGATCTGACATTGCCATTCGGTGATGTCAAAGTTTTTCATCTCCTCCGGGCTGCATTTTTGGGCAATGCAGTTGCTTGCCGGTCTGGGGCTATCACTCATGGCAAGCGTTGCATAGTTGACCGAAGGGTTAGCGCTTATCCGCTCAAGCATGTCGTTTATCATCAGGCTGGCATGACTTTGTAGCAGGGCACTCCGGTGCTGTTGCAGGCTCAGGGCTTGTAGCCTGGTCATGCCGAGCACACCGATGGACATGATGAGCAGGGCAATCAGCAGTTCAATCAGGGAAAAGCCCTGTTGTTTTTGTGCTGCTCTATGAGGGGCATGAAACGCGGCTAGTTGAAATGTTGATGACCCGTTTGATCCAGCACTATGCAGTCGCCCTCTCCGCAGACACCATTGACCGGCCTGGCACGGATGATGAAATCCGTTGCAGTCAATGACTCGTAGCTGAGCTTGTATCTGGGCTTGCCTTTTGTCGGTGAGTTCGTATGGCATATTCCTTTGGTGTCCGCATCGGTGTAGGTAAAGTCATCCGAGTAGTATCGCTCCAGCGCCATCCCACAAATCTGCAGATCCACTGTTGCCTGGCTGAGGTAGGTGTCCGCCAGATAATGCTGATAGGCGGGATAGGCAAAGGAAGTGATGATTGCCAGAATTGCCATAGCCAGGAGCATGTCAATCAGCGAAAAACCAGGCGCCGATTGTTTCCTTGACAGCTCTTCAATATCCCCCCTCAACACCGCTGTACCCATTGGTCTTTGATGGCTTTGACTCTTTCCCTTTCAAACCCGGACAATCTCATCTGATACCTGTTCCACGGCAATAATATTGACTTCAAACAACAGTGCCTTGCCCGCCAGCGGATGGTTAAAATCTACTTCAACCTGCGCACCTTTCAGAGCCCGAATCATGCCGGGCAACTCTGCCTTCTGTCGATCCGCAAAGGAGACGAGCAACCCAGGTTCAAGTTTGATATCCGGTGCGAAGATTTTTTTGGATACTAGTTGAATATTGCCTTCATTGGGTTCACCAAAACCATGGCTTTTCTCAATAAAAAGTGTGCGGCAATCGCCAGAATGCAAGCCATAGATTGCCTGTTCAAAGCCGGGCAAAAGGCTACCGTCACCCACGGTAAAACTGGCACTCTTCGTGCCCGTGGAATCCACCAACTCCCCGGATGCAAGAAACAGCGAAAACCGCAAACTTACCCGGGTGCCGGGACCGATCGGTATCTTGCCCTTACCTCTTGTATCAGCACCTGTGTCAGCCATTCACTGAGCTCCTATGAAGCAACATATCAAGAATCAACAGACCAGCACCGATGGAAATGGCGGCGTCCGCTATATTGAAGGCTGGGAAATACCAGTCCTCGTAATGCAACACAAAGAAGTCAACGACATACCCGGTTGATGCGCGATCAACCAGATTACCCAGGGCACCCCCCAAGATCATCACCAGTGCCACTGCTGTTAGCCACTGTTGACGATCAGTGCGCCATAACCAGACACAGACCAGCCCGCTCACCAGACTGGATATGATGATCAGGAACCATCTCTGCCAGCCGCCGGCATCATTGAGAAAACTAAAGGCCGCACCATAATTATGTAACAGGGTGAGTTTGAAGACTGGCAGAAGCTCCAGCGATTCGCACTGACCGGCCTGGCACAGCGGTAGAATAGTGCTGACCCATCCTTTAAGGAACTGGTCAAGAACCAGAATGACCAGACTCGTCAGATAGTAGCCCAGTAGCCATATCTTCCGGTTTCTGTCTGTTCTGGCGGTTAGCGGCGCCGTAAAGTCTTGCGAGGATGTCTTCCCGACTGGCGCCGGCATCACAGCTCCCGCTTGGCAAAAAATTGACGCGCCTCGGCAATATCAGCAAAGATGGCGGACCTGAGTTCATTCAGTCCCGCAAACTTTTTTTCCTCCCTGATCTTGTGTCGAAATATAACCTTCACGGTTTGCCCGTAAATGTCATCTTCAAAATCAAACAAATGTACTTCCAGAATCGGTTTGAGAGTTGCCTCGTCCAGGGTGGGTCTAACGCCAAGATTGGCAACCCCGGTTATGCTTTCCCCCCTGATGTCGGTTTCCACTGCAAAGACCCCGGCTATTGGCGCGACATATCGGTGCAGTTGAATATTGGCAGTCGGCACACTCATAGTACGTCCGAGTTGCCTACCATAAACGACCTTGCCAATAATAGAGTAGGGATGTCCCAGGAGTTTTTCCGCCAGTTTAAAATCTCCCTCGGCAAGACATTCGCGTATTCGGGTACTGCTGATGCGCAGGTCTTCATAGGCCAGGGTGTGAAAATTGGTGACTGGAAAGTGATGCGCCCGCCCGGCGGCAAGGAGGTCTGCAAACCCGCCTCCCCGACCCTGACCAAAACTAAAGTCGTCCCCAACGAAGAGGGCACTGACTCGCAGCTCCTCTACCAGGATTTGAATAAAACGCTCAGCGGAGGTGGCGCGTGTTTTTTCATCAAATTTGAAGCACAGCACATAATCAATGCCCTGCTCGGTGAGTAGTTCAATCTTCTCTCTGAATCTTGTGAGCCGGGCAGGCGCCTTGTAAACATCAAAAAATTCTTTGGGCTGGGGTTCAAAACATATCAGCATGGATGGTGCCTTCAATTCCCGGGCTTTATTTTTTACCCCCACCAGGATCGTCTGATGTCCGATATGAATGCCGTCAAAGTTACCCACCGTCACCACCGAGCCGCGATGATGTTCCTGCACATTTATCAGACCACGAATAATTTCCATTATCTGACCAGTCGGTGAATTTTTATGCCCAGGGCGAATAGGGCGACTGCATAGGTTATAGCCCCCGTCGCGCAGATTAACAGCATTATTGCCAGGCGCGGTAGGAAGCCCTTGCTCAACCAGAGTTCAAGGTCTGGTGTTATCAGGTACAGGCAGACGCCCATGAGCAACGCCGAGATGAGCACCTTGATGAGCACTGGGTCGGGAGAGGACCGTAGCAATACTTTCTGGCGCACCAGTCCTCTGAACAGGAGCCCGGCGTTGATAAATGCCGATATTGAAGTCGCCAGAGCGAGCCCTACATGTTGTAGGTGCCAGATAAGAATCACGCTAAGGATGAGATTAGTCACTAGCGAAATGATGCCGAATCGCACCGGCGTCACCATGTCCTGTCGCGAAAAGTAGCCGGTAACTAGCACCTTGATTAGCATGTGTCCCAGGAGTCCAACACCATAGGCAGCCAGCGCAAGCCCAGACATGGACAGATCCCGCCGGGTCATTTCACCTTGGTAGAAGAGGGTCGCTATCAATTCATCGGACAGGAGCACCAGCGCGACAGATGCCGGTATACCGAAGATGAGCACCAGTTTTATTGACCAGTGCAGTGTTTCAGAAAAATTTTCCGGTGATTGTTCGGCATGTTCTTTTGACAGTCCCGGCAGGATGACAGTCGCTATGGCAATGCCGAAAAGTGCCAGGGGCAGTTCCAGCAGGCGGTCCGAATAATAGAGCCAGGATAGGCTGCCAGTTTCAAGAAAGGATGCCAGTAAGGTATCCACCAGCAGGTTGATTTGACTGGCGGAAGCACCAATAACGGCGGGTAGCATCAGGATGAGTATGCGTTTAACCCCTGGATCACGGAAGGCTGGCTTTGGTCTGGGGAGCAATTTCAACGAGGCGAGAAACGGCACTTGGAAGCTCAGCTGGGCGACGCCTGCGATCAGTACGCCCCAGGCAAGCGCCATGACCGGTTCAGCCAACCAGGGGCGGAGGTAAAAAACACACAGGATGAGCGAAATATTCAGTAACACCGGTGTAAATGCGGGCACGGCGAAACGTCCGAATGTGTTGAGCACCGCTCCCGAAAAAGCCGTCATTGAAATCAATAACAAATAGGGAAAGGTCAGCCGCAGCATATCCGTAGCCAGTAGCAACTTCTCCAGTTCGTTGTTGTAGATGAACCCGGCAGCGAAGACGCTGAGCACCAGTTTTGCACCCAGGATGCCCGCGACAGTCACCACCAACAGCGTCAGGCCCAGGGTACCCGCCACCTTATCCACAAGCTCGCGCACCTCTGCTTCTGACTTGTTGGTTTTGTAGTCCGTCAGGACCGGGACAAAGGCTTGGGAGAAGGCACCCTCGGCAAATACTCTGCGAAAGAAGTTGGGGATGCGGAAGGCAAGAAAAAAGGCATCAGCACCCGCCGCCGCGCCAAAAAAGTAGGCGATCACCATGTCCCGCGCCAACCCGAAGCAGCGGGAGATGAGGGTCATGAGAGAGACGGTCAGGCTGGACTTGAGCAGGCTAACTGACTGGTGCGGAGACGATGCGTCAGCTGCTGAGCCCGGCGCTTTTGATGCTCCATGCCCGACAGTATTTTTATCATCCATAACAGGTCACAACGGGTTTCCCGACAGGCTCAGATTGAGTAGGGCATAGGTTTGACAAAATGCAGGTGAATCGCCATAGTAGCGCGTCTTATTTTTCCAGACCAATCTTGAGGTAACCTCCTAGTGGCAAATTCAGTTCAGGCAAGGAAGCGCGCCAGGCAAAACGAATCGCGTCGCAGACAAAATGCTAGCCAACGTTCCGCTATGCGCACCGCGATCAAAAAAACTATCGCCGCCATAGAAACCGGAGAGTATGACTCTGCCTCATCCGCCTACCTGGTGGCAGTACCCCTACTTGACCGTGCGGTAACCCACGGCATCATTCAAAAGAATAAAGCCGCAAGACACAAATCTCGCCTGAACGTAAGGATCAGGATGCTCAAAGCATGATACGACACCCGCTTTGACGCCGCCCGTCTTTGCGTTTTTGACCCTTGCATTATTGACCGCGGGGGTTTTCATACCCTGGACATCATCCAAAAAGAAGATCATCCCGGTGGATCAATTCTGGTTCGGCGACATAGCCGAGAATTGATTCTATATCGCCGCTCGCCATGCCACGAATGCGGGCGACTTCCGTATGGTTGTAATTGATTAGCCCTCGGGCAACTTCCCGGTTGTCGTGAGTCATGCAGGCGACCATATCACCCCGGGTGTACTTGCCAGTCGTGTCAAGCACCCCAACGGACAGCAGGCTTCGGCCTTCTTCGGTAATCACCCGACAGGCACCAGCGTCAAGTAGTAGTGTGCCGTTCACCGCCAGGGTAGCCAGCCATTGCTTCCTGGCTGCCACCAACCCGTGCCCCGCTTTGAGCAGTGTGCCATGCACCTCACCCGAGGCGAGTTTGTACAGCAGATTGGCTTCACGCCCACCACAGATAATCGTATTGGCACCGCTTCTGGCGGCACATCTAGCGGCGGCTATCTTCGTGACCATGCCACCTCTGCCCAGGCCTCGTCCAGTGCCAGCCATGGCATCAAGCGTCGGGTCACTGGCCTCTGCCAGGGGAATAAATCTGGCATCCGGGTCGGTTGGGTTGGTTGAGTAGAGACCCTTCTGGTCTGTCATGAGTACCAGGGTGCTTGCCTCAATCAGATTCGCCACCAGTGCGGCGAGGGTATCGTTGTCGCCGACGCGAATTTCATCAGTTGCCACGGTGTCATTTTCGTTGATAACAGGAATGACGCCGAATGAGAGTAGTTCCCTCAGGGTGCTGCGGGCATTCAAATAGCGTTGCCTGGAGCGCAAATCATCATGGGTTAATAGCAGCTGGGCCGTGTGTAGTCCGAATTTTTGGAAACAGGTTTCATAAGCCTGGATGAGACCCATCTGACCGACCGCGGCGGCGGCTTGTAAACCGTGCACAGAGCGGGGTTGCTCTTTTAGTCCGAGCCGGGTCATGCCCTCGGCAATCGCCCCGGAAGACACCAGGACCAAGCGTATCCCTTGGGCACGGAGTCTGACCATGTCTTCCACCCAACCCTCAATACGGGCAAGGGCAAGACCCTTCCCGTCGTTTGTCAGTAGCGAGCTGCCAATCTTGATAACCCAGGTATTTCCTGGCTGGAATTCGGGTTTCATGGCTTCCAGTGCACTCTGATATTGCCGTCAGATTCGATCTGAGTGTCCTTGTCCCGCCTATCTCGTTGTTGTCGTCGAATCATTCTTTTGGTCAGCGAGTGGGCATGTATTTCCTGGCGCACCAGGGACTCATGTTCAACCTGATGCGGAGCATCTGTCGCTGAGCCGGTCTCCCTCAGGTATTGCGCAATACTTTGTAGCAGTGTCGTCACCCCCGTGCCCTTGACGGAGGAGATAGCAAAGTAGTGCTCAACATGCAATCTGGTGATGACTTCCTGCATCTTCTGCTGTGCTATATCTGCAGGCATCATGTCCAGTTTTGTGAATACCAGCCATCTGGGTTTATCTGCAATTCCCCCGCTGTACTTCGCCAGTTCTTGCTCAATCAGGCGGCAGTTATCAATCGGATTGCTACCGTCAATCGGGGCAATATCCAGCAGATGGAGCAGTAACCTGGTTCTTGCCAGGTGCTTCAAAAACGCTACGCCAAGCCCCGCACCGTCTGCGGCCCCCTTGATCAGACCGGGGATGTCCGCCATCACAAAACTCTCATCGGGATTGACACTAACCACCCCCAGATTGGGTATCAGGGTGGTAAAGGGATAGTCGGCAATCCGGGGTCTGGCAGCCGAGACCCTGGATATCAGAGTTGATTTACCGGCATTTGGCATTCCGAGGAGCCCTACATCGGCAATGAGTTTGAGCTCCAGCCTCAGGCTTCGAGATTCACCCGGCGCGCCGGGCGTGGTTTGTCTGGGTGCTCTGTTGGTGCTGGATTTGAACCTGATGTTACCAAGACCCTGCTTGCCGCCCTGGGCAACCAGCAGTGTCTCGTCACTGAGCTTGATGTCGCCCAGGTACTCACTGGTAACATCATCAAACACAGTCGTCCCCAGCGGAATCCTGATATACAGGTCTTCGCCGGTGGCACCGGTCTGGCAACTCCCTCTGCCCATTTCGCCTTTTTGAGCGCGATATTCAGGACGAAACCTGAAATCAACCAGGGTATTCAGTGCCGCGTCACCCCTCAGGAAGATGCTCCCACCGCTACCCCCATCACCGCCGTCCGGTCCCCCGCGTTCAATGTATTTTTCCCGCCGGAAACCCAGACAGCCGGCACCGCCTTTACCGGCACTGACCTTGATGCTTGCCTCATCAACGAATTTCATCGCTTGGTGGTCCTGCTGAGACGAGCCCCGGTCAAGCCCCGGTGGTTCAACCGATGCTTCAACCGGCGCTTTGAGACACCACGTTGACCAGTTTTCTCTGTTTCTGACCCTTGAGAGTAAACTTGACCACGCCATCCACCCTGGCGAAGAGGGTATGGTCTTTGCCACAGCCGACATTTACACCCGGATGAAATTTGGTGCCGCGCTGTCTGATGATAATGTTCCCGGCGGATACCTGCTGGCCGCCATAGAGTTTCACGCCCAGTCTTTTAGATTCTGAATCGCGACCATTTCGGGTACTGCCGCCAGCTTTCTTGTGAGCCATTTTTAATCGCCTCTCGTAATATTGGTGATTTTTACTTCAGTGTAGTGCTGGCGGTGACCCGCTTGACGACGATAGTGTTTCCGTCGGCGCATTTTGATGATGCTGATCTTGTCCCCTTGACCATGACTGAGCACTTCGGCGCTGACCTTGCCGCCTTCAATATAAGGCGCACCAAGCAACAGCTTGTCACCATCATCAATCAGCGCAACCTGCTCAAAGTCCACCATCTCGCCCTGAGCCAGGTCCAGTTTTTCCAACCGCAGGACTTCACCCGGTCTGACCCTGTGTTGCTTACCACCGCTTGTTATTACTGCGTACATGTCAAAATCTCAATCCGTTACTTTTAACTAGTTGTTTTTAACTCATGTTTTTTCAACAGTCTTGTAAAATATAACATCTGGGCGCTGGGTCGGCTGAGCCCTGCGTTACCAACCCGGATGCAAGATGTGGGATTCTATGCCAAGACGCCGACATGAGCAAGGTAAAGTCTTCCTGGACAAGACACGCAAATGTCGTTTTGCTTGACACCTGTATAGGCTAGACCTAGCATTCCCTATCACTTTACCCAGGATTTCACTCTAATAACGAGTCTGCATGACTTACCCTTTCTTCTCTGTTGTCCAAGACGATTTTCGGGCAGTTGACCAGCTGGTCATATCCAGTCTCTCATCCCGGATACCTCTGGTTGAGGAAATTTCCACCTATCTGGTCAATGCTGGCGGCAAGCGACTCCGCCCGCTGCTGGTGTTGCTGTGCGCCCTGAGCGGCCACTATAAAGGTCGGGAACATATCAAACTCGCGGCTGTTATAGAGTTTCTCCACACGGCTATGCTGCTCCATGACGATGTGGTCGATAGATCTGAGTTGCGCCGCGGACGGAAGACCGCCAACGCTCACTGGGGCAATCCGCCCAGCGTACTGGTGGGTGACTTCTTGCATTCGCGGGCTTTTGAAATGATGGTAGAAATTGGTGACATGGAGGTCATGCGGATTCTTTCCCGGGCGACCAACATTATTGCGGAGGGGGAGGTGCAGCAGCTTTGCAGTATCCACAATCTTGAGACCACCGAAGAGGATTACCTTGAAATCATAGCGCGCAAGACCGCTAAACTTTTTGAGGCTGCCGCCCAGTCTGCGGCGGTATTAACTGGGACGACAGCCACAACAGAGGCAGCGTTGAAAGCATACGGACTGCATCTCGGCATGGCCTTCCAACTTGTGGATGATCAGTTGGACTATAGCGGTCATCCTGAAGAGACCGGCAAGAATACAGGAGATGACCTGGCGCAAGGAAAGATAACCCTGCCTCTGATTGTCGCTATGCGGGACGGGACGGAAGAGCAACGCCATCTTGTCAAGGAGGCAATCACCTCTGAAGGTGCCAGCGACCTCGGTAGGGTTATCCAGGTCCTTAGAGAAACGGGTGGCCTCAATTACACCCTTGCCCTAGCAGCCGGGCACAGGCAAAAGGCGTTGGATTGTTTGCTCTGTGTTGATGACTCAACTTACAAATCTGCTTTGGACAGCCTGGTGAATTTCGTCGTTGCTCGGCATCATTGAATTTAGTGTCTGATGACACCGACGCCAAGACCTTCAATGGCAAATTCCTGGGTGCTCAGATCAACTGTAATGGGTGAGTAGTCCCTGTTTTCGGGCAGCAGCAGCACCTGCCTGGCACTGGTTTTTTGGAAACGTTTCACCGTGACTTCATCCCCAATGCGGGCAACTACCAGGTCGCCATTGCGGACCTGCTGAGTTTTGTGAACGGCGAGCAGGTCACCATCCAGTATGCCGCCCTCTATCATGCTGTCACCCTGTACCTGTAGCAGATAATCTGCCTTAGGTGTGAAGAAACTGGCGGGTAGTTCACAGTAGTCCTCAATGTGTTCAACAGCGAGGACGGGGCTACCAGCAGCAACGGCACCAATGATGGGGATGCCCTCGGTGGTCATCAGTTTGATGCCTCTGGAAGTACTGGGGATCAACTCAATCACACCCTTGCGCGCTAGAGCCTTGAGATGTTCTTCCGCCGAATTGGCACTTTTGAAGCCCAGTTCTCCAGCAATATCTGCCCTGGTGGGCGGATAACCAGTCTCGTCAATGTGACTTTTTATCAGGTCAAGCACTTCACTTTGTCGCCTTGTCAATTTGTTCATATCGCATACCTTTTTGTGATCATGGATTCATTGTGACAATGGATTCGGAATATCTATAGATGGCGCTTGTTGGCGGCGGTTCTTTGCATCTGTTACAAGACTCCTGTTACGAGGCTCCTGTTACGACTCCTGTTTACGAGACCTGTTACCAGGCTCTTGTTGCAGGACCCACATTACGAGACCTTCATACTTACAAGACCTTCATACTTGCCAAGCGTCATTTTGACATGATGCAAAGACTTGGCTATCCATACAGCACCTGTAATTATATCCAGTAAAATATCAAGTGCAATCTTTTATTTCAATTTTTGATGCCCCCTGGTTTCGTCTTAGTCGCCGCTGATGTCAAAGGTTATGTCGGCACTCTAATCGGGGGGATAAGGGGGCAAGGCAGATACCTGGACAGGCTCGGGGGTTTGTGAAAGTAAAATTTATAGGGTAGTTTGACGAGGGCTTTGTTGGATGACTGGTGTCGTCCCGGCCTAGTCAAAAAATTATTGATACTTTTTGGGAAAGCTCAACATGGACAAAATCTGGCAACTCCTGATAGACCCCACCGTCTTCTGGGTCTTTGCAATCGTCTTCGCCACTCTGATACTCAGCTATGTAGCGCGTAAACTTTTGCTGGTGCTGGAACAGAAGACTGCCCGGACCAAGACTCTCTGGGATGATGTGCTAGCGAAGTCTGCACGCAAGCCGCTTGCCTGGTCTATCTGGGCCTTGGGTATCACCTGGGCGGCGGAAGTAATTGTTGCGGAAACCGATTCCGTACTGGCGCAGACGATTGTCCCGATTCGCTATGTTGTTTTTACCGGCTTGCTGGCGGTGTTTCTCAGCCGATTCATTTCCGAAGTGGAGAATAAGTTTATTATTGATGGTGCTGATGTCACCACGACGACTGCCATTGGTAAACTGCTTCGGGTTTCGGTCATTATCACTGCGGCTCTGTCGGTGTTACAAACGCTCGGGTTCAGTGTTTCCGGTGTGCTTGCCTTTGGCGGTGTCGGCGGTATTGCCGTCGGCTTTGCTGCCCGGGATCTGTTGGCGAATTTCTTCGGCGGACTCATGATCAATCTGGACAGGCCCTTTGTGGTCGGCGACTGGGTCAGAAGCCCGGATCGGGAACTAGAGGGCACGGTGGAATCCATTGGCTGGCGGCTCACGATTATTCGCACTTTTGATCAGCGGCCCCTCTATGTTCCCAATTCAGTGTTCAACACCATCCTGCTGGAAAATCCTTCCCGCATGCACAACCGCCGAATCTACGAGACCATCGGTTTGCGCTACGACGACGCCGACAAGCTGGAAGCCATAGTGGCAGATGTGCGCGACATGCTTGCCAGCCATTCAGATATTGATCACAGCAGGACCCTCATCGTGAACTTCAATGCCTTTGCTGATTCTGCACTGGAGTTCTTTGTTTACAGCTTTACTAAAACGACAGTTTGGATTGAGTATCATCAGGTAAAAGAAAAAATCTTGCTCAACATAGCCAAAATTATCGCCAGGCATAACGCCGAAATTGCGTACCCAACAATTAGCGTAAATCACGACCGGCCTGAATTATAAAACGGGTAGAGTATAGTTCGTCACCCTGACAATCAGCCCGAAGAGGGGATGATCAAGATAATGTATCTCGCCCGTCCGCAGTCGACGTGCCCGGGTCATGTGATAAGTCTGTAGCGGTGCGTATAGACCGCGTCTTCTTTCTACTTCAATCAGTTCTTGCTCTGCCACCGTGCTGTTGCTATTCGGTTCATATTCCAAGGGCATGTGGTAGAGAGGCTGCCGTGTCCGTTTTTTATATCGGGTGTACCAGAGGTGCGGGAGGAGATGAATATATCTTGTCCGTTTGAAGCTGAGGGCTCCTTCAAATTCATAAGCATCGTCGAATCGCTGTCCCGCCTGCATCATGATAGACCTAGTTTGCTCCGTAATGGGCTGGACCCAGGACTGGTGCGACCGAATCTCATAATGGGAAGACTTGCGCAGACTGTTTGCAATATCTGCCAGGGAGGATGTCGTTAATCCCGGTTCAAAGGCGAGCCTGCCGAAAGCTTCTGTTGCCACCTTAGCCGGGAGATCATCAGGGTCAGAGATGCCGACCTCTTCTGGCGGCATGGATTCAGCCAACAAACCCTCTTCCTCGTCATCATGGCTACTAGTTTCAGCATCGGGAGGCATGTCTATCAGGGCAGTATCAGGCGGCTCTGCTACCAGAGATTCCGCGCGCATCTGCGCAAGTTGCGAGAGTCGGAAGGGCAGGACCTCCTGCCCCTGGGCAATCGCAATCACATCATGCGGATAGGCTACTGTCTCTACTTCCCGCCAGTTCTCCGCATCCAGATCTCGCGTTTTCGGTGTAAAGAGGATGATGTCAATCTGATACCAGTTTGCAGGTTCTTCTTCCGGGTTGCTTGGCACTGGCGAAGGGTCTTCAGAAACCGCTGCCATTGATAGGGTTACCGCTGACAAGAGGGGTAAGCAGTTCAACAGAAGGTGGCGTCCGTTTTTAATCACATCTTTCACGGGCCACTCCCAAGTTGCTCCAAGACCCCTTCCAGCTTCTCGAACCTGGCTTCAACTTCTTCCATCATATCATTGAACACCAGCTGATTGGCGCTACCGAGTCTGTATCTATGAGGCTCAGATTGTATCAATCTAACAAGGGACGCCGGGTCAACACTGGTCTCCTGAGTGAATTCTATTTTGCCGCTTTTGTCTCCAACATCCACCTTCTTGATGCCGAGGGCTTCAGCCCTGAGTTTGAGTTTGATAATGCGAAACAACATTTTGCAGGCTTCTGGCAAGGTTCCGAAGCGGTCAATCATTTCCACCTGGAGTTCCTGCAACTGCTCCTCATGCTCTGCGTTTGATATACGTTTGTAGAGTACCAGGCGAGTGTGAACATCTGGCAGATAAGATGCGGGTATCAGGGCGGGCAGATGCATGTTGATTTCCGTGCCCTCTTTGAGAGGCCGGTCCAGGTTCGGGATCTTCCCGCTCCTGATGGCTTGCACGGCTCTGTTCAGCATCTCCATATAAAGGGAGTAGCCGATAGTCTGTATGTTACCCGTTTGCGCATCTCCAAGCAGTTCACCGGCACCCCGGATCTCAAGGTCATGGGTCGCCAGGATGAAACCTGAGCCAAGCTCCTCGGCATCGGAAATTGCATCAAGCCGCTTCTTGGCATCGGCACTGAGCGCTTGCCTGGGCGGGGTGAGCAACCAGGCATAGGCTTGATGATGCGATCTGCCCACTCTGCCGCGGAGCTGGTGCAACTGGGCAAGACCGAAGTTGTCTGCCCGGTCCATGATAATGGTGTTCGCATTCGGTATGTCAATGCCGGATTCAATAATCGTTGAGCAAACAAGCAGATTGGCGCGCTTGTGGTAAAAATCCGACATTACCTGCTCCAGTTCCCGCTCCCGCATCTGACCGTGACCTATGACAATGCTGGCCTGGGGCACCAGTGCCTGGAGCCTGTCTGCGGTTTCCTCAATGGTGCGGACATCATTGTGCAGGTAATACACCTGCCCGCCGCGCATAAGTTCTCGCTGGATGGCTTCCTTGATTAACGCCTTATCATGTTGCCGGACGAAGGTTTTGATAGAGAGGCGTCTATTAGGCGGGGTTGCGATGATGCTGATGTCCCGCATGCCCGAGATCGCCATATTCAGGGTCCGGGGTATAGGGGTTGCCGTCAAGGTCAGGATGTCGACTTCCGCCCGGAGCGACTTTAGTTTTTCTTTTTGCCTAACGCCAAACTTGTGTTCCTCATCAATAATCAGCAAGCCAAGATTTTTGAATACCAGCCGGTCCTGAATCAGAGCATGGGTGCCGATAAGGATGTCAATTTGTCCAGATGCCATCTTTTCAATCACGACCTTCTGTTGTTTCTTGGTTTTGAACCGGGAGAAGGAATCAATGTTGACGGGCCAATCAGCGAAGCGATCTTTGAAGGTCTCCGTATGTTGTAGTGCGAGTAATGTGGTCGGGGCTATGAGGGCGACCTGTTTGCCAGATTGGACGGCGATGAAGGTGGCACGCATGGCAACCTCGGTCTTACCGAATCCGACATCGCCACAGATGAGGCGATCCATTGCCTTTTCCTGCACTAGGTCCGCTATGACGCTGTCAATGGCAGTGCTTTGGTCTGGCGTTTCCTCAAAAGGGAAACCCCGCACAAACTTGTCATAGGCCTCATCTGGCACGGGATAACTGAAGCCAGTCTTGGCTTCCCGCCGGGCATAGATATCCAGCAGCATTGCCGCCACATCCTGTATCTGCTCGGCGGCTCTTCGTTTTGCTTTTTGCCAGACCTCTCCACCGAGGCGGTCCAGCGGAGCAAGCTTTGCCTCCGCACCAGCATAGCGAGAGATGAGATGCAGGGAAGACACAGGAACATAGAGTCGCGCCGCGCCTTGGTAAAGCAACACCAGGAATTCACTTTCCTGACCATCAAGGTTCAGTGTTTGTAGACCTTGATAGCGGCCGACGCCGTGGTCAATATGGGTTACGGCCGAGCCGATGCCGAGCTCGGTCATACGTTTGATGGTAAGTTCGGTGATATTTTCCCGTTGTCGCTCTCGGCGCCGCTTCTGCAAGACCCGGTCACCGAACAACTGCTGTTCGGTAATCATTGCCAAAGATTGGTTGTCGCCAGTGGTTATCAGCAGGCCCCGCTCAAGGGACGCGACCGCCAGACCGAGTGGGCAGTTGTCGGTGATGAAATCCTGCCAGCTATCCAGGATTTTTGTGACCAGTCCATGCCGACGAAACAGCGCATCAATGATTTCCCGCCGCCCATTGGATTCCGCAAGGACGAGTAGCCTGGCGGAGGAGCCTTCAGCCTGCTTGTCACTAGAGCCTTCAGCCTGCTTGTCACTAGAGCCTTCAGCCTGTTTGTCACTAGAGCCTTCAGCCTGTTTGTCACTAGAGCCTTCAGCCCGCTTGTCACTAGAGCCGCCAATAAAATCTGCCAGTGCCGCCAGGGGTGTTTGGCTTCGCTCCTTGATGCTGAGCTCGGGCAGAGGCAGATTCCTGTTGGCAGGGCTCTGGTGCCAGTCTGTCTGCGGATAATTTTTGAGATTGGCAAAGACCTCCTCTGGTGGGAGCAGAAGCTCCCCGGGTGGCAGGATGGGCTTTTGCAGGTTGTGCCTCAGACTTTCATAACGATTATTTGCCTCCTGCCAGCACTGGGTCGGTTCAATTTCATCGCAGAAGAGAAGGGTGTCGTCGGGCAGATAGTCAAACAGGGTTTCCAGCTCATCAAAAAACAGCGGCAGGTAGTATTCAACCCCTGCCGGTGAAAGGCCCTCAGCAACATCGCGATAAATAGGGCATTCCTCAACATTAGAGGAAAATCTGGAAAACCACTGGTCCTGGAAATGTCTGATGCTGTCGCGGGTGAGAGGGAATTCTCTTGCCGGAAGCAGGCGAATGCGCTCAACCTGAGCGATGGATTTTTGGGTTTCCGGGTCGAAAGTCCGCAGTGAGTCAATCTTGTCATCAAGCAGATCGACTCTATAGGGGAGCTCAGAGCCCATGGGGAAGATATCCATAATAGAACCACGCACCGCATATTCACCATGCTCAAGCACCGTATCAACGGCATGGTAGGCTGTGTCCTGCAACCTTTGGCGCATCCGGGTGATATTGAATTCCTGCCCTCGGTCAAGTATCAGGCTGGTGCCCAGGATGAAGTGCCGCGGTGCTATCCGTTGCATTAGGGTGTTCATTGGCAGAATCAGGATGCCGGTTTCCAGAAGAGCCAGGCTGTTCAGCACCGAGAGACGGTCGGAAATAATATCCCGATGAGGCGAAAAGCTGTCGTAAATCAGAATTTCCCAATCAGGCAATCGGAGAATGGGCTGTTTGTCGCCCAAGAAAAACGCCAGCTCCTGCTGCACCCGTTCGGCATTCAGGGTATCTGCTGTGATGATGAGGGCAAGCCTTTGCAGCTTTTGCATCGCCTCTGCAATGGCGAGAGAAGCACCGGCACCCGGGAGGCTGAATGCATTATGAAACATTCATCGCCATCCTTTTGTCCTGTATTCTGTGGCGGCATGATAGAGTGGTGCAGAATATGGCGTTTCTGCCAGGTTCATTCATCATCCTGTGTCCCAGCCCTGCCATTGATGTACAATTTCCCATCGGATCATCATTCCCGGATTCATTATTCATGATTTTCAGAATGATTCACAATTCGTTAATCACAAGAGGAAGCAACCCGTGACAAGACCAGGACTCAAGGATGTTTTTGCTGACTTTAAGGAACGCGAAGCTCTGGCAGAGGCAATGATTCCACTGATCGGCGGCTTGTATCGTCGCAATGTCGTCATCTACATCCATGGTGTGCCGCTTTATAACCAGTCTGTGATTGACTTGATGAAGGCGCATCGCTTTGTGCGTCAGATAGAACATAACGAAATGTCTGAATTTGAAACCCACCCGATTCTGGAAATACTGAGCCATCTTGAGCTGTCGCCTGCACACATAGATATAGGTCGATTGACCTCCAACTACATGGGCGATAGTGAAGGTCTTGCCATGCAAGACTATGTTGAACACTACTGCCGGGAGCTGCTCGGTAACAAGGATGATGTGAGACACAGCCCCACTGATGTTGTGATTTACGGCTTTGGCAGGATAGGCCGGCTGGTGATGCGGCTCCTGGTAGAGAAGATCGGCGGGGGCCAGAATCTTGTGCCTCGTGCCGTTGTACTGAGACCGCCCAAGGATCCAGCGGCAGATCTGAACAAGCGGGCGAGCCTGCTGCGTCGGGATTCGATCCACGGGACTTTTAAGGGGACTATTCGGGTTGATGAGGAAAATCATGTCCTAATATGTAACGGCAATGTGATTCGGTTTATCTATGCGACGGATCCTGCGGCCATTGATTACAACAAGTATGGCATTGACGAGGCACTGGTGATTGACAGCACCGGTGCCTGGCGTGACCGGGACGGGTTGGAGCAGCATCTCAAGTCAAAGGGTGTCAAGAAGGTTCTCCTCACGGCTTCCGGGAAGGATGGTGTGAAAAACATTGTCTCAGGCGTCAATTCTGACCTGATCAGCCCTGAGGATACAACGATTGCAGCAGCATCATGCACTACCAACGCCATAGTGCCGATATTGAAGTCCATGCACAGTCGCTTTGGTATTGTCCACGGGCATATGGAAACCGTGCATGCCTACACGGATGACCAGAACCTGCATGACAATACACACTCAAAAGAACGGCGTGGCAGGAGTGCGCCACTTAATATGGTACTCACTGAATCCAATGCAACCAGTGCTGTCGGCAGGCTGCTCCCGGAGCTGGCAGGCAGGCTGACGGGTAATGCCATTCGGGTGCCGGTACCGAATGTATCCATGGCGATCCTGAACCTCACACTTGAAGGGGAAACTACCATTAGAGAAGTGAATGAATACCTCCGGGATGTGTCACTACACAGTGCTATGAACCGGCAGGTTGATTACACCGTTTCCAGTGAGGTGGTATCGACTGACTTTATTGGCAATCGTCATGCCGGGATAGTTGATTCCCATGCCACCATCGTCCAGGGTGCCCAGGCAATTCTCTATGTCTGGTATGACAATGAATTTGGTTATTCTTGCCAGGTAATCCGTGTGGGGCAGAAGATGGCAGGCATCAAGTACCCCAATGTACCGCAACAACCGGTCACCGATTCGCATCTGCTCGCGGACGCATGATAGAGCGCACTAGTTCGGATTGATTGTCGCCAACCCTTTCTTCATTGATTCCGTAGCCTGCCTCAGGGGGAATACAGAGGTAGATGCCGTCTTGTCGCTCTTCCGTCCAGGGAAGAACTCTTGTGATATGACGGCGCGCCGCCATCGCTAGAGCTTCGGCGACGGATTGGCTGGTCCCCAACATTTCAATATTGAGTCGGGTCGGGAAGATGAGGGTATAGGTACCGTCCTTGGCGCCACTGAGTGCCTGCTGAGGGGAAATCCAGACAGAGTCCACAGATTCGTAGCCATCATGTGTTGCCAGATGGTCAGTCGGTGGTGCCGCCAGATAAAAGTGGGTATCAAAACGTTTGGGCATCATGGCGGGTGTGACCCAGTGGGCGAAATGTTGCAATCGGTCACAGGCAAGTAGCAACTGCTCCTGTTCAAGGAAATCTTTCAGTCTCAACCTGCCCTTGTTAAGTGGCTCTCGAAACCTGTCCAACCTAGCCAGTCGCTTGCCTGAGATGAGCGCGGACTCTCCCCTGGGGTATGCCAACAGGATACCGCATTCCTCAAAGGCTTCACGGATAGCGCCTACCATCAGCGAGAGGTCTTCATCCTGAATCTCGCCATCGTAATGACAGTAATCTCTGACTTGTGTATCGGCTTCATCAATCTTGCCACCGGGGAATACCAGTGCTCCGGATGCGAAGTCAATCTGGTGATGCCGTACCACCATCAGGGTTTCCAGCCCTCCCGGGCCGTCACGTAGCATCAGGATGGTGGCCGCTGGTAGGGGGGTGGCGGTCACCTGGTGAATACCCAGATGTCATCTGAGGAACGGCTGTCATTGTATTGATAGCCGTCAACATTGAATGTCTTGATGTCTTCGGGTTTGGTGATACGGTTTTTGACGATGAAGCTGGTCATAGAGCCCCGGGCTTTTTTGGCGAAAAAGCTGATCACCTTGTAGGTGCCATGGTAGCAGTCTTTGAATACTGGAGTGATGACCTGCCCCGGTAGTAGGGTGGGTTTTACCACCTTAAAATATTCGTTGGATGCCAGGTTGATCAGGATTTTATTGCGATGGGTGTGCAAATCATCCGCCAGGTCCCGGGTGATTCTGTTGCCCCAGTAGTCATATAACGTGTTGCCCTTTGAGGTTTTTAGCTTGGTTCCCATCTCCAGACGATATGCCTGGATCAGGTCCAGGGGTTTAAGCAGGCCATACAGGCCGGAAAGAATACGCAGATGTTTCTGTGCAAAGGTGAAGTCCCGCTCCTTGTATGTTTCCGCCTCTAGGCCCATATAGACATCGCCCTTAAAAGCAAGAATGGATTGTTTTGTGTGCCTGGATTGTGCCTTCCAGTTGTGAAATCGTTCCGCATTCAGATCCGCGAGCCTGGTGCTAATTCGCATCAGCCTGGCTATATCTTTCGGCGTCTTGTCCTGCATCACCTTGACGAGATGCCGAGATTCTTTACGGAATTTTGGAATTGAGCTTTTTGAGGTTTGGGAGGAGGTATCAAAATCCAGAGTCTTTGCAGGAGAAATAACTATCAGCATGAGTGGTCAATCGGCAAGAAAAGTGACAAGAATACAAGATTTATTGTGCGGGTGGAATGAACAGTCCCATTTAATATGAAATTAGTCGCCGTCGTCATGCCCATTCCCATCACCGCCAGACCGCCATCATTCCTCAAGGAATGAGTATCTGCTCCACCCAGGTCTCGTCATTATTGAGAGGCTTCTCTAAGGTATAAATGCGGCGGTCCTGTATTCGGTCCCGCATGCCGAGGTCCAGATATTCGATTCGGTCTGCTTGAAGTGCCAGACCCGTCAGGCTTGAAGGCATGGTCAGACTGTCCTCTGGCAACTCCTTTTTCAGTGAGTCAATGCATTGAATCAGGGTATCTCGCCGGTCAATGACAGAACTCTGGGCACCCAGGTGATCGTACACCTGATCAAAATATTTGCTGTCGACGGGTCGCCGTTGCCAGTTGACTTCAACGACCTTCCTGTCCAATTCCTCTAGCCTGCCGCTGACCCGATACTGCCTCTGGAGGCTACTGTACCAGAGTAGCAGTTGTGCCTGCGGATACTGCTCGGCGAGATGCCACTTGGGGCTGGTCTTGTTGATGAAAAGATTAAAATTTCTATTTTCTATATCCCGTAGTACCAGGGTCCGCACACTGGGACCCTCGTCGCCCGACAGTGCTAGAAAGCAAATATCGGCATTGGTATCCCCTTGGTTTCTGGCAGTTTGACGATCCTTGATGATCTGAGCGACGGGGTTCATGGGCGGGTGCGACACCATCAATTGAACCATCAGTCGATACTGTCCGGGTCAAAGTCGTAGTTGCCGTGTTGAAAGCCTGCTGGCGGGTTGGCGCGGAGTTTTAGCATTCGACTGTAGATATAGCCGTGCGCACTGCCCAGGAGCGAATCCTTGACCATTCCGTCATCATCGCAGGTTTCGGCCGCCCTGAGTAGCCGCTCAAAGTTGTAAACGAAATTTTCAGAATGCCGAGTGCGGGTTGGGGTTCCGTAAAGCAACTTGTACGCATACCGCTCACCATGGAGGTATTGCAATTCCAGCATGGAGCGTGAAAACCCCTCAGGGTCAGTCTTGTTCAGCGACCCCCATAGTTGGGCAATTTTTTCACTGGAGACCAGCCCAGCCCCCGTTGCTCCCTGACTGGACACGACCAGGAAACCCATCAGATTGCCGAGTTGTTGTTTGACACTTTCGGCGATACGAAGGAAAGACTCGGTCCTGGCATGAATCTCGGAGGCACGAATTACCTCGGACTGAATGACCGCCTGGTCAGCAGACTTCTGAATTTCGACATACTGCATCTTGATGGCGTTGGTATTCTGCACCAGTTCCTTCTTTTGCAGAAAGTAGCCGATGACCAGCCAGAGAAATGCCAGGGGCGCAAAAGCACCTTCCAGGAAATTGCCCAGGGTTTCAATCGGTGCGTTGCCTATCTGCGACCAGCCAATCGTCCTGCCGATGTAGATAGATAAAACCAGTAGCCAGATGCTGGTGATGCTGAGACCCAGCCATATCCGCCAGTCTGGTGCATTGCCCGCGCGCAGGCTGAAGGCTTCTTCAACGGGCATTTTTCCCCCAGGCAGATATTGTGTGTCAATCCTTGTGTCTTGTTGGTTCATGGTGGTTTCCCGATAACGGTGCGGTGAAATGTCCTAGCTGCCAGTTGGGTATGGTTGGCAGTGAGGCGGACGGATACCTGATCTTCCTCATAGTTAACAATGGCTTCTATAGATTCATGCCATTCATAATCAGTCTGCACACTGCTGGATAGTCGGAGTGTGCAGGGGGTCTGCTCAGCCGCCCGTTCTTGACGTTTGATGTTGTTGATAAACAACCGTGCCCGAGGTTCTGGGTCAAATTCTACTTTTAAGGCGGCCTGCCGATAGATGGTATTGAGTTGATTGTCGGACATGGTGCACAGTGCTTTTGCCAAGTGATGCGGGACGAGATTATTCAGTATGCGGCGAAGCGCCCCAGAATTAAAGCCACCGCGCTGCTTAGAATCTAGCCTGTCCTGAAAATCTA
>DKIG01000042.1:64636-67257 GCA_002454165.1 Gammaproteobacteria bacterium UBA6724
TCTAGCCTGTCCTGAAATTCTAGTCGGTCAGTCTTTTCGTAGTTGGGTCAGAAGCCGACCAAGGGTGGCGATAAATTCCAGGGGTTGATCCAGAAAAACATGGTGGTGGGCAGATTCAATGCCATGTAACAAATTTGACGCTATTAAGGGCGATAGGGCATGGATCTTTTCCGGGGGAAAGAAGCGACTCTGTTTGCCGTAGATAAAACCGACCGGCATCTTGAGTTCTTTGAGCATCTCGGTGGCGACCGGTAGCTGTGTCTGGGGCACCATTTTGGCGAGGAGGGCGCGGTCAAGTTTGAACATATAACTGCTTTCCGCGCCTGATTCTTGGGCTGTCGTTTGCATAGGGCAGGCTTGCAACGAACGCGCCGCTATATGTCGCAGAATGTATGTTGCCGGTGGTGGCTGGGATGGCCTCAGCCTGAATCGTGCCATGCCTTGTGCCAGGGTTGGATAGATTCGGCGTCTTAATCCGGGTAGCGGCGGTGGCGCCCTCCTGCTGGGGGTTGATGGCAATACTGAATCTACCAGCAGGATGGAATGGCACAATTCTGGATACAGAAATGCCGCTACTCTGGTCATAATGCCACCCAGACTGTGCCCGACAAGGGTAGGCTGGTACAGTCCGGTAGCCTCACAAACGGTAGCGATTTCCTCGGCCCAGGTGGCTGCCGAGTATTCTTCGCGATGGGCACTGTCGCCGTGACCGCTCAGATCCAGAGCGACAGGCTCATAGTCAGTCATGAATGCTGGCGCGATGAAGTCCCACCAATGGCTATGGGCGGTATGTCCATGGACCAGCAACAGCCCCGGTTTATGTTTGTCCTGCTCTGGTTGACTGGGCTGACTGATCCAGCGTCGATATCGTATATCTGCCCCGGCGCAAATCACACTGTGCTGGCTTGCTGGCGTCTGAATGTATGTCCTGAACCATCCAGGCTGCAAGTTCAATACTCCTGAGGAAAGGAGCGAGTATAGCACCATCATCTCTCCTATCTTGGTGCCCTGGCTGGACGCCGCTGCCTTGTTTTGGCGCATGTCGCACCGAACCTGCCTCAAACCGGTGCAATCCAGTATTCAGGTCGGCGTCTGCAGGGCGCCAGTTTTCCCGCCAACCAGTAGGTCAAACGGGTCAATACGGCATTCAGAAACAAAAGAAAGGATTATTGGCATTAACTTTGCTTTACCAGTTGAAAGTAGTTTTGTGGATAGCCCAATAATCAAAGTCCGGAGGAAATAGTCGTGGAGCAAACACTGGAACTTCAATATGCGCTGGACACCTTTTATTTTCTTGTCTGCGGTGCGCTTGTGATGTGGATGGCGGCAGGATTTGCCATGCTTGAATCTGGACTGGTCAGGTCAAAGAATACGGCGGAAATACTGGCAAAGAATATGGCGCTCTTTGCTATTTCCTGCGTCATGTATTTGGTGTGTGGCTACGCCGTCATGTACGGGGGAGGGTATTTTTTGTCTGGCATTGAGCTTGACGGTGCCGTGTCTGCCGACCTGCTGGTTGAGACTGTGCTGGCGGAATCCAGAGAGGCAGGATTTCACGGGGACGCCGTCTATTCGGATGCTTCTGATTTCTTTTTCCAGGTGGTGTTTGTTGCCACCGCTATGTCCATTGTTTCCGGTGCCGTAGCGGAGCGGATGAAGTTATGGGCATTTCTCCTGTTTGCCGTCTTTATGACTGGTGTGATTTATCCGTTGGAAGGTTCCTGGACATGGGCCGGGGAAGATGTGTTCGGACTTTACAATCTTGGCGATCTTGGATTTTCGGACTTTGCTGGCTCAGGCATAGTCCACATGGCAGGTGCCGCCGCCGCGCTTGCCGGTGTCCTGTTGCTGGGTCCCCGCAAGGGCAAGTACGGCGCAAACGGCGTAATCTATGCTTTGCCCGGTGCCAATCTGCCGCTGGCAACGCTGGGTACATTTATTCTCTGGCTGGGTTGGTTTGGATTCAACGGCGGCTCAGTATTAAAGCTGGGTGATGCCGTCAGTGCCAATACTGTTGCGATGGTGTTTCTGAACACCAATACGGCGGCCGCAGGCGGTGCCCTGGGAGCCTTGATAACAGCACGACTGATGTTTGGCAGAGCGGATCTCACCATGCTACTGAATGGTGCTCTGGCTGGTTTGGTTGTGATCACGGCTGAACCAACGACGCCGACGGCATTGCAGGCGACCTTCTTCGGCATGCTCGGCGGTCTTCTGGTGGTGTTTTCTATACTGCTCCTGGAGCGGCTGAAGATTGATGATCCGGTGGGGGCTATCTCCGTACATGGTAGTTGCGGGCTCCTAGGGTTGCTGCTGGTTCCCCTGACGGGTAATGCAACTTTTAGCGGTCAGGTTATCGGTGCCTTGACGATATTTGTCTGGGTCTTTGCCGCCTGTTTTCTGGTCTGGTTTGTTCTGAAGCACACACTTGGCATCAGGGTGTCAGAAGAGGAAGAGTTCCAGGGCGTTGATGTCTCTGAATGTGGTGTTGAAGCCTATCCGGAATTCGTGAAGGCCTGAGGTTGTTGGTGCACTGGAATTTGAGGACAGGCTAGATTTGAGGACAGCCTAGATTTGAGGACAGGCTAGATTTCCACGACAGGCTAGAATTTCAGGACAGG
>DKIG01000042.1:67380-86705 GCA_002454165.1 Gammaproteobacteria bacterium UBA6724
TAGAATTTCAGGACAGGCTAGAATCTCATCTTCTTCGACGGCGTTTTTTCGGTTGACTGACTGGTAGCGGGGGTAGTTCGGGTACCGCCGACATCATTACCATCGGTGGATGTTCGCATCGCAGTGGTTTGCCCAGTAGAGTTTCAATGTTGGGTAGCATGAACGCATCATTTTCGCACACCAGTGATATAGAAATGCCTTGGGCACCGGCACGCCCCGTCCGTCCGATCCGGTGTACATAGTCCTCCGGGTCCTCAGGTAGCTTGTAGTTGATGATGTGGCTGATGTCATCTATGTGTAACCCCCTGCCTGCTACATCCGTCGCCACCAGCAGTGCTATGTCCCCCGACTTGAATCTTGCCAAGGTGCGGATTCTTTTCTGCTGGGGAATATCACCGGCAAGTAGACCAGTCCGAAAATGATGCCTGCGCAACATTGATTCCAGACTATGCGCCTCGTCCCGACGATTGACAAAAATAATGACCCGATTAAGATCGTAATGGCGGATCAGGTTGTACAACAGAGCATACTTGTCCGCTTCCGAAGTCAGATAAGCCTTCTGAGTGACGGTGCTGACGACGATTTGCTCTGGCTCAATTTCAATACGCACCGGGTCAATCGTCCAGGACGCCGCCAGCCGCCTAATGTCTTCCCGGTAGGTCGCCCCGAAAAGCTGCGTCTGGCGATGATGCTTTTTTGGCATATGAGACACAATAGCCTTCAGGTCCGGGATAAATCCCATGCTTAGCATCCGGTCGGCTTCATCAATAATCAACATTTCAACCTGTGAGAGATCCACCCTGCGGGAGCGGACGAAGTCCAACAGACGGCCAGGTGTGGCGACGACGATGTCAACCGGGCGGGTCACTTGTTGCTTTTGTTTTTCATAATCAATCCCGCCGATTAGCGACAGGATTCTAATGTCGGTGTATTTTGCGAGTTGTTTGGCATCGCTAGTAATCTGCATCACCAGCTCTCGCGTGGGAGCGATAATTAACGCAAAGGGCGTCCCGGGCTGACGTTCTTCCAGTTCCGGATTTTCCAGGTCATAGGTAATAATGGAAATCAGAAAGGCCGCCGTCTTGCCGGTGCCTGTTTGCGCCTGAGCAATGATGTCTCGGCCGTCCAGGGAATGGGGCAATACCTGGTTTTGAACCGGTGTGCCTGAGGAAAATCCGAGATCAATGATCGCCTGTGCCATGACATCTGGCAAATCAAGCCTCGCAAAATCCTGCGGTAGGCGGGGCTCGGATGCTTGACCCGAATCAGGTGCGTCGCTGATGTTGTTGATTGCATTCATGCTGCACTGGTTTTATGGCGGCGGGAAGGTTTGATGACGAAACTACTGCCCCAGGCGATGACGAACATCACAATGTTACCTATCAGACCCGTGTAGTAAAGGTCAAAGGGATAGCTGAATCTGCCATCCCCGGTCGTCAGGGTCCAGGCTGTGTAGGCAATGGTACTGCTAATTCCCAGCAGAATGTGAAGCGCATCGCAGCGGCTACTGAAGAAGCCGATAAGATAAATCGTTAGCAGCCCGCCAGCCAGGAGGGCAGTCAGGATGGTCGCTGTGTCCTGTAATGTGGTCGTCTCTGCGTCAATCAGGTAGAGGGCGCCGGCCACCATCAGGACACCGGTCGCCGCCGTGACCCCACGCGCTACACTGAGATAGTCTCTATCAGCCCTGCCAGGTGCAATGAATCTTCGGTAAATATCGCTGGTGGTCACCATGGCTATGGCGTTCATGCTACTGTCCAGGGAGGACATGGCCGCAGCGATGGCGGCGGCAATCACTAGGCCCACGAGACCGGGCGGCAGGTAGTGGGTGATGAAAAACGGGAGTATTTCCTCCGCTTTGCGGTCGCCATTGAGTATTGCGCTTGCGGTGGTGTCGGGGAATATATTAAAGAATACATAAAGTGCCGTGCCGAGAAACATAAAGAATGCCCAGGTAGGCAAGCTGACGGCGGCGCAGATGAACATTGCCTTTCTCGCTTCTGCCGCCGTTTTCGTCGCGCAAAATCGCTGCACCGTGTTTTGATTGCTTGAATATTCTGTTAACCAACTGGTGAGTCCGACAAGTAGCATCATCGTAGCTGTTTTGTGGTTGAGGGAAAACCCCCAGTCCGCCGCCAGGCCGGGTGTATCGCTAAGGCTTATCTTCCCGCTATGCCAAGCGTTTTCGAGCAGTTGGTTCCAACCCCCCGGGAGCAGATCAAGAATCGTCACCAGACACAGGATACCACCGAGAAGCAGCACAAAAGTCTGCACAAGGTCCGTCCATACCACTGCTTTAATGCCACCGAGAATGGTATAGGCAGCAACAAAGATGCCCGCCGTGACGACACTCAGCTGGGCATCTAGCCCGGTCATGGTCTGTATGACGAGAGATAAGAGGTAAAGGATCATGCTGATCCGGGTGAGTTGCGCGAGTATGAATACTACGGCACCGTAGGCTCTTATCGATGCACCGAAACGTGTTTCAAGGTACTCATAAGCCGTGAAGCCGCCGCGTCGAAGCCGCGGCAGAAACCAGAAGGCAGCGACGATGACCGCAAGAGGTAGCATCAGGTTGGGCAAGAATCTGAGCCAGTTGGTCTTGAAGGCGTCTCCCGGGTAGGCAAGAAAGGTAATAGAACTGATGGATGTGCCGGTGAGGCTCAGCCCTATAACCCAGCCTTTGAATTTTCGTCCGCCAAGAAAGTACTGTTCAGTGGAGTGATTGCCACGGGCAAAGTAGAAGCCCATGGCGAAGATCAACATCAGATAGGCAATAAGAATACCAGTGTCGAAAGCATCAAGGACGCCCATTGACAGTGCAATCAGTCGCGCAACGAATCGGCGAGCGATGCGAGTTCTATGCAGGTCACCAGCACATCCATCGCGGTGTCCAGTTCGTTGATGGCGGGGTAGGTCGGTGCGATGCGAATGTTGGTGTCTGCCGGGTCCTTGCCGTAGGGAAATGTTGCCCCAGCGGGGGTGAGCTTCACTCCCGCCGCTGCCGCCAGCTCAACGACCTGCATGGCAAGACCGGGATTGGTGTCCAGAGAAACAAAATAGCCGCCCCTTGGTCGCGTCCAGCTTGCCATATTCTTGCCGCTCAGCTTCTCGGCAAGTTTTTTCTCGACCAATTCAAATTTTGGTTTGATGATGGCCTTATGTTGCTCCATATGCTTATTGATCTTGGTGATATTTTCAAGCCATTTGACATGTCTTAATTGATTCACCTTGTCGAAACCGATCATCTGAAAACCGAGGAAATCTACAAAGGCCGCCAGTTCGCTGGTTGATGTGGCAAGGAAGGCAAGCCCCGCTCCCGCGAAGGTGATTTTTGAGGTTGATGCAAACATGAGCACACTGTCCTGGTGTCCTGTCTGTTGCGCTGCCAACATCAGATTGGCAAGCGGTGCAGGTTTGTCCGTCAGGTGATGCACCGCGTAGGCATGGTCCCAGAAGATACGGAAGTCCCTTACCGCTGTGTCGGCGAGCCTGGCGAATCCTTTGACGGTCTGCTCATCGTAGCTGTGTCCGGTGGGATTGGAATACTGGGGTACACACCAGATGCCTTTGATCTGCTCATCTGCCGCTACCAGCTCTTCAATCCGGCCCATGTCGGGTCCAGTGTCCAGAAGGGGTAGGGGAAGCATGTCAATACCGAAGTGTTCGCAGATTGTAAAGTGCCGGTCATAGCCTGGTACCTGACAGATAAATTTGACCGGCGCGCCGCCATCAGTCTGCCATCTGGAGCGCATCATATAGGACACATACTGGTACATCAGGGTGAGACTGCTGTTCCCGCCTGCCAGCACATTTTCAGGGTTCACTTCAAGCATCTCGGCGCCCAGTTGCCGTGCTTCGGGGATGCCGGTTATGCCACCGTAGTTGCGGACATCTGTCCCATCTTGTAGCAGATAGCAACCATCAAGGATGCCGTCCAGCGTATCAGAGAGGTCCAGTTGCTCGGTAGCAGGTTTACCACGGGTCAGATCCAACTTTAGCCCGGCCGCCTGATAGCCTGCATATTGTTCCTGTAGCCTTGCGTAGCGTTGTGCCTCTTCTTGCCGATTAGTTGTCATGTCGTTAAACCTCTTGCACGAAAGTGGGATGGTTTGTGGCAATGCCGTTTGCAATACCTTTTTCAATAGATAGTCCCTCAAGTTCCGAGACATTCAACATCAAATTTAGATTCTGTACCGCCGCACCGGCCGCGCCCTTGCCGAGGTTATCCAGCCTTGCCAGCAGTAGTATTTGTTGCTGGTGTCCAAACACAAACAGTTCCAGACGATTGGTACCATTGGTGGCTTCCGGGTCCATATAACCATCGTCCAAGCAATCCTCAGCATTGACCGCTTGCACTTTGATGCAGGGTTCGTTCACATATCTTTCGGCAAGGATGCTCTGGACATCCTCCAGCGTCACCCGTTTTGCAAAATGTTGCCGGGTGAGTCCCGTTGATACCAACATACCCTGATAGAAGTGACCCACCGTCGGTAGGAAGAGGGGCGCAAGATCCAATCGCGCATAGGCTTGCATTTCCGGCAAATGCTTGTGGGCAAGATGTAGAGCGTAGGGGCGAGCGTGCCACAGGGAGTCAGGTTGCTGGGTTGCCTGGGTTCTGTATTTTTCAATGAGCTGTCTGCCACCGCCACTGTAACCAGAGATGGCGTTGATACTGAGCGGCATTGCCGGGTTAATGATGCCGGCATCCATGAGCGGTAGGATGGCAGTCAGAAAACCAGTGGGATAGCAGCCGGGATTGGAGACCAGCCTAGCACTGGCGATGGCTTCTCTCTGCCGCGGCGATATTTCTGGCAGACCATAGACCCAGGCAGGAGCAACTCGATGCGCGCTACTCGTGTCCAGGAAACGTGTGTTTGGTTTTGAGTTGCCAGCGTTTGCCTCGCTCAGGCTCAGGCTCTCCCTGGCAGCGGCATCAGGTAAGCACAGCACAACAACATCGGCGGTAGCGATGAGGTCCCGTTTTACGGTTGAATCCTTGCGCCTGGCAGGATCAATCTCAAGCAATTCCAGGTCGTTTCTCGTTGACAGTAGCGCATGAATATTAAGCCCCGTTGTGCCGGCCTGTCCGTCAATAAATATCTTGTGCATCAGATTTAATTTTCATGAGTGAATCCATCCAGTCGCCAGGACAAATCAGTGCCGTATTTTAGCACGGCATCCCGTGTGAGAGATAACTACCACAGCAGTAGATATCAACCCAAAAGCAAAATCGTCTGGTGAATGGGTTGCTGTAAATCTTGCCTGTCCTGAAATTTTGTTGTAAATCTTGCCTGTCCTGAAATTCTGCCTGTCCTGAAATTCTGGTCCTGAAATTCTGTTGTAAATCTTGCCTGTCCTGAAATTCTCCTTTTGCTCGGCGGCTCAAATAGGAGTGAATACTACTTGATGCAGCTTCTCCCGCAGGTTCAACAGTGATGCCTGGGGCTGTCCGCTGTTAAATTCCCAGTTGATAAAGTCTAGCTGCGCCAGGTCAGCAAGCGGGACAGTACCGAAGTGCTCGTCGCGCATCTGGTGAATGAATTGTAGTGTTCGGAGGGCATCAAACCGGTCATGAAGAAATTTGAGCATCACGGTCGGCGTCGGATTTTCACTAAGTTTGCGCTGATAGAGTTGCTTAAATCCCAAGCGCTGCCAGTAATCCGCGACTGTTTTATCAAGAGATGCCTCGTCAAGCGACCCAGCCTGCTTTTGTTGCCAATTCGCTCTACCTGCGTCACGTAGCATGGAAAGAAAAGATGCAAGAGCGCGAAAGCAATCTGGATGATAGAAAGGATAGTCACACAGGGGGTCTTTCATCCGGGCGATGCTGGCAAGTGCCGTTCCAGTACCAATGGGTACCCGGTCAGAGAGCCTGGCCGCAAGGAGAAGAGGCTGACGCGCCTTGCTACTTATCTCACCGACCTTGGCCAGTTTGTTGAGCAGATAAAAATCCTCCCCGGTATTTCTTTTGGGGTAACCTCGCACCTGTGCATAAGCCAGTGTGGTGCAGGTGATGGTGGAGCCGATGGTTGTATATCCGTAGGGGGAGCCGGCCTGTCGGAGCGCGGCTGCATAGTACAGCATGTGGATGTCGTACAGCAGGCTAGGGATGCGCAGTCTTCTGGACGCCAAATGCTTGAATGGCAGCAACTCTGCCACTTCCCCGCCCGTTATGTGTCGCTGAAAGTAGTCCTCTGGTAACACTGCATCTGCATCGGTGCCGCATAGCCAGTTGGATGCGACGGTAACATCTGTCTTGTGAACCCTGTGAGCAAGTCGCAGGGCTAGATCCATGCCGATTTTTCTCGCCAGTCCGACGCCCTGTTTGCAATCAATAGTATGGCCGCGTTCGTAGCGGTTGACGACAATCATGTCCGGTTGTTCATTTTTTGATGTCAGCAGGCTGACCCGGTTGCTGAGTCTGGTTTCTTGCCGATTCTGTCTGACACCATCATGTAACTGAAGGTGTGATTGTGCCCAGCGCGGATCTTCAGTGTCTGGAGAGTTGATTACGAGGATGACCAGAAATGAGTCAGAGTCTTGTCCCTTCTGAACAAGATGTTCCCATACCCGGTGCAGTTGCTCCGGGCGCTCACGACAGGCAGGAATCACAAGGCTGTGGTCGTAGTGCCTGCCAGCAAGAGGACTCTTGTCCCATTTTCTTGATGCCTCGGGTTCGGCATGCTGTTCAAGATATTTCCGAATGGTATCGGTGTGACGGTCGTGGCTGGGCATATATCACAACACAGGTTTAGTGCACCCGACTTCTAACTGGTAGCTCTTCAAATATTGTCCCTTCAATGTCTATCCATTCGTTAAGTCTTTGGTTGACAAGGTCCTTGGGAAAGTAACATTGGGCAAGCCGAGTAAATACCTGATGATGCCCCTTCTCTGATAGTGCCAGTGTTTTGTAAAATTTTTTTATTGCGGAATCATCAAGCACCTCGGAAAGGGTCAGAAATCTTTCTTCACCTCTTGCTTCAATGACAGCGGCACATAACAACTGGTCAAGAAAATAGCCTTCAGAGCCTTTGTGAACATGGTTTCTAAGTTGATTGACATAGGGATCCTTCTCATCTGGCGTCATCACCAGATTACGTTCCTGCATGAGCCTGACGACCTGGCGAAAATGGTTCAGTTCTTCAAGCGCAAGATCAATCAATGCTGTCCTGAGTTCACACCTGTCTGGATAGTGGGCAACTAGTGACAGCGCCATGGATGATGCTTTGCGCTCGTTGGCAGCATGGTCAATCAGGAATTCATCAAAGTTGGTCAGTACGCATTCGATCCATTCGCGGGATGATTTTGCTTGTAGACTGATAACTGCCGATGTGTGGTTATCTTTCATAAGGGTACCTGCATCAAGAAAGGTCCAAATTTCAAATTTCAGAACAGGCTAGAATTTCAGATACTGGTTAAATTCTGGCTCTCCGGAAGTCTTGCTGTGTTCTTTTTGTGGAACTGGGTTTGAGGTTAAAATTTTATCACTGCGAGCCAGGCGAGATAGCCGCCAACACCAAGGGTCGTCAGCACAGAACCAAAAGTTCCAATCAGTCGGCCTTTGCTGGGTCCTGTCGTCATGCCGAGTCCGATCGCATGCAGGATACGGGAAAGCAGGAACAGACCGCAGAGTAGCGACTGTCATGTTACTCACCGCCATCAATTCCACCAATGCCAGACCGATCAGGAAGATGGGCGCGTTTTCAAGCAGATTACCCTATACCCGTATCATTTGGAGCAGAGACTCGTCCCCGCCGTCGCCAATCATTACGCCGCTTTTCGCTCGCTGCGAGATAACCTTAAATGTCAGCACAATGTGCATGATAATCAACGTGGATGTCAGCAAGGCGGTATAAACTGGCATATCTGACATGATGCTTACCTCTTGATGCTAGTGATAAAGAAAAGCCTGTTAAGAGTCCGATTTTATCTGGGTACTATATCGCTGTTGCGGCGACTCAGGCAATCCGCCAGAACATGGTACAAATGACAATCATCCTGCACCGAATTAAAAACACGACGAGTTGCTAGTCTGTCTAGTCTGGTAGTCCGAGCACCCGCTTTGCGATGATGTTAAGTTGTACCTCCCTGGTGCCGCCGGCAATCGTCAATGATTTCTGATACAACCAGCGTTTTGTCCCAGCGACCACCTGTTCCTCGCTGTTTTCATCCGCCCATCTGAGTCCCTGATTGCCCATTGCCGCTATCAGAAGTTCATCGCCATCCTGAACATTATCCGCGTTGGTCAACTTGACGGCGGAAGAAGTAAAACCGGGCGCATGACTATGCAGTTCTGCTATGACGCGGCGTTGAGTAATTTGCTGTGCATGGGTGTCCATCTCGTGGCGAGCAAGACGGGTGCGGATGCTGGCATCGGTGAGCTGTCCGTCGGTGACTCCGACATACTTGCGAATCAATGCTGGTAACTTGCTGGATTCTGTGCGTCCACCCTGTGAACCGGAAATGTTAATCCCAGCATGAGTGGAACGTTCAAATTGTAGCAGGCGTTTGCCGACAGTCCAACCCCGATCAAGACCACCGATCACATCATCGGCGCAAACTATGGCATCCTCAAACAGGGTTTCGCAAAAAGGAGATTCGCCCGAGATCAGTTTAATCGGGCTGACCCGCACTCCAGGTTGCGACATATCCACCAGCATCATTGAAATACCCTCGTGCCTGGGTTTGTCTGGTGATGTTCTAACCAGCACGAAAATGTAATCGCAATCCATCGCGTCACTGGTCCAGATTTTGCGACCGTTAATGATATAATGATCGCCATTTTTGACCGCTCTGGTGGTCAGGCTGGCGAGGTCGGAGCCAGCACCAGGTTCCGAGTAACCCATCGCCCAGCCGCCGTCGCCCCTGGCAATCTGCGGTAACCATCTGGTCTTTTGGTCCTCAGTACCAAACTCCAGAATCGTTGGGCCAATGTAGTTGACACCACGACCAGTCAGGGGTGTCCGCGCGTTGATGCGTTTCAATTCGTTTATCAGGGTCTTGTATTCGTCATTTGATAGCCCGGCACCACCATATTTCTTCGCCCAGGTGGGCACTGTCCAGCCTCTATCTGCCATTCTTTCAAGCCAGAGCCGGACCTCAGGTTCCAGTTCTATTGAACGACTGCCGAATGGTATCTGACCTACTCCCCTTGCGCCGCCCGGGCAATTTTGCTCCAGCCAGCGTCTTATCTCGCGTTGAAAATCAACAGATTTACTCATGCTTTTATATCATCTGCCTGAGGCAAGCCCGATTAATTCAGATTACCAGATTACAGGACAGCCAGGTTATTACAGGACAGCCAAGGTTTACAAAACCGTGACGAAAATGCGACAATTTTGCAAGTATTGTTGCCCTGTGCGTTGCGTGGGTGGTAGCAAGGATGGGATAGATGAGTTTTAGTGGACGATCACCGTTACCGTTCGGAGCAGTGTCAAATCAGTCCGCATCTGACCCGGAACAAAGCCGAATCTAATAGGTTTTGATCCAATATTGACCCTGGTGCTTTGCATAGTTCGCGAGTAGTTGAACTGAGCCCATGGCGCGTTGCCAGGTGCCAGGTTTAGGCAAGTAGTGAGATAACCAAAATTTATCGCCCGTGATTTTCCGTAACCCGGGGTTCTTCAAGGGTCGAGTCGGTCGAATCGACTGTTGTGCTTTAACGGTCCACATAACGAGTTGAGTATATTCTTTGAGTGAATACCTAAATGGTAACGGTTCACCTGAACGGTTCATAGGTTGAAGGGGTTCGTCCTGCCCCTGTTCCTCGGTTCGTTTCTTGAGCGATGTATGTTCGGCCTGCGTTATGTCATCCGTCTTGTCTGCTCTGACAGGATTAAGGTCAACGTAAACCATACACGCAAGAATCGCTCCCTCATCCAGCAGCCGTTGAGACTTGAACCGGCTCTCCCAGAAATGTCCCTTGCGGTCATCATCCTTGTTGGATTTGCGGGAAATCCACTCGTTCAAAAATCTCATGAACCATGACAGGCTACCGAGGTTTTTTCTGATCGCCTTGATTCGGGCAGGGCTTGCGAGTATCGCGGCCTTTTTGTAGGCATCTTCCTCAAGATGGTTTGTGCGATCCACTTCTCTGGCGTTCAGTAGTATCCATCGGTCGGCGACCTCCGCATCACTCCATTGCGCGACCCTGTTGGCTTCAATGTTCAACACGATGTGATAGTGATTTGACATGATGGAATACCCATAGATGTCCACTGGGCATTTCTCGGCGAGTAACAATATCCTGTCCTCCACCCACTGTTGTCGGTGGTTAAAATCCTTGCCGGTTAGCCTGTCAAGACCACACAGAAAGGCCTGCCGAACACAGCGAGTGGTCACATGATAAACGCCACCTTCAGGGTCCACGAGATGTGATCTTGGATACGTCATAGCCAGATAGGTTAAGGGGCTCCCAGAAGCAGGGCAACTGACATTGACTATGGAGAGGCAAAGCATATGCCACTGCCAAGTGTAAGAAGATGACAGCAAGATTAGTGGAAGATTGGTGGATTAGGACAGCCAACATTTGAGAAAGAGGTTCAGAAAAAATTCAGGACAGCCATCATAATAATTAGGACACCCATGAACCTGTCCAATTTATCATTCAGGAGCGCAGTAATGTTGGGGTCAGATTCTAATGTACCCTGGTTCTACTTCGGTCGTCTTCACCAAATCCCAATACGACTGTTAGGATGTTGGCTGTCCTGATTTTGCCAAATCCCAATACGACTGTTAGGATGTTGGCTGTCCTGATTTTGCTTCCTGATTTTGCTCTACTCAGCCTCTCCCGCCAGCACACGATCTTCTTCGGTCTGATATTGCGGTGTGGCGTGTCTCGGGCTTCTGTGGTCGAGCTTGCCTTTTTCCCGTTGGTTAACCAAATCCCAGCCAGCTTGCCATTCAAACGACAATGGTTGGATACCCGGTCTGGTCATGGTGTCAAATCCGCACAGTGCTTGTCTGACAAGATCTATTTGATTTTGCTTGTCGCGGAATTTTCCCGATTCAAAGCCAAGAGGGTAGTTCACAAACTGCGCCCGTGGTGGCTTACCGGCTTGCAGGATATCAAAGCAGCTTCCCAGAATGAGCGTGGGTAATCCTAAGGATTCAAAATGGCGGGCTATCAGACACACGGTCTGATGACACACCGGTCACAGGGGGACGAGGAGTAGCAGGTCGACTTTTTCAGCGTCAATAGCTACCACCAGTCTTGGGATGAGTTCAGTTTTCACTTTTGTTTGTGAATAGAGACCGCCCATGCAGGAAAAATAGTTTGCGGCGAGGTCATCAATAACACCATCTTTTTTCAACAGGGCGAGTGTCTCCGCCGGGAACACAGTAGATGGGTCCTGGCGCGCTTCCACCAGATAATTTTCCATGATATGTGCGAAACGAATGTTTTCTGCAGGCGTATCACTCGGGATTGCCCGGATGCTGATGTCGTCCTTGTAATGGTAGGCAACCTGCCCCCGCACATAGGTACCGGCAGTCGAAATCATCCCCAGCCTGGACTCTCGTAATGGTTTTGTCGGCTGGGTAAAAGCCGGTTCATCCTCAGCCTGAAACCACTGATATGGTTCAAATCCCAGTTTCTCGTAGTTCTCCTTGGTCTGACGCATGTATTCAGTCGGTTGTGGTTGCATATTGCTCACAAATGCCAATAGATTGTCTGGAAAAAGTTTGCCTATTATGCACCTTTGGCATCGCTTTGCTTTAATATGATCTACTGGCGTGTGTAAAACCTGAATTTTGATAACCCCAAATCTCAAAAAGTGCCAATACTAGACTGCCCTGAAAACCTGTCCTGAAAACCTGGATGAAGCAATCACCTGTCTCCGAGAAGACAGTCATCCAAGTAGAGAGGGAAAATCTTGGCGACAGGTGGAAATCTGGATAGCTTATGGAAGGAAAACGCGCACCGGGCAGAAGAGGGTCAACCAAAAGACAGATAATCGCGTCATAATCACGATGCTCCGCGGAGCATGTCATTCATTCAGTATAAGGTGATAATGCCTTGAACTTTTTGTATAGAAACTGGCGCTGGCTCCTGGTCATTGTGTTTTTCCTTCTGGGATTTTTCGGCTTTGTATCAGGTGTCCTGGTTACGGAGCGGGATATTTCTACCGCCCATCCCCTCATGCTGATTTACTACTCTTTGGGTCTATTCATACTAGGTGGCTTGGATCTCGGCGAGCCAGTTGGTGGACCAGCCTGGGGTAGGGCTTGTCTCTGGATAGCCTATTTTGGTGCTCCTCTTTTGACCACATCAGCCATCGCGGAGTGGTTGCTGGTAGTGGTTGCCCGTCCCGGCCGCTGGCTACTTTCAGTGCGCAATCATACGATCATCGTTGGTGTTAACGATGTGTCTCGTAGCGTTATGGACAAACTCATGCGAGTTGACAAGGACGCAAAAATTATCGTCGTTGACCGGGATATTCAGAAAACTGCTCGTCAGGAACTGGAAGATAAATACGGTGCCAAGTGTATTGTCGGCGAATATACGGATGAATATTTCTTATCAATGCTCAGATTCACCCAGGCGAGACGCATTATACTCGTCAGTAGCAGTGACTTTGACAATTTTGAAACAGCCAGCAAACTGCTCGCTATGAAACCCAAGCTGGGCGAGCGTACCATCGTCCACTGTAATAAGCTGCGATATTTGCGGGAAATGGCGCACTCCAATGTCGTGCAAATGACGCGCACATTCAATAGTTATCGTTTGGCGGCACAATACTTGGTTCGGTCTGTGGTGTTGGAACATTTTTATCAGACCGAACGACTCAACACAGTTGTCTTAGCAGGATTTGGTGCCTTTGGTCAGACAGTGCTTGAAGGATTGCAACTTACCGCGGAGGTAGAAATATCAGAAGTCGTGATTATTGATGTGGATGCCCATCGACGGCTACTGATCGTTCAGGAGCATGTCGAAATGCGGCCTGGCATCAAGCGGCACATATTTCAAGGTGAAATCGGACACCCGGAGGTCTGGCAACAAGTGGAGAAAGCGGTTGACCTGACTTCGGGCACCCCGCTGGTACTGATGGCTACCGGCCAGGACGATGAGAACCTTCGTACTGGCAGCTGGTTGTCCAAACGTTATCCTAATGCCAAAGTCATTATTCGCAGTCAGCGAGAGTCCCATTTCGCTGAATCTATCAGTCAGTCAACTGGCATTATTACTTTCAGCATGTCACGAATATTTCAGGAGTCTCTGCCGGACGAGTGGTTTACCGGCTGAACTGCCAGGCACCGGTAACCATAGAATCAGGACAGGCAACATTTCAATATCATCAGATGGCGCATCAAAAGGGAAATATTGGCTGTCCTGATATTGCTACTGGCTGTCCCGATGTTGTAAATCTTGACTGTCCTGATGTTCTCGCTGATGTTCTCGGTTTTATCCGTAGCCTTAACCAGCCCCATCGTCGGCGACTCTGTGGTATCTTTTCCAGGCGTGTGCGAAGTTGCTCACATTCAATATTATAGATAAGGAAAATCCATGCCTCCGACACTATTGTGGCCGATGATTCGATGGCCAGATGACTATCTGATTGAACGAGATACCGCGGGTGATGATGTTCGCTGCGTGTTTGTGAACAAGCCTGCAGATGTGACTAATAAACAATGGGCGGCAGCGGACGCGCTGATCTGCACAGAGGACCCGCTCACAGAAGATGAGCTGGGCAAGATTTCACACTGCCGCATATTCATCGTACCGAAAGTCGGCTTCGACAACATTGACCTGGAAAAATACGGCAAGGTAGGCATTCCGGTGTGTCATGTACCGGACTACGGCACCCAGGATGTGGCTGATCACGCGATGGGATTGCTACTCTGCCTGATGAAGGGCATTAACCGTTACGACACTCGTCTGCGAGAAGAACCCGTAGCTAACTGGAATCCAATGGACCACCCGCTTGCCTTGCGTCTGTCGGAAGCAAAACTGGGTATCCTCGGCTTGGGACGAATCGGCACGGCGATGGCCCTGCGCGCCAAAGCTTTTGGTATGGAGGTGACCTTTTACGATCCATACAGAGTCAACGGATCTGATTTGGCACTGGGAATCAAACGAACCGAAAGTCCTGAGGCTCTGTTCGCCGAGTCTGACATTGTCAGCTTGCATGCCCCCTTGACCGCCGAAACCAGGAAGATGATTGATGCGGCTGTCCTCACCCATGCAAAACAGGGGCTGGTGCTGGTCAATACCGCCCGGGGTGAAATTGTTGATATTGATGCGCTCTATGACGCGATGAAAACTGGTCAGATCGGCGGGGCAGGGCTAGATGTGCTGCCAGAAGAGCCTTCCAACATGAATTGCTCCTTGATCAAGGCATGGCACCAGCGGGAGGATTGGCTACGTGACCGATTGCTGATCACGCCTCACTCCGCCTTCTATACACCCCAGAGTCTCTATGACATGCGTACAAAGGGCATACCGGTTGCCTTGAAGTATTTGCGTACCGGCCGTCTTGAAAACTGTGTCAACAACGAATTTCTGATCAAATAAATTTCAGGACAGGCAGGATTTGAGGACAGGCAGGATTTTCAGGACAGGCTAGATTTCAGGACAGGCTAGAATTTGAGGACAGGCTAGAATTCAGGATAGGCTAGAATTCCAAGATAGGCTTATTTTCTACAGGGCGTCAGTTATCTTCCCCAGCCATCTTCTGTAATTCGCTGATCAGATTGAGAGCATCCAGCGGAGTCATCTGGTTCACAGCCTGATCAAGTAAATGCTCTTGTATTTTGTCACCGGACTGCTTGTTATTAACGAATATGTCCGATTGTAGCGGGGTAGCCGTGTCGGTGATTCGCACCTCGTTTTCTTCAAGTTGCCTGAGCTTTTGCCGGGCCACATCAATTACTTCCTCAGGGACCCCAGCCAGCCGGGCGACCTGCAAGCCATAGCTCTGGCTGGTCGGACCATCATTGACGGTATACATAAATATGATCTGGTCACCAAATTCCTTTGCCGCCAGATGGACGTTCCGCGTTGCGGGCAGTGTTTCCGACAGGGAAGTCAGCTCAAAATAGTGGGTCGCAAACAGCGTCAATGCCTCGATTTTCTCTGCGATATAAGTAGCTACGGACCAGGCCAGCGACAGACCATCAAAGGTTGATGTACCCCGCCCCACCTCGTCCAGCAGTACCAGCGAATGATTCGTCGCATTATTCAGGATCATTGCCGTTTCCGTCATTTCCACCATAAAAGTTGAGCGCCCACTCGCGAGATCATCCGACGAGCCGATTCTGGTGAATATTCTGTCCACGGCACCAAGTTCTGCCTGTTTCGCCGGGACAAAACTACCGATATGACCCAGTAAGGTGATAAGGGCGCACTGGCGCATGTAGGTAGATTTACCGCCCATATTGGGACCGGTGATAACCAGCAGTTTGTGCTGTTCATTGAGGCTGAGATCATTACTGATGAAGGGTGAGTCAAGGTTTTGCTCCACAACCAGGTGCCTGCCCTCCCTGATTTCAAGTATGGCGGCATCCGTCAGCCTGGGTCGCGTAAGCTGTAACCTGAGCGCCCGTTCTGCCAGGGTGTTCAGGACATCCAGCTCGGAGACTGCCGCTGCCAAGGTTTGCAGTGGACCAAGATTCTGGACCAGTAGTTCAAGCAGTTGGTCATAAAGATGTTTTTCCCGGGCAAGTGCCCGACTTTTGCTACTGAGTGCCTTGTCTTCAAATTCTTTCAGTTCGGGCGTGATGAATCGTTCAACATTTTTGAGAGTCTGGCGCCGGATGTAGTGTACCGGCACCTGGTCTGCCTGCGCCTTACTGACTTCAATGTAATAACCATGTACCCGGTTATAACTGACTTTCAAGGAGCTGAGTCCAGTCTGCTTGCGCTCGCTGGTTTCGAGTTTCACCAGAAATTCCGCCGCGTTCTCGCTGATGCTACGCAACTCATCCAAGGCTGTATCGTAACCTTCTGCGATCACACCGCCTTCCCGGATGACGCTGGCTGGATTCTCAATGATTGCTCGGGTCAAGGTTTCAGTAAGTTTGGGCATTGGCAGGCATGCATGGGTCAGATGTTTGATTCGGTTGGCATCAATGGCCCTGAGGTCAACCTGTAGCCCGGGCAACACACAGAGCGCATCTCGCAATCGGGCAAGGTCTCTTGGGCGTGCCGATCTGAGTGCAACTCGCGCCAGAATTCTCTCAATGTCACCAATCTGTTTGAAATGCCCCGCCAGTAAGGCATGCTGCTGTCGATCAACAATGTATTCCACGGCATCAAGCCGGTCGTTCAACACTGCTCGGGAACGAATTGGCCTGTGAAGCCAGCGTTTGAGTAGCCGCGCGCCCATGCTGGTAGTGGTGCGGTTGAGTACGGAATACAGGGTTTGTTCTTCGCCACCCTGGATGTTGACGGACAGCTCCAAGTTTCTGCGGGATGCCGCGTCAATCAATACAGAATCTTCTTCTGTGACTGGATGCAATGCCTTGATATGAGGCAAATCGGTCTTCTGGGTCTCCTTGATGTAACCCAGCAAACAGCCCGCTGCACCAATGGCTATTGTCATGTTTTCACAACCGAATCCTGCCAGGTCGCGGGTGCCAAACTGTCGGCTCAGGTTTTCCAGTGCACCAGCAGAGTCAAATTCCCAGAGGGGTCGGCGACGGACACCAGCATGACTGCTCGCTGCTGGCGGATAATGTTGATCTTCGACTAGGATCAATTCTGCAGGTGCCAGGCGATGTAGTTCGCTGGTCAGTGAATCGTCTCCCGTGATTTCTGTCAACTCAAACCGGCCGCTGGACAAATCCAGTGTGGCGATGCCATAGATTTCGTCCAGAATAGAAATAGCGGCAATCAGATTGTCCTGTTCAGCATCCAGCAAGGCCTCATCGGTGAGGGTTCCGGGCGTGAGGATACGGACTACCTTGCGCTCTACTGGTCCTTTTGAAGTAGCCGGGTCGCCAATTTGCTCACAGATAGCAACGGATACGCCCAATTTCACTAATTTGGCGAGATAGGTGTCGACCGAATGGTAAGGAACGCCGCACATGGGAACGGGTTCATCGGTGGCAGATCTCCGGGCGGTAAGCGTGATGTCAAGCAGATCTGCTGCTCGCATGGCGTCGTCGTGAAACAATTCGTAGAAGTCCCCCATGCGGTAAAACAGCAGCTCATCCAAGTGATTCTTCTTGATATTCAGATACTGCTGCATCATGGGCGTCTGGCTGGTGAGGGTAGCGGTATCGGTCATTGCTGCCGTTTTCCCGTCCAGTTTTCCAGTCATTACGATTTCCTTTCTTCAGGTTTTCACGATTGCCATTTAACCAAATTCACCATGGGAGTGCTTGGTAGATTTCCAGATTTGAGGACAGGCTAGAATTTGAGGACAGGCTAGATTTCAGGTTTAAGTTAAATGTAGTTAAATGTTGCCTGTCCTCAAATTTACTTGCTAACCCGATCAAAAAATCAACCAATTGCTGTTATAGTCAGCATTGTTACGGAGGCATCTTTTGTACCCGTGGTTGATTTCGTTGCATGGCTTGGATGGACTTGTGGTAATCGGGGCAGAGGGAGGGACATTATGAAGAATCCAATGGGGCTTGACGGGTTTGAATTCGTTGAATTCTCTGCGCCAGAGAAGGATTGTCTTGAGCCTGTGTTTACCCAGCTGGGTTTTATTTTGGTGGCGCGGCATCGTTCCAAGGATGTGCAACTCTGGCGTCAGGGTGACATCAACTTTATTACCAACTATGAGCCGCTGAGCGTTGGAACCTTCCAAGCCGAGGAGCATGGTCCCTGTGCCAGTGGGCTGGCATTTCGGGTCAAGGATGCACAGCAGGCTTACCGTCGGGCTCTGGAACTGGGCGCGCAGCCCGTTGACCTTCCAGCGGGCCCCATGGAACTCCGGCTACCGGCTATTCGAGGGATTGGTGGTGCGCCTTTGTATCTGATTGATCTATATGAACCTGGTAGCAGTATCTACGATATTGATTTTGAATTCCTGCCAGATGTGGAGTACAACCCGCAGGGACTGGGTTTGAAAGTCATAGATCACCTGACCCACAATGTGTACCGAGGTCGTATGGACTACTGGGCTGGTTTTTACGAGAAGTATTTCAACTTCCGGGAGATTCGACATTTCAACATTAAGGGTCAACATAGCGGGCTGGTTTCCCGTGCCATGACCGCACCAGATGACAAGATTCGCATTCCCCTGAATGAGGAGGCGAGCGACAGTCAGGACGGTCAAATTGAAGAGTTTCTCATGCAGTACAGGGGTGAAGGGATCCAGCATATTGCCTTTGCCTGCGAGCATCTGCCCGAGACCCTGGATAGGTTGAAAAGCCGCCAGCTACCCTTTGTACCGCCACCGCCAGATGCCTATTACGACATGCTGGAAGAGCGCCTACCGGGTCATGGTGAATCAGTTGCCGAGCTCAAGGCCCGTAGCATTTTGCTGGATGGTAACACAGAGGACGGGGAACCCAGGTTGTTGTTGCAGGTCTTTTCTGTACCGATGATTGGTCCCATCTTCTTTGAATTTATTGAAAGAAAGCGTGATGAGGGCTTTGGCGAGGGTAACTTTCAGGCTTTGTTTGAATCAATAGAACGTGAGCAGAAGCAACATAATCAGACAAAACGCAAGGTAGCAGGGACCTCAAAATGAGCATTCGACGGATTCACCATGTGGCTTATCGTTGCCGTGATGCGAAGGAGACAGTGTACTTTTATCGGGATCTGTTGGGCATGGACTTTACGTTGGCTATTGCGGAGGATACCGTGCCTTCAACCGGGGAGCAGGACCCCTACATGCATGTATTCCTTGACGCCGGTAACGAAAATCGGCTGGCGTTTTTTGAACTGCCTAATTCCCCCGCTATGGGCAAGGACGCAAACACCCCTGCCTGGGTGCAACACATCGCCTTTGAGCTGGATACACTTGAAGAACAACAGGCGAAGAAAGCGACGCTGGAGGCTGCCGGCATTGATGTACTGGGACCAGTAAATCACGGTATTTTCGATTCTATCTACTTTTTAGACCCGAACGGACATCGCATTGAATTCACCGTGAACAAGGGTACGCCCGAACAAATGCAACAGCTTGCAGATGTTGCGGAAGAGATGCTTGAAGAATGGAGTCGCACCAAAAAGGCACCGCATCATGCCGATTGGCTACACCGCTTGTAACCTCTTAATCAGAATTTCAGATTAGTTCAGAATTTTGGGACGGGCAGGCAGGAAATAATCCGAACCCGAAATCCTGCTTGGTCTCAAATCTAGGCTGTCCTCAAATCTAGGCTGTCCTCAAATCTAGGCTGTCCTCAAATCTAGGCTGTCCTGAAAT
>DKIG01000042.1:86776-89772 GCA_002454165.1 Gammaproteobacteria bacterium UBA6724
AAATCTAGGCTGTCCTCAAATCTACTTTGAAAGGAAGAGGGATGGGGATCATAGAAATAAGGGTGGATTCAGCTCGTGGAATAGATGAGGGGGAGACACTTGGGACGGCATAAAAAAGGGAGAGTGCGACCTAAGTCCTCCCCCTTCTTTATGCCATGTAGCGGGATGGATGCTAGAGATCAACCCTGAATCGTGAATAGTAGTAGCCGCCACTGTAACCAGTCGGCGAAGCTTCTGGATATTTGTATCCTAAAGTCAGAGCTCTAGGCTCCTTGTCTGGAAACTCATCCAGCATGTTTTGGGCACCAAGGACAATCGTATATCGATCACTCCAAGTGTAAGCGGCTTCTGCATCTAACAAATATTCATCACCAAAATCTAGATCATTCGCAGGAGTGTTGGAACCATCTGTCCAATCACCGTAGTAATTCAACCTGACAAGGAATCTCCAGTTGCCAACCTTATGCACACCTGTCAAATACCAACGAGTATCCGGGACGCTGTCCTCCAATTCAATCTGGCGTTCATGGTCAACTGTATCACCTGTGAGCGGGCTATCCAGTTTGGTTTTGGTGTTGTTATAAGCTAGGTTGAGCTCGGTGGCGCCCGCCGACCAGTCGAATCCATAGGTTGCTACTACATCAACGCCAGTGGTCTTGGTATCAAAGTCATTGGTGTAGAAACGGAATTCATTAAGATCTCCAGCTCCTATCACACCGAGTGCTTCAAGCTCTGCTATCCCATCGGCATCCAATTTGACGGTTGCAGACTGGGTAATCCGGTCTTCTACTGCTATATCAAAATAATCAATTGTGATATTCAGGTTGTCAGTAATATCCCAGACAAAGCCGATGCTAAGGTTGGTGGACTGCTCCTCGGCAAGTGCCTTGCCACCGTGTGCCTGGGCAACCGGATTGGTCGGCGGAATGGTGCCACGCTGTTGTAAAATGCCATCGTCGCCAGCGACTGTACTCACATTGGTGATGTTGCTCTGACCTGGTGTTGGCGCCCGGAAACCGGTGCTGTAGGTGGTACGCACCGAGAAGCTATCAGTGAAGGCATATCTTGCGGAAAACTTGCCGTTGGTGGTGCTACCAAAGTCTTCAAAATCTTCAAATCGAACCGCAACACCCAGCAGTAATGCCTCGGTCATGTCCGCTTCCAGGTCAAGATACAAGGCAAAGTTACCCCTGTCCCACAGGCCTGCATCCTGGGGACCAAATCCAGAAAAACCGTTGGAGCCTATGCCAAATTTCTGCATAAACAGTGGACCTGTTACCCAACTTGCCTCACCGCCTGAGGTAACCTCAAACTGTTCTTCTCGATATTCAAATCCGAAACCGATGTTCAGCGGCGAATGGAGTTGTCCCAATTCCGTCGGATACGCGAAGTCCAGGTTAAAGGTCTTCTCCAGTTGGGTGTAATCCCCGGGTCGGAATTCATTAGGAGAATCCGGACCGAGGGAAGCGTTCACTGTATTGAGAATTTCAAATTGGGTTTCGTTAGCACCCATCCCGAGACTCAGATCCCAGAGTAGGCCCTTGGCGGTTTCCCCCTTGACACCGGCAAAGATACTGAAATCAGTGATATTGCCACCGAACATGGGCGTAAATCCGCCAGGATGCCGTTCATTGAAGACGAAGCAGTTAGGGTCAGCAATAACCGCCGCCAGAGCTGCCTCGTCAATGGGTTGCGTCGTATCATTGGTACCATCAATACGTACATTCACCACTGGACAGTCCATCCCGTCGCCTGGCCTGAGTCCGGGGGTCACCGTACCAACAACGCCAGGGGTCAGATCGCCTACCAGTCGTGTTATTCCGTTTTCAGCACCGCTAGGTGAAAAAACACCAGACCTGTTGGTGGGGTTACGGTAAAAGAAGCCGCCGAGCACGTTCCGCTCAGCATAATTGCCAAATGCGTAAGCCTCAGTACCAGCGCCGAGGTCAATGCCGATATTGGTAAAGAATTTATAATCACCGTCAACATCTGGTGCACCCCAAATCTGTGCGGGGTCCCGTACGGCAGTATTTCCCATAGCGCGAAGCAGGGCAGCATCTTCGCGTTGCACGCTACGACTGGTGGCGCTTGCTTCTGAGACTTCAACGCTAAAATTAAAGAAGCCAGCATCGGTCAGAGGTAAACCAACATTGGCCGCAAGTTTCCAGCCTTCACCATCTCCCTCGTAGGTTTCACCGTAGCGCGCCTCAAATGAGAGGCCTTCGGCATTCTCCTTAAGCAGGAAGTTTATCACGCCGGCGATAGCGTCGGAACCGTACTGTGCTGAGGCGCCGTCCCTTAGTACCTCAACCTGCCTGAGCGCAATCGCCGGGATGACGGACACATCAGGTCCCTGAGCTCCGTCGGATACCCCACCCCCCAAGAAGGCGATAACAGAAGCTCGGTGCCGTCGCTTGCCGTTGACAAGCACCAGAGTGTTATCTGGCGGGAGTCCACGCAAATTTGCCGGGCGAATCAGCGTTGCCGCATCACTGATCGGCTGAGTATTGACATTATATGAAGGCACCAGTGTGCGCAGCATATCGTTGATGTCGCCGGAACCCTGATTCTCAAAATCCTCTCCGCTCAGCACATCAATCGGCGCGGCTGAATCACCAACCGACCGGGGCGCCCGGCGGCTACCAGTGACCACCACCTCCTCAAGCATTTCCGCTCCTTGGGCGAGGACCACTCCCTGTGGGACTGACAGGGTACCGCCAGCAACGAGCAACATCGGCACGCCGTAATGTTTAACTAATCCCTTGTTAAATAAGCACTTATTGAATGATTTCATGAATGATCCCCTAGTTGTTAGTTATTTGATCCGCATCCTGATGAGGATGCTTTACAAGTATGCCGACCCATTCTGCTTGCCTGTGCTCTGGAACCAAGACCGGGACTAATGCTACTCCAGAATAAAGTGGATGTTATTGTACACAGTCATAAATCATAATCAATAACAGCTGTATTTGAGGACAGGCTAGATTTGAGGACAG
>DKIG01000021.1 GCA_002454165.1 Gammaproteobacteria bacterium UBA6724
GCAGGAAGTATACACTTCCGCAGGAATGACGGGAGGCAGAGTAGGCATGACTGGGATGGGAGAACGGTGTCGCCGATAGCGACGATTTCCTGAATGGTCATTATAAGCCTTGTGTCCCCCGACAGCACCAGTTCTGAAACGGCGAACTCGGCAAGGCACACTAAAAGTGTAGAAAGTGGTCCAACAGCGATCTTCAAACTGAGTTAGTTGTTGTTTGAACTCTTCTGATTTGAGGGTCGATCCAGCCCGTGAACAAACAGCAGCGTCCAAACAGTCACATTTAACAACGCGACCATGGCTACTGCTGGTAACCGCAGCTCGTAGTCATAAGGAATGTATATGCTGATTGAGTTTGTAGTTACTGAAGCCCCCCCAATTACACACCAAATTTGCACACTTCGTCCCTTGAAATATTTACGCTTTATATTTCCTCCAAACATCTCTAGATCCAAGCAACATTACCAAGGCAACGGGCTCATGCTACGTTTCTGACAGGGCATCGGTCAAACACATGTACGATGCAAAAAATGCGGCTGTCCTGGGGAGTCATTCCCCTGGCTCCGTCATTCCCCTGGCCCTGTCATTTCCCCGGTTCCGTCATTCCATCCCCGGCGGTCATTAAGCCATTAAAAATTATCTTTGCGGTGCCGGGTTTCCGCGAAGACTTCCACCAGGTCCGCACCGGTCATATGTAGATTTGATTGCAGGTCTGGACTCATCGGACGCAAGAAGGGGTTGGTGGCTTTTTCCATACCGATGGTGGTGGGGACGGTGGGCAGATTGTCCGCCCTCAGGGCATCAATGGCTTTGACGCGTTGTTGCAATTCACTGTTCTGCGGCTCAACGGACAGGGCGAAGGCAGCGTTAGCCTGAGTATATTCATGGCCGCAGTAAACGCTGGTGTCATCTGGCAGGGCAATGAGTTTTTGCAAACTCTGCCACATCTGCGCGGGGGAGCCTTCAAACAGCCTGCCGCAACCCAGTGCGAACAAGGCATCGCCGCAAAACAACTTGCTCGCATCGGGAAAATAATAGGCGATATGCCCTAGGGTGTGCCCAGAAACATCAAACACCCTCGCCGCCTGATTGCCGAACTGGTAAATCTCACCATCCGCTACTTTTATATCAATCCCTGGAATTCTTTGTGCGTCATCTCTGGCACCCACGATGGTGCATTGCCACTGTTCTTTTAGTTCAAGATTGCCGCCAGCGTGGTCGGGATGATGATGGGTATTCAAGATGTGAGTCAGGCGCCAGCCCTTCTCTTCCAATGCGCGGTTGATGGCAGGGACTTCTGGCGTATCAATCGCCGCGGTCACTTCCTTTATCGGGTCGTGAATCAGGAAACCGTAATTGTCCGAAAGACAAGGGAATTGGTGAACTTCCAACTGGGTCATGTGTGGCACCTATTTGTGTTGAGATTTTGGCGACTCTTCTTAACATCACTTCGTAGCCTGCCCCTGAATGCTAGAAAAACTCTGTTCTGTAGTCAATCATGTTTTCCGCAACGAAGGTAAACCAGCCCTTGACTGACGCGCCCCTTAGCACCTGCGGTAGCCAGTATTGGTCATCATCCCACATTTCTTCATAGGGTATGGCATCAATTGGAAACCAGATGGGAATGGCTTCATCGGTTTCCTGGGGCACTCCCTCATAGTCCGTGGCGATGAAGACATGCCCCAGGGTTCTTGGCATATCCTCGGCATGGAAGAAAAGCTCGCCCGCGGTGCGCACATTCAGGGGATTGATTCGCAGTTCTTCATTGGTTTCCCGCACCGCACATTCCAGTAGCGTTTCATTGCCTTCAATTCTGCCGCCAGGACCGTTGATCTTGCCCGCCCCCAGGCCGCGCTTTTTCCTGATCAACAGGACGAGATCGTCCTTCACGACAAACAGCAGAGTCGCCACCTCTTCTGGCTGCCAGTTTACCCAGTCAATCTTGTCAATCTGCATGGCGGTATCAATCATGTTTTGTGTTTATTTCCTTAAAGCGCGTCTTCTAAGCTATGGCTACTTGCGGAAATATCCTCAGCCGCCCCTTGAAAAATCGGCATCTGACCATAGATTGCAAGGGGTGCCAGATATTCTAGCCCTGAGGCATCACCTGGTGTGTCGCATAGAGCATCAGTCGCATAGCGTATCAAAGGTGTTGGCACAAAAAAGTGTTGCTATAATAAAGCACTGATGCCAAGGGAAAATCAACAGGAGCATTCAATGACAGAGGCGATCCGCAGCAAACCGCAAGCCCTGCTCAACACGGGCACGCTCCGGGGCTATCTGGCTTCAGTTCAGCAAATCCCCGTCCTGTCCGCCGCGGAGGAGGCCGAGCTTTTCGTCCGCTTCCATGAGGATGGCGACACGGATGCCGCCCGGCAGATTGTCCTGTCTCATCTGCGCTATGTCGTCTATATCGCCAGAGGTTACGGTGGCTATGGCCTGGCATTGGAGGACCTGGTTCAGCAGGGCAGTGTGGGTTTGATGAAGTCGGTAAAAAGGTTTGACCCTACCTATGGTGTGCGTTTGGTTTCCTTTGCCGTCCATTGGATCAAGGCGGAAATTCACGAGTTCATCCTCAAAAACTGGAAGATAGTCAAGGTCGCTACCACCAAGGCACAACGGAAACTCTTCTTCAATCTCCGGAAAGCCAAGTCGCGACTAGGCTGGTTCAGGGAAGAAGAGGTTCGTCAGGTCGCGGATGATCTTGGCGTCAAACCTGAAGAAGTATTAGAGATGGAGTCGCGTCTTACCAGGATGGATGAAAGTTTTGACCTCCCCAACACCGATGACGATGACTATCAGGCGAGCCCGTCCCTATACCTCACCCATGGCGATGTTGAAAATCCTGCGCAACTGGTTGCTGACGAGGAATTCGCCGCCCTGCGCAACCAAAATTTGGCACAGGCGTTGGACCTGCTTGATGAGCGTTCACGCGACATCGTTCAATCCAGATGGTTGGGGGAGGAAAAAACCATTCTGAAAGACCTGGCTGCAAAGTATGATGTGTCAATGGAGCGGATCCGTCAGTTAGAGGCGAGTGCCTTCCAGAAGATGCAGGCGTTTCTTGCTACGGCTTGATAGGGCTATCCTGTCGCCGCCTGTTGCGTTTAACCGTCCCTGGAAACACCAATCTATTGGTTGCCGCTACTTTGCGGGTCAATCTCGCCTTGCGTCAATGATGGCGTCTCAATGATGGCGCCGACTGCTATGAACATCTATCACAAACATCTGCCACGAACTTTTTACCGCAAAGAAGGAGCGAAATGCAGGCACTGGAAAAGTGGATGGCAATGGCGATAGCCCAGGCAGAAGAAGCTGCGCTTAGAGATGAGGTGCCGGTGGGCGCTGTCATCGTCCTGGATGACAACTTAGTCGGCAAGGGCTTCAACCAGACCATCAGCCAGTGCGATCCCAGTGCCCATGCGGAAATTCAGGCATTGCGGGATGCCGCGCGTAACCTGGGCAACCACCGCCTGCCAGGGGCGTCCATGTTCGTCACTATTGAGCCCTGTACCATGTGCGCCGGTGCTGTGGTTCACGCCCGCTTGGCGCGGCTGGTGTTTGGCGCCAGGGAACCAGAGGCAGGTGCGGTCTGTTCCCGAGCCAGGGTCTTGGCAAATGCCGGTTTGAATCATCAGCCTGAGGTGATTGAAGGCGTGTGCGCAGAAGTCTGCGGGCAGATGATGTCGGCATTTTTTCAACAACGGCGGTGATGCACCAACACCCAGCTGTCTGCGTCGCCGCTTCCACAGCAGGAAGACCATGCTAGTGCTACCAGGTCCCAGTGCCCTGTCAAGCTTTCGCGTCCAGGCGCTGCATGCCAATCTGGCGCTCGGGGGGCTGAGCGTCACGGCTATTGATACCCGGTTTGTCCACTTTGTTGATCTGGGCGGGGTTGATTTGGACGGCGCCCTGGCTGGGCAGGAAACAATCCTGAGCAATCTGCTGCGATATGGTGCTGATGAGGCGCAACGAGACGAGGCGATAGATACCACGCAAGGCATCCTGAAACTCACCCTGCCGCGCACTGGCACCATTTCTCCCTGGAGTTCCAAAGCCACCGACATAGTGCATATCTGTGGCTTGGATGCGGTGCGCCGCATTGAGCGGGGGATCATCTATCAGTTCCAGTTGGCGGCTCAGCCGAGTGTCGCCGAGCTCCGCCAAAAGATTGACCCCTTAATACATGATCCCATGACCGAGCAGGTGCTTGACTCCCTTGCTGTGGATTTTTTGTTTGCCGCTGCGGAGCCGGGACCCCTGGGCAGAGTGCCGCTACTGAAGGCCGGTGCAAGCGCCCTGGAAGAGGCAAATCTTGCTCTCGGGCTGGCGCTTACCAAGCGTGAGATTGACTATCTAGTGGCAGCCTTCAGGCGCCTGGGCAGGGAGCCGACGGATGTGGAACTGATGATGTTCGCCCAGGCAAACTCAGAACACTGTCGCCACAAGACCTTCCAGGCAATCTGGACAGTTGATGGCGTACAGAAACCCGACAGTCTGATGGACATGATTCGGAATACTTACCAACAGACCCAGGGTGCGGGCATATTGAGTGCCTATGAAGACAACGCCGCGGTGATCCAAGGCTCGCCCGGGGCAAGATTTTATCCCGCCCCTGAGAGCCGCGAGTTTGGGTATCACCCTGAGGCGGTTCACATCCTGATGAAGGTTGAGACCCATAACCATCCGACTGCTATTGCCCCCTTCCCCGGGGCGGCGACCGGCGCCGGTGGGGAGATTCGTGATGAAGGTGCTGTTGGTCGCGGTGCCAAGCCCAAAGCAGGCTTGACCGGCTACACAGTATCAAACCTCAAACTACCCGGATTTGTGCAACCCTGGGAAACCGACTACGGGAAGCCAGAGCCTATCGCCTCGGCACTGGATATCATGATTGAAGCGCCGCTAGGCAGTGCGGCTTTTAATAACGAGTTCGGTCGCCCGAATATCGCTGGTTATTTCCGTACCTTTGAGATGGAAGTTGCTGGCAGGGTCTATGGTTATCACAAGCCCATCATGATAGCGGGCGGGCTGGGCAATATCCGCGCCGAGCATATAGAGCAGACCAGGATTGAACCGGGTGCGGCATTGCTGGTGCTTGGTGGCCCCGCCATGCGCATTGGACTGGGGGGAGGCGCGGCCTCGTCCATGACGACTGGTACCAGTGATGCGGCACTGGACTTCGCCAGTGTGCAGCGGGGTAATCCAGAAATTCAGCACCGATGCCAGGAGGTGATAGACCAGTGCTGGCAGTTGGGTGCCAAGAATCCCATCCAGTTTATCCACGATGTGGGTGCTGGCGGCCTGTGCAACGCTCTGCCAGAACTCGTCAGGGACGGTGGTGTCGGCGGCGAGTTTGACCTGCGTCGCGTGCCCAGTGCGGAGCCGGGCATGACACCCTTGGAAATTTGGTGCAACGAGGCGCAGGAAAGATATGTGCTGGCAGTGCCAACCAGAGATCTGCCCAGGTTTGAATCTATATGTCGGCGGGAAAGATGCCCCGTTGCGATAGTCGGTCAGGCCCTAGCATCTCCCCGGCTCAAGGTATCAGACGACCTGCTGGGGGAAGTGCCGGTTGACCTGCCGCTGTCTTTGGTATTCGGTGGACCCCCAAGGCTACACAAGCGGGTGACCTCCCAGCCCTTGCCAACCACAGAAAAAACCACCGGCAAATACGCGCGGCAGGACTTCACAGACGCGCTGCACAGGGTGCTTGGTCACCCCACCGTCGGCAGCAAAAACTTCCTGGTGACAATTGGTGACAGAAGTGTCGGCGGCTTGGTAGCAAGAGATCAGATGATTGGACCCTGGCAGGTGCCGGTGTCTGATGTGGCGGTGACCTCAAGCAGTTATATCGGCTACGCGGGGGAGGCAATGGCAATGGGCGAGCGCACACCGATTGCCCTCTTGTCCAGCCCGGCTTCTGCACGGATGGCGGTGGGCGAGTCCATCACCAACATTGCCGCCGCCGCCGTAGAAAAAATCACGGATGTCCGTTTGTCGGCAAACTGGATGGCAGCCATGGGCGCGCCAGGGGAAGACGCCCGACTCTTTGATGCGGTACATGCCGTGGCAATGGAACTCTGCCCGGCTTTGGGAATCACCATACCCGTGGGCAAAGATTCCATGTCCATGGCGACCCACTGGCAGGACGGTGCTAATGCCAAGAGCGTGACCTCACCTCTGTCGTTGATTGTCTCGGCATTTGCCCCCCTGGATGACATACGACAAACCCTGACACCAGAATTGCAACAGGTGCCGAACAGCAAACTGCTACTGCTTGATCTGTCCGGCGGCAAGATGCGGCTTGGCGGTAGCGTCCTCGCCCAATGCTACGGCGAACTGGGCGAGGAGGCAGCTGACCTTGAGGCGCCGCAAGTCATCAAATCCTTCTTCAAATTTATCCAGGGCGCAAGGGAGAAACTACTGGCTTACCATGACCGTTCCGATGGCGGGTTGATAGTGACAATGTTGGAAATGGCTTTCGCCGCCCGGTCTGGCATTGACATTGATGCCCCCCCAGACCGGGATCTCCTGCCCTGGTTGTTTAACGAGGAACTGGGCGCGGTGATTCAGGTTGCCGAGTCTGAAGTGGATGCCCTGCTCAGGCAACTTGATGACCTCGGCATCAAAACTTGCGTTGCTGGTAGTCTGAACGCCGCCGCCAAGTTGCGGGTGTTCCAGGGCGGTGAGTTAATCTACCAGGAAACGCGGGGCAGGCTACAACAGATCTGGGGCCGGGTCAGTTTTGAAATCCAGCGTCTGCGTGACAACCCGCACTGCGCTAGAGAAGAATTTGAGCATATCCTGAAGGACGAAGATCCTGGCCTCAGTGTGAAACTGACTTTTGCCCCGGATGAAAACATCCTTGCGCCTGTGTTGACTGAGCCGGTGTTGACTGAGCCGGTGTTGACTAAGCCTGCGTTGACTGAGCCGGTGTTGACTGAGCCAATGTTGACTGAGCCAATGTTGACTAAGCCGATGTTGACTGAGCCGATGTTGACTAGGCCAATGTTGACTAGCGGCGCCAAACCCCGCGTGGCGATACTGAGAGACCAGGGCGTCAATAGCCAGGTGGAAATGGCGGCGGCTTTCACCCGGGCAGGTTTCGCCGCCATTGATGTTCATATGAGTGATTTGTTTGCTGGCAGTCTGGATCTGTCATCCTTCAAAGGGCTGGCTGCCTGTGGTGGCTTCTCCTACGGCGATGTTCTGGGCGCCGGTGAGGGCTGGGCAAAGTCCATCCTCTATCACAACAAGATGCGCGATATGTTTGAGCAATACTTTACCCGTGAGGACAGCTTCACTCTGGGTGCCTGTAATGGTTGCCAGATGCTTGCCAGTTTGAAAACGCTGATACCAGGCACGGCACACTGGCCCAGGTTCGTGCGCAATGCGTCAGAGCAGTATGAAGCCAGATTTTCCCTGGTCAGGGTGGAATCCAGTCGGTGCCTTTTCTTCGCCGAGATGGCAGGCTCCTATATGCCCATAGTGGTCAGTCACGGCGAGGGCAGGGCGGCTATTACACCGGCGCAGATGGACGCACTCGCCGCCAGGGAGCAGATCTGCTTGCGCTTCGTTGACCACGACATCAAGGTGACCGAAAGTTACCCATACAATCCCAATGGCTCCCCAGGGGGAGTGACGGCGGTGTCTAGTGAAGACGGCAGAGTCCTGGCGATGATGCCGCATCCGGAAAGGGTTTACAGAAATGTGCAAAATACCTGGCGCACCTATGATGACAGTGTCGGCGGTAGTGATGCCGCCGAGGATAGCCCCTGGATGCGGTTGTTTCGTAACGCAAGAGCCTGGCTGGGATAGGGATTTAGAGGACGGAGCCCCGACTGTGGTAATCTGATGCTTGCTTTCTCGGCAGGGACAGGACATTGATTTACGATCTGGGGACAAGAAAAGTTGAGATACGAGGCGATGATTACTGGATAGCGGACAACGCCACCGTCCTCGGTTCAGTGATACTGGAAAATAACACCAGCGTCTGGTTTAACGCCGTGCTTCGGGGAGATACCGAACTGATTACCATCGGCGAAAATACCAATATTCAGGATGGCGCCGTCCTGCACATTGATGTTGGTATGCCCCTGAGCATCGGCAAGAATGTCACTCTGGGGCATCAAGCGGTGGCACATGGATGCGAGATTGGCGACAACTCACTGATTGGCATCAACGCCGTTATCCTCACTGGCGCCAAGATCGGTAAAAACTGCCTGATAGCCGCCAATGCCCTGGTCCCGGAAGGCAAGGAAATCCCCGACGGCTCACTCGTCATGGGCTCTCCCGGCAAGGTCATTCGCCCACTCACAGCAGAACAGATCCAAGGCATCACCCTGAACGCCATGGGATATGTTGAGAACTTCAAACGTTTTAAGAAGCAATTGAAGGCGGTAGCTGGGTCTGGGAGCCAACCTTCCTGAATTTTTTGGAATCAAACAACCCAACTATGAGGGATTGAATATCGCCACCACCAGAGTGAAATCATGCTGAGCAACCAAGAACTGGAGAAAATTCTCAACCGCGGGGAAAGCGACCATGTGGAATTCACCGAATCCGTCAAGGATTTGGATAAACTCCAGAAAGCAATATGCGCCTTTGCTAATGATCTGCCCAACCACAAATCGCCAGGTTTTGTTTTCATAGGAATCATGGATGACGGTAGCAGTGCCGACCTGACTATAGATGATGAGTTATTGCAAAAACTTGGCGGATTGCGGAGCGATGGAAAGATTCTTCCTTTTCCAAGGATGGAAGTTGACAAAAGAGTGTTGAACCTTGGTGAAGTTGCAGTGATACAGGTGGAGCCTTCGGACAATCCGCCGGTAAAGGCTGACGGCAGATGTTGGATTAGAGTAGGTCCAAGACGTGCACAAGCCTCTGCCGAAGAGGAGCGTTGGCTAACGGAAAAACGCCGATGGGGAAATATGCCCTACGACATGCAGGGAGTGATTGGCGCGTCTGTGGAAAGCGATCTGGGTATGCGGCAATTTGAGCACGAATACTTGCCGACTGCAATATCGCCAGAAGTGTTGCAAGAGAATGACCGTAAACTTGAAGCACAATTACAGGCGTTGCGCATGACAACACATGACGGCACGCCAACTGTTACTGCAATTCTCATCTTAGGCAAAGACCTGCTTAATTGGTTTCCGGGCGCATACATTCAGTTTGTTCGCTATGCGGGAAACGAAGTTACGGACCCTATACTGGACCAGAAAGAAATACATGGAACCTTGCCAGAACAGTTGCATAAACTGGAGCAAATTTTGAAGGCGAATATCCGCAACGCGCTGAATACGAGCGGCGACAGGCATATAGAAAAGCCAGACTATCCTCTTGATGCGTTACGCGAGCTTACCCGTAATGCAATTATTCACAGGAATTACGAAAATTCCAACACACCAGTTAAAGTGCATTGGTTTGCCGACAAGGTGGAAATCATCAGCCCAGGATCAGTTTATGGTGCAGTAACCAGAGACAACTTCGGGCAACAAGGGACTACGGCTTATCGCAACCCCACTATTGCCGAAGCAATGAAGAATATGGGGTATATGCAACGATTTGGAATCGGCATTGCCACGGCGCGCAAAGCCTTGGAACAGAACGGTAATCCGCCACTAGAATTTGATGTGCAGGACACTTTTATTTTTACCAAGATAAAGAAACAACAATGAAAACCATCGCATTTTTTAATAACAAAGGTGGCCTGGGGAAAACTTCACTCGTCTATCATCTTGCCTGGATGTTTGCTGAACAGGAGTATCGAATTGTTGTGGCTGACTTGGATCCTCAGGCTAATCTCAGCGGGATGTTTCTTGAGGAAGAAACTCTTGCGACGCTTTGGCAAGACGCGGACAAAAAAACTATTGATGGGTCTATAGCACCCCTGTTTACGGGGATAGGGGATATTTCAGAGCAACCATATATTGAAAAAATTAGTGAGCGAATCGGTTTGCTGACAGGGGACCTTGCGCTTTCTAAACGTGAGGATGATCTTTCTGGGCAATGGTCAAAATGTATGGATGGCGACGAGCGGGCATTTCGCGTTACCGCTGCTTTTGCGAGGTTGATCGCTAGCGCGGGAAAGGAATTTGAAGCCGACCTGACACTTGTGGATGTTGGTCCCAACCTCGGTGCTATCAACCGGACCGCGCTGATAGCCAGTGATTATGTGGTGATACCGCTTGCCCCAGATTTATTCTCACTACAAGGTTTACGCAATGTGGGCCCGACTCTCATCACTTGGCGAACGGCATGGAAAGAGCGGATTAAAAAGAAACCGAAGGCTCTGAAAATTGATTTACCAAAAGGTGAGATGAAACCGCTCGGTTATATCGTTATGCGGCACTCCGCCATATTGAGCCGTCCGGTTAAGGCGTATTTAAACTGGATTAACAAAATACCTGCGGAATATAGGAAATCCGTTCTGGACATAACTGATGGTAGTAGTTCACCTAGCATTGAGAATGACGAGAATATTTTGGCGCATTTGAAAGATTACCGCTCGCTTATGCCGATGGCGCAAGAAGCGAACAAGCCTATGTTTATGTTAAAACCTGCTGATGGCGTTATTGGCGGACAGCAAAACGCTGTCAGAAATTGCTACGAGGATTTTCAATCGCTCGCAAAAATAATTCTCCAACGGATTGATGAAGGATAATAAAACCTCTCTCATACTTGTCCATCGCCCAATCCATGAACTACGGCGACCTGCTGGAAGTGTGGCAGGTGCTGGAAATTGAACGCTTTTTATCGCAAAAGACACTACACAACTATCAGAATAGATTTATCCATTAAATCAATCCGCGTCTTAACAACCATCGCAATATTGCGTATATTCCGCATCCCGATTGTGGGACGGGAGATGTGTTGATCAGTCATGTTTTCCCGGAGGGGTGGCAGAGCGGTTGAATGCACCGGTCTTGAAAACCGGCATGTCGAGAGGCATCCAGGGTTCGAATCCCTGCCCCTCCGCCATCGTCACCATCGTCATCGCGTCGCCGTCATCACGTCGCCGTCGCTGTCATCGCGTCACCACCGTAGTCGCCGTAACTGCTGTCACCACATCGTCGCCGTCGCTGTCATCGCGTCACCACCGTAGTCGCCGTAACTGCTGTCACCACCGTAGTCGCCGTAACTGCTGTCACCACATCGTCGCCGTAACTGTCGTCACCGTAACTGCCGTCACCACATCGCCGCTGTAACTGTCGTCACCGTCGCGCCGTCATCGCGCCGCCCCCGCCGTCATCGCGTCACCGTCGCGTCGCCGTCACCACCTCGCCACCGTCATCGCGTCGCCACCGCTGTCACCACCTCGCCTCCGCTGTCACCACCGTCGCCGCCGTAACTGCCGTCATCGCGCCACCGTCGTCGCCGTCATCGCGCCGCCACCGCTGTCACCACCTCGTCATCGCGTCGCCGTAACTGCTGTCATCGCGTCACCGTCACCGTCATCGCCACCGTCATCGCGTCGCCGTCATCGCGTCACCGTCGTCGTCACCGTCGCGTCGCCTCCGCCGTCACCACCTCGCCGCCGTAACTGCTGTCACCACCTCGTCGCCGTCATCGCGTCGCCGTCCCCGCGATACCACATCGCCGCCACCAGCGTTGTCACTATCAGGCTGCCACCAGCGCTGTCACCGTCACCGTCGTCGCCGTCATCGCGTCGCCTCCGCTGTCACCACCGTCGCCGTCACCATCGTCACCGCCATATCGCCATTCCCGTTTTCGCCACTTAAAAGCGAGGGCGGACGCATCTATGATAAAACTCAACAAGGAGTGCTAGCATAAGCACCATTAAAGGCGGCATCTGAGGACATTCGAAAAATGCAAATACCAATGAGAAACAACCAGTCATTGCATAGTCTTGGCGGCGCGGGGCGCGCAGGCACCGTCAGACGCATGCTGCTAGGCATGCTGACGCCCTTGGTGACGCTCTTGTTAATGCTTTTGTTAACCATGTCGCTAGTTGCATGCTCCAGCGGTGGTGGTAGCAGCAGAAGCGAAGCCCCGCCACCGCCAGCATCACCACCGCCGCCAAGCACTCAAACA
>DKIG01000017.1 GCA_002454165.1 Gammaproteobacteria bacterium UBA6724
GAGCCGCTCAAGGCTGTTTTCTATGAGCCGCTCAAGGCTGTTTTCTATGAGCTGCTCAAGGCTGTTTTCTCAACCTGGTCAGATCCTTCCGCGATACTGCGTCCTAGGGCGGCGAAAAGCGGGATTTCATCGTCCTTCAGTGTTTTCATAAACTGCTTACGACCAAGTGCCGCTTCAATGTACGGTGCGAGTTCTTCCGCCTTCCTCGCTTCCCTTGCTGTTTCGCGCTCTTTGAATTCCGGCATGACTTCTGTGGCAAATAACTCCAAGGATTCACAAATATGCTCATGTTTGTTCATCCCGGCCTGCTGGATAAAGGTGACCTGATCCACATCAACCTCTTCAAACTTCTTCAGGTGAGCACGCATATCGTCTGGCGTGCCGATACCACCTCGCTCAGCTGCCAAAGCCTGAAAATAGTTGATGGGCGTTTCTTCCAGTTGCTTATTACGCCGGACACGGAATTCTTCAAACAGATTGGTACGACCCGGTTGATGCTCACCAAATATATAGAGGGAGCCGAGCGCATAGCCAAAAAATTCAAACCCCTCAAGCCCACGGCTAATCGCCTCGCCACGGTCATGATGCAAGGAAAAACTGGTGACCATACAGATATTTGCGTTCACGCTATGCCCAATCGGGACACAGGCATCGCTCTTTATAATGCTGTAATACTCATCAACCCAGTGCTTCGCCTCCAAGGGGTCAACAAAAGCAAAGGTCAGCGCACCCATGCCAAGCTGCGCTGCCATCTTGATAGTTTCCCTGTTGGAACAAGCCACCCATAGGGGCGGGTGGGGTCTCTGCACGGGTTTGGGGACGATGTTACGACAGGGCATGTCAAAGTATTTGCCCTGAAATCCGGGATAGGGATCCATCGCTAGCATGTTGCAAATTTGCTCTGTGGCTTCCAGGTACTGTTCGCGCTTGCTTTCAACCGGGATATTGAAGCCACCCAGTTCCAGGATTGCCGAGGACTCGCCAGTACCGAACTCAACCCGACCATTAGACACAAGATCCAGAGTGGCGATACATTCCGCCGTGCGAGCGGGATGATTGTAGTTGGTAATTACCTGCCGAATACCATGCCCAAGACGGATATTTTTTGTCCTCTGGGACGCCGCTGCCAGAAATATCTCCGGTGAAGAAGAATGTGAATATTCTTCAAGGAAGTGATGTTCCACCTCCCAGGCATAATCAATGCCTAGATTGTCTGCCAGTTCCACCTGTTCAAGCGCATCCTGAAACAGCTTCAACTCGGCGCCGTCTTGCCAGGGTCTAGGAAGTTGGTGTTCATAGAAGATACCGAATTTCATCTATACCTCCTTTTTCGTCAAGCCTTTTTATCTGGTCAAGATGTCAGGCAGCCAGGGATTCAAATTGTCCGAAAATCTGAGCACCGTTTTCAATCTCCAGGATCTTCTGCTTCAGGGCTTCAATACTGGCGTGCCTTGTTGTTGTATGAATTTCAACCGCGTGCCAATGGATCATCTTCTCCCAGATGGGATCAAGAATTTCAGCACCGGAAATCGTCGAGCCATCAAGAGACTTAATAGTGAAACTTCTGAACTCTGAAATTGCCACCTGGAGCCAGGCGACATGCACCGCCTCATCTTGGCGAATCCGGTTAACCAGCGTCACCGCTTCTTCTGCCTCTCTGCGCCTATCCAAAAACACTTCCTCTGAGCGCATCACTTTTTCGTAAAAATCAAATGCCCGTTCGGCGCGTACTTCAATCATCAGCAGGTTCATCAGCAAGGCAATCAGCATCTCGTATTCCGGTGGCAAGTGCAGCATTTCCCGCTCATTCTTTTCCCGACCTATGCTTGCCGGTGCTTCTGGAATAGGGTATTTCCCCTTCCCGAATATCAGGTCTCTTACCGCATACCACATCACATCATGTCCGCCTATGCCCGAACCGGGCACGCCGCCTTCATCCCAGCCATGCGTCCGCAATAGTCCCTTTGACATGTGGCCAAGGGCTGTCTCGCTGATGTCTTCCGCAATGATATTTTGAAAGTCTGGTGCTTCGACTTCTGCCAATGCCTTGCCCCTAGATTCAATCAGCCCGGTGATGGTGAGTGAATCCCAGAAGGATTGCTCAATGCCGTGTTTCAGGAGATGAATTTGCTGTGACACATTCGGGAAGTTCTCCTCCGTCAGCAATTCTGTTGTCGCTTCAACCAGGGGTTGGTGGCGACGAACAAGGCTTTCACGCCATGCCTTGACCGCGTCCCAGCGGTGTCTTGTCCTGGGAGAAATATATTGCCCCTGGTCGTCAAACCCGCCATGAAGTTTAAGCCCAGATTCAATATGCAAACTGGTGTAGTCGTGCTCCGCTTCTATTTCTTCGGCGGTATAGATTAGTTTTGTCATCACCCCTCCGCAGTCTCGGCACATGGACCCTGTGTCCCTCTGGCGGTATCCTACCTAGTCGCTGACAATTTGTCGCCTGTGGGGGTTTAGTAGATTCATAAATCTGTATAATATAATCATTCTATTCATGCTTTTGTGGTGCAACATCTTCCATGACAGTCTCTCTTAGGTTGATAACTTGACTCGCAACTTCCCCGAAACCCGAATGCGCCGCATGCGAGCGCATGATTTTTCTCGCCGTTTGATGCAGGAGCATGCTCTCAGTGTTGGGGATTTGATCTATCCGGTGTTTGTCCATGAGGCAAAAAACTCAACGGCACCTATCCCCAGTATGCCGGGCGTCGTCCGTTGGTCTCTTGATCTACTCGTACAGGAGGCGAAGGAGGTTGAAGCACTGGGTATTCCCGTCATAGCCCTTTTCCCCGTTGTGCCCCAGGCAAAGAAATCTCTCGGGGGTGACGAAGCCTATAATCCCGACGGACTTACCCCTCAGGCGGTGCGGGCAATCAAGGACGCCTGCCCGAACCTGGGAGTGATGACCGATGTTGCACTGGACCCCTATACCAGTCACGGTCAGGACGGGATACTGGACGACACGGGATATATTGATAATGATGTCACACTGGAAGTCTTGGTCAGGCAGGCGATGAATCAGGCGGATGCGGGGGTCGATATACTAGCCCCTTCTGATATGATGGATGGTCGTATTGGTGCCATTCGGGATGCGCTTGAAGCTGGAGGTCATCACAACACAATCATCATGGCATACTCTGCCAAGTATGCGTCTGCTTTTTACGGACCCTTTCGGGACGCCGTAGGCTCCGCCTCCAATCTTGGTTCGGGAGACAAAAAAACCTATCAGATGGACCCGGCAAATACTGATGAAGCCTTGCACGAGGTCGCGCTTGATATTAACGAAGGCGCGGACATGGTGATGGTCAAACCAGGCATGCCCTACCTTGATATTGTGCGGCGGATAAAAGATGAGTTCGGAATGCCAACAATGGTCTATCAGGTCAGCGGTGAATACGCCATGCAGATGGCTGCCATAGAGAAGGGCTGGATAAGCGAGGCAATCATTACGGAATCATTACTCAGCATGAAACGCGCGGGCGCGGATGCCATCCTGACTTATTTTGCCAAAAGTGTTGCAGAGAAAATGTTTCGGTAGAAAGATGGCAAGATTGCCCTTCATAATTCATCAATTTTCATCCATAATTCATTACCACCCTGGAGGCATGACAATGACAGACATCCAACATACATCCGATGCTACATTTGAAACCGATGTATTAGATTCCGACATCCCCGTTCTGGTTGACTACTGGGCTGAGTGGTGTGGTCCCTGCAAAGTGATTGCACCGGTGCTAGAAGAAATCGCCACTGAATATGACGGCAGGATGAAAGTCTGCAAACTTGATATAGATGCTAACGAAAGCACCCCGCCAAAGTATGGCATCCGGGGCATACCAACATTGATGTTATTCAAGAATGGTAATGTTGAGGCAACCAAGGTCGGCGCGATGTCAAAATCACAACTGACCACCTTCCTTGACAGCAACATCTGAACCTGATCTGGCGACGCTGGCTTCATATCTCTCATAAAAAACAGTTGACATTGTCCAAAAAACCTATCATTTTCACCCTTAGGGATACTGAAAAAACCCACGCAGCCACTCCAATCGAACATTAACCAAACAAATATTCATCTTATCGTGATAGTCCTGAGTCAGGCTGTTACCACATTACAAACTGACTGTAACCCAAACAATCTCCAGAAAACTGACGCTGTTAAGTTACTTTCCTACTACCCACTACCCACTACCAAAAGATGACCTATGAATCTAACTGATCTTAAAACCAAACCTATACCGGAACTTCTCCAAATTGCCCGTGACATGGGCATGGACAATATGGGTCGCTCCCGCAAACAGGAAATTATTGCCAGCGTACTCAGAAAACACGCCAAAAGCGGCGATGCCATTATTGGCGAAGGCACCTTGGAAATATTGCAGGATGGCTTTGGGTTCCTACGCTCTCCTGATTCATCCTATCTGGCGGGACCCGACGATATCTATGTCTCACCCAGTCAAATCAGGCGTTTTAATCTCCGAACGGGAGACAGTATTTCCGGAAAGATCAGACCCCCGAAAGATAGCGAACGTTATTTTGCGCTACTCAAAGTTGATTCAATCAATTTCGCCGATCCGGCTGAAAGCAGGAACAAAGTCCTGTTTGAAAATTTAACGCCGCTTTTCCCGGACAAGCCGCTAATTCTTGAAATCGGTAACGGTAGTACCGAGGATCTAACAGCACGAATTATTGATCTCACATCGCCTATCGGCAAAGGTCAACGGGGGCTGATTGTTTCGCCCCCCAAAGCGGGTAAGACACTCATATTGCAAAACATTGCCCAATCCGTTGCTCGGAATCATCCAGAATGTCATCTTATCGTGCTGCTAATTGATGAGAGACCGGAAGAGGTCACGGAGATGCAACGCTCGGTCAGGGGCGAAGTCGTAGCAAGTACTTTTGACGAGCCGCCAGCACGGCATGTCCAGGTGAGCGAGATGGTGATAGAAAAAGCCAAACGCCTGGTTGAGCACAAAACAGATGTAATTATTCTGCTGGACTCCATGACCCGACTGGCACGCGCTTACAATACTGTCATCCCGGCATCAGGAAAAATATTGACAGGTGGTATAGACGCCCATGCACTTGAGCGCCCGAAACGATTTTTCGGCGCAGCAAGAAATATTGAAGAGGGCGGTAGTCTCACCATTATCTCTACCTGCCTGATTGATACCGGGTCAAAGATGGACGAAGTCATTTACGAAGAATTCAAAGGCACGGGTAATCTTGAACTACATCTTGAACGCAAGATCGCCGAGAAACGTATCTACCCCGCAATCAACATAAGACGATCCGGCACCCGTCGTGAAGATCTGCTGATGTCGGAAGAAGAATTGCAAAAAGTCTGGATTCTGCGCAAAATTCTTCACGAAATGGACGATCTCGTCGCCATTGAGTTCCTGCTGGACAGGATGAAGCAAACAAAAACTAACGAAGAGTTTTTCGCCGCCATGAAACGAAACTAAGGGTCCCGCCATTGAGCCTGTGCACTTAGGTATTGACGGCACTGCTAGACGCTTGATGTTAAAACCACCACCGCCCAAAAGATTCAACTGTTCCATCAGCACTATTGATTATTACAATCACGACACCCGTCGGGTGCTACTACAAATGCCAGAGGGAGAAACCGCCGATTTCCGGGCGGGTCAATATCTTCATGTGATATTGCCGGGCAAGGAATGTCCCTTCTCCATCGCCAGTTCGCCCCGCATCACGGACAAGATTGAATTGCATGTCCGACCAACCCCCGGGTCAGAAGACTCTATCGTCATTGAATCTCTTTTAGACAAATTTCTTCTAGATCAAAGCACCGAAGTTGAAATTGAAATGCCACTGGGTGATTGCTATGTCACCGAGGCGCCGACGACGCCCCTGATACTGATTGCTGCCAGCACTGGTATCACCCAGATGAAAAGTATCATTGAGTACCTCAAGCCAGGCGGTTTCGCACAACCGATACATCTTTACTGGGGGGTAGTCTGTGCCAGGGATCTGTATTTCAGCCCGGTCTGTGAAGCTTGGCAAGCCGAGCATGACAACTTTTACTTCACCCCTGTGGTGAGCGAGCCTGATACTTCACCCGACTGGCGAGGAAGTACCGGCCTCGTCGGTGATGTCGTCTTGTCTGACTTTGATTCGGTGTCAAACCTGACCGTCTATGTGTCAGGTGGTCCCGCCATGGTGTACGCAATCTTTGATGCTTTCGTGGCAAGAGGTCTGTCTAAGGACAGCATCTTCTCGGATATATTTACCTATAGCCCAAGAAACCCGCAATGACGGCTACCTTCTGGAAGCCAAATGAAAGGTGTCCAACAATATAGGGGTGTAAACAACACACTTACGCTACTAACCACCTGATGTCGCTGGAAATCTTCTACTCGTTTCAGCTTTCTAGAATAATGTCTTTCGCGGCGATCGCGCTCTATATATAGCGATCAGTCGTGACCATGCTACTGTGTCTGGCGTCATCACGGACGTGTTCTCGCGGCCCTTCTCACGTCTTCGGAAATACCCGTGTGCCGTAACCAATGCACGGTTGCCGTCTTTAACTCCAACGCGCCTTTGACCAGGGGCCGTCTTCCTTCATCCGTGCATATGCACGATCGAAACAGTTTTGCACAATAGGCGCACCAATCGGGTACTGGTGACCGAACCGCGTCCCTTCAGTTTGGGCAACAGTGGCACCGAATCGTTGGGTTCAGGTAGACGCGGGAGGTCCATTGTATCCTTGTTGATAACGTCTTCAGATGGTTGACCCAGCAGCAATCGTCGAATTGGTATTTCCATCTTTTTGCCTGACGCAGTACGTGGGATTTCATCCACTGAAAATACGTCATCGGGTATATGCCGTGGAGACAATTTCGTGCAGATCCTATTCTCTATTTCAAGTCGAAGACTTTCGTCCAATGAAGCTCCGCTTCCTGGTACTATGAACAGTAGCAGATACGGTTCTCGACCCGGGTACTCAAGATCTACGATCAAACTATCGAGCACCGCCGGAAGTTCCTCCACTATGCGATAGATATCACTGGTTCCCATGCGAATTCCGTGACGATTTATCGTCGCGTCGGATCTTCCATAGATGATAGCCCCGCCATTTTTCGTAATTTGAACCCAGTCTCTTTGTTGCCAGACACCTGGGTAGGTGGCGAAATAACTATCATGATATCGCGTATCGTCGTGATCTCCCCAAAAATAGAGTGGCATAGGTTTTGTGCAAACCAATTCGCCAACCTGGTCAACCACGGACTTGCCATCGTCATCAAACGCCGCAACTGCCGATCCGAGGCATCTGCATTGAATCTCCCCTTCGTAAACAGGCAAAACGGGAACGCCGCTTACGAAACCACCAGCGATGTCGGTACCGCCCGATACCGATACCAGGAAGACATCGCGGCTGATTGAATCATAAACCCAGCGATAGGCTTCCGGCTGCAATGGCGAGCCGGTTGATCCTATGGCCCGCAAGCGTTCAAGCAGGGTAATCTTTCCTGGCACCAGTCTCTTTTTTTGCCGGCAGGCGTCAAAGAACGCAGCACCGGCACCAAGAGGGCCGTCACCTGCATGTTCCACATGATCCGGGCCCTGCTCGAACTCCAATGAAAACAATCCCCGGGGCCGAGGTCAAAATGCAAAGCGAAGGCCTTGCTGGCTTCCAGCATGACACCGCCATGAACGATCGCTTTTGGAGCACCTGTCGTGCTGGATGAATATACAATCCACAGTGGATGGTCGAAGGGCACCTGCGTTGGTGAGAATGATGCGTGGTGCCCCACCATGGCACCAACCCATGCAATTAGCGTCTTACGATCCCAAAGACCGCGAAGAAATCTCGCTGTTGCTTCCATCGCCGGTGCCAGGCACCAGGATTACCGCTGTCACGGATGGCAAATTCTCGGCGAGCCTGGCCACTGATTCGGCACGTTCGTAGTATTTGCCAGCGTATTAATAGCCTTCGACGCCGATCAGAATTTTTGGCTCATCTGCCCAAACCGATCCAGCACCCCATCAATACCCAGATCCGGTGCGCAAACTGACCAGACAGCACCAATACTAGCGGTTGCCAGAAACGCGACTGTAGTTTCTGGAATATTGGGGAGATACGTGGCGACACGATCGCCCGGTTTAACGCCCAACTCAGTCAATGTTTCTGCAAGTGCTACCACCCGAAACGTCAGCTCAGCCCAACTCATCTCTGTGAGCCTTGTATTTTCGCCTGCAAATTTGATGGCTGGGTATTCGGCCCTTGTGTGTCTAAAGACCTGCTCAACGACGTTTAGCGTGGCATCGGGGAACCAACATGCGCCGGGCATTTTGTCGTTCGCCAAAACTTGTTCATAACGGGTCGAACTCTTGATCTCGAAGAAATCCCAAATAGAACTCCAAAACTGATCAAGGTTGTCAACGGACCATTGCCAAAGCGATGGATAGTCGTCGAAGTACAATCCGAGTTCGCGCCGAAGCCAATCCATGTATTGCGTAATAAGTGCGCGTTAAACGGTTTGATGCGATGGTTTCCAAATCGGATCCTGCCGGGTCACTTCGAAAATGGTCCGAAATCTGTCAGCATGCGACTGGACGCTAACTCGTTCACGATTCTGAATTGAACAGCACGTCGCTGACTTCGTGCAGTTCTATACCTGGTTTGCCGACAGTCAAAGTTTTGCATCTGGCTGGACCTCTGGGGCCGCTGCCGCAAACGGTGCTAGTTGTTCCAGTGACTGCGCGATTGACACTAATCGAGGAAACGAAGAAAGATCGCATTTGAATCTACGCGCATTGTAAATCTGAGGCACCAAAACTATATCCGCCATTGACAAGTGATTTCCAAAACAATGGTCGTCATTGCCGTATTTCGACACGAGTTTTTCGAGCGCATCAAATCCAGTGGTAATCCAGGCCGAGTACCATCGGTCCACCTCATTCTGCTGGACTGATAGTTCATTTTTCAAGTAATTCAAAACACGTAGATTATTCACTGGATGAATATCACACGCTATCAAATGTGCCATCGCACGTATTGAGGCCCGGGCGGCTGGATCACCTGGCAATAATGCAGGTTCCGGGTGAATCTCTTCGAGGTATTCCATAATGGCGATAGACTGATGATAGGTGTTGCTTCCGTCTACGAGTGTGGGCACCAACCCCTGCGGATTAAGCGTTAGATAGTCCTCTGATCGATGTTCGCCCTGCACGAGACTAATACCAATATTTTCGTATTCAATCGCCTTGTAATTTAGTGCAATGCGTACCCGATACGCCGCGGACGATCTGAAGTATCCAAGTAGTTTCACTCTAATCACTCACGTTGGTGGATTGTTTGTCAACCCAGAGTCCTGGCGGGAAGCACGGTACTGACGACCTCACCAAATCCCACGCGCGCGGCATTATCATTCTTACACCAACCGCGAATGACGACCGCATCGCCGTCTTCAATAAAAGTGCGGGTTTCACCGTTTTGCAGGGTCAACGTCTGCTTGCCTCCCATAGATAACTCCAGCATCGACCCGGCCTCCTCAGGTAAGGGCCCAGACTGAGTTCCCGTTCCGAAAAGGTCGCCCGGGCGTAGATTGCAACCATTGACGGTATGATGCGTGACCATTTGAGCGATCGTCCAGTAGGAATGAATAAAGTTCGACCTTGATATTCTCTCTGGTGCCTCACCGGCGGCACGCATCTTTTCGGTCTGCAACAGGGCTTCCAGTTCAATGCTAATGTTACCCTGTGCGGTATTCTCGACTGAACTTAAATAGGGAAGCGGCTGCGGGTCATCACTTGGGTGACTGAACGGGGCACGATACGGCGTCAGTGCCTCCATGGTGACAATCCAGGGTGAGACAGTTGAGGCGAAGTTTTTCGCCAAGAACGGCCCCAAGGGTTGATATTCCCATCCCTGAATATCGCGAGCGGACCAATCATTGAATAAGCACACACCGAAAACATGGCCTTCGGCATCGGCCATCGGAATCGGTTTACCCAACGCATTCCCAGGACCAACAAAAATACCAAGTTCGAGCTCATGGTCAAGTCGCTGACATGGCTGGAGACAAGGCTCCACCTCATCCAGTGCCTTCGTTTGCCCGCAAGGTCGATGGAACACTTGACCCGAAACATCAATGGACGAGGCACGACCGTGATAACCGATCGGAACCCATTTGTAGTTCGGCAACAACGGATTGTCCGGGCGGAACAGCGCTCCGACACTGGTCGCGTGATGTATAGAGCTATAAAAGTCGGTGTAGTCACCTATTTGGCAGGGCAGACTGTACTCAATGTTTGCCTGAGGAACCAGGCATGTCCCCATAAGCACCTGTCCGGCAGAACCCGTTCTTAAGGCTTTCGATAGCGCCAATCGTAATGCAGTCCAGGCACTCTCCCCCATACTCATGAAGTCGTTCAATCTGGAATTCGAACAAGCTATCACAGCCTCTTGCGCCAGTTCAGACAACAGGTTCGTTTCGGCAAGTAATTTCAGGTCAACAACCTGATCCCCGATGGCAACTCCACCGCGGAATGCATCGTCGGTATTGCTACGCCTGAAAATCGCGAATGGAAGGTTTTGAATACTGAAATCGCAGCTTGCGTCGTTCGCAGACGGTACCCAACTAGTGAGGCGGCTATCGTGAGTTTCATTAATAACAAACATAACTTCCAGCTCTATTGGCGGTCGCGAAAATGGTTTTTCAAACCACCGTAGCATTTGTAGTAGTCACGCTGACGCGTGGACGATTCCAGTGCGTATTTTGTCGGATGAAACACGAATCTCGACTCAAACATGAACGCAAGTGTATCTTTGTAACGTTGCGGCACCAGTTCGGCATTGGACGCCTGCTCGAACACCGAGGCCTCTGGCCCGTGCGGTGACATACAGTTATGCAAACTTGCTCCACCTGGCACGAAACCATGCTCCTTTGCATCGTAGATGCCTTCAATCAATCCCATGAATTCACTCATGATGTTGCGATGATACCAAGGCGGCCTGAACGTGTTCTCCGCTACCATCCAGCGCGGCGGAAAGATAACGAAGTCGAGATTGGCGGTACCGGCGGTTTGGGTCTGTGATGTCAGCACCGTAAAAATGGATGGGTCGGGATGGTCATAGCTCACCGTGTTCATGGCATTGAAACGGGACAACTCGTATTTGTACGGGTAGCTTGTTCCGATCCATGCAACAACGTCCAGCGGTGAATGGTCCATATCACAGGCGAACATTCCGCCGTCAAATTTGCAGATCAATTCGAAGTCGCCATCGTTGTCTTCATAAGCGGCAACAGGTACCATGAAATCACGATCATTCGCAAAACCATTTGCACCGACCGGCCCTCTGTCCGGCAGTATCAACGGCGCGCCATAATTCTCGGCAATGTAGCCGCGAGCGGAACCGTCGGGTAGTTCCACACGGTACTTCAAGCCACGCGGTATGACAATAATCTCTCCCGGATCGAGATGCAAGGTGCCGCATTCCGTGTGAATGATCAGGCGACCCTGCTGCGGTACGAACAGAAATTCGCCATCGGCGTTGTAGAAAAAGCGGCCATCCATCGTTTTGTTCGCCGCATAGATATGAATCGCAACACCCTCAACGCCGGCCTTTCCGTTGGCCGCATAGGTGATTAGACCGTCAATGAAATCAGTTGGCTGATCCGGCACCGGTACCGGGTCCCACCGATACAAATTCGGTGGTGCAGCGACCTCGCTAATAGGGCCGCTGCGAACCAGGCCCTGATCAATGGCACGATAGTCGCCCTGCGCAGCAGACGGTCGTATTCTGTAGAACCAGGTACGGCGACTGTGATCACGAGGTGCAGTGAAGGCGGTCGTACTAAGTTGCTCGGCATACAAACCATAGTTGACTTTTTGCGGGTTGAACTGACCAATAGGCAGGGCACCCCGCTCGGCTTCCGTCTCGAATTCATTGCCAAACCCACTCAGGTACTTTGGATCATCCATAAGAGAAGTCACTCTTTCGTCGTAATCGCCCGGTATCGCTCTAGCTCCAAACAAGCCGATAGACCGTTAATTCTAGTGCTTTATCGCTTTTGTTGCACCAATACCTGTCTCCGAAATCACGAACTGTGCATTGAACGCAAGCTTCTCCCGGGCAGCTGACTCACTCTTGTCACTGAACGAGAAATACCAGATCGAAAGAAAAGCAAGCGGCACGGAAACAATGGTGGGATAGGTGTATGGAAACAGTGCTTTTTCCATACCCATGAGATCTACCATGACTTGAGGCCCCACGAGTATCAGCAACACGGAGCTGAAGAGTCCGACTAGAATGCCTGCCATAGCACCACGCGTCGTCAGGCCCCTCCAGTACATCGCCATAATGAGAACGGGTGCGTTCGCACTGGCGGCAATCGCCATTGCGAGGTTTGAAACGAACACCACGTTTTGATGTTCAAAGACAATACCCAGGATAATGGCCACCAATCCCGTACCGACGACCGCAAGCTTCGACACCTGCATTTTCTTTTTCTCCGAGACCTCCCTTTTCGCAAAGGTACCAGCGTACAGGTCGTGTGCGATTGTGGCCGCAGCGGATATCGTCAGACCGGAAACGACGGCCAGGATCGTCGCGAAGGTGACGGCAGCTATAAAACCGAGCAACAAATCGCCGCCAAGGAAATGCGTTACGTGCAAGACCACCATGTTACCGCCACCAATCAGCTTTCCTGCCGCGTCGTGATACATATCGTTCGACATGATCAGCGATATAGCACCGAATCCAATCAGTATGATCAGTAATTGAAAGTAGCCGATAATTGAAATCGCATAGAACGCTGATTTCCTCGCCGCCGAAGCGTCTTTAACGGTGAACAAGCGCATCAATATGTGTGGCAGTCCAATAAACCCGAAGAGCAATGTCATGCTCACAGAAACGACGGACAACGGATCTTTTAGCCAGCCACCTACCTCAACGATACGCTGGCCGCTGGGATGGGTATCAACTGCACTGACAAATATCCTGCCGACGTCAAAATCAAAATGGAACAACAAAAGCAATGCGATGATTGATCCGCCGACTACCAGCATGATGGCTTTGATGAATTGCACCCATGTGGCCGCCAACATTCCACCGAATGTGACGTAAATCATCATCAAGGAGCTGACTGTAATTACAGCAAACACGTAGTCCAGACCGAACAACAATTGAATCAATTTGCCCGCGCCGACCAGTTGCGCTATAAGGTAAAAAACCAGCACGAAAAGCGATGCCACCGCTGCCATCGGTCTGATCTTCGATGCCGAAAGACGAAAGGAAATAGCGTCAATAAACGTATACTTGCCGAGATTGCGCAACCTTTCGGCGATAAGAAACAATACAACAGGCCAGGCACCAAGCGTCGCGGCTATCAGGATCAGGCCGTCAGCGCCCAGCGAATAGATGACACCTGTGATACCCAACAACGTAGCTGCTGAAAGGAAATCACCCGATATTGCGACACCATTCTGCCATGCCGGAATGCCGCCCCCGGCCGTATAGAACTCCTCTGTGGTACGCGTCCGAAGTGCTGCCCAGTAGGTAATTGCCAGCGTCGTCAGGACAAACGCCACAAAGATAACGATCGCCGTGATGTTCAACGCCTACTTCTCGACAGGACCGGAAATCAACTCTGCGGCATGCGCTAGCGTGAAACAAAACAAAAACGGGAATACGAGGACGCCCTGGGTAAGAATCGATCGATTGTTAGTCGTCATGAGCAACCAACTCTCGTAGCTGATTATTCAATTCATCTAGCTGATTGCCAGCAATCAACGCGTAATATGCGGACAACAAGATGGCTAAGACAACGACCACAACCGTGAACCAGATACCGACAGTGACGGCACTATTGGTCGGAACTTGCAAGTTGAGGACTGACGGAAAATACGCCCAGCATATTGTGTAAGCGCCAAATACGAATAACATCAAACCGGTCATGATCACTCTAAGCTGGCGCCTCTTGTGCGCCAGCCTTTGGAATTCCGGTTGCTTCGAAATATCGATCAAATCACTGTGCACGGTCGCGCTCCTCCATATGTATCTAGCCGACTATAGGCAATACCTCTGACCCCTGCCGTGCTCAAACAATTCCGCCACCATGAATAGTGGCGGAACTTGCTCGCGAGCAGCTAGCTCTTGTGACACTGCCGAAAGATAACAGTATCACTCGCACACCCAAGGTTCTAGAAGTCGAAGTTCTTGCTGAGGCGTACGTACGGAATTCGGCCTCGCGGGTCGTGCGTTTGAGTGTCGTAGTTGAAGTTGGTGGCAACCAACGGCGGATCTTCGTCAAACACGTTAGCTACACCGACTGTTATCGACAACCCGATATTGTCAACGGAGTACGTATATTGCAAATCCACCGTCGTATGGCTGTCGATCTCTGCGGTCACGGGAATTCCATCATTCACATATCCACCGATGTGGCGAACAACGACATTGGCGCCGTGATGCTCTCCTTCCCAATAAAACGTTGCCGAACCCCTCACCTTCTGATTTGAGCGGGCAAAGGTAAAGAAGTTACGACGTCCAAGGACATCAAGCGTTGGACTCGTTGCAGACTCTTGAATATCGAAGGTCAATATCCGGGTTAGATCGGCGTCAATGCCAAATAAGCCGACGTTCGTTTCACGCGAATACCTAACACTCAGATCTATTCCATTCGTCTCCAGTGTAGCGGCATTAAAGAAGTCGGTCCGTGTCGCAATGAAGGCGGTGCCGTTGCAAATCAGGTCCGGACTTGGCATTGGAGCAGCGCAATTTCCCGGTCCTCCGGCAGCGAGCAGCACCGTATTGGCATTTTCCTTGGTGATGACATCGCTGTAGTCAAAGCTCCAATAATCCAGACCAATATCAAGGTTTTCGGTGGGCGTTAGGACAACACCAATATTGAAAACATCCGCTTCTTCATTCTTGAGATCCGGGTTACCGCTGGTCAAATCCGCTCGGAACTGGAATGCTCCGCTACTATCCAGGAAGTCGTTTACAGCGGCGAAATTGCCGAATGCCTGCAATAACGTCGGCGTCCGAAACGCGGTACTGACAGAACCCCGAAAGACTACAAAATCATTCGCCTGCCATCGCAGAGCCAGTTTCGGATCAACGGTGGAGCCAAACCCCTCATAATTCTCATACCTGACCGCGACCGTCGCCTCAAAACTATCTGTCAAGGGGAATAGTACTTCGGCAAAGACCGCGGACACGTCGCGTTCGGTGCTGTAATCCGACGCGCCGACCAGGAAGGTCAAGTCAAACGACTCGAAGTCTTTACTATAATCGACAGCCAGTGATTCTTTGCGAAACTGAGCGCCAAAGGCAAAACCGATTGCACCCCCGGCCAGATTACCGAACTCAGCGGAGGCCACGAAATCTAGCGTGTGAAGGTCTGCTTCGGAGTCAACGACGCAATCGCACCTGATATCGTCGATAACGGTCGCGCTGTTGTTGTTGGATAAACCGAATGGGTTAAAGGTTTCGTCATTGTTTGGCCCACCCGCACCGAGGTACGCAGCCTCCAGACGAGATCGAAGAACGTCGGGATAATTGAACGAATACTCATTCTTACTGTACTGATAGGCTACATCGTAGCTCCAGGCACCACCACCGATGTCACCTTTTGCGCCAAACACAAATCGTGTTGTGTTGTTATCCCGGTTAATGATCCCAGGCGTCGAGTTCGCACCGAAGGGTCGGGCGATGGCAACGATAACATCTGCGTCAAACGGATTGTCAGGATGACTGGCGGGAATAGCAGGATTGGCAGGGCTACCGGCAATAACGGTGGGTAGACTGGGCGGAATTATTTGGTCGTCCACAGTGTTGCGAGTGACCAGCAAGCTACCATAAAGCTCAGTATTGTCCGACACATCGTGAGTAACATTTAGCATAGACTGCAGACGGGTCTCCGGTACGAAGAGTTCGTTAAAAACAATGTAGTTGAACCGGCACAGTCCCCCACGAAGAAACCCGCCAGACGCTTCACAATTTGGATCTGGCGTCAGGCCTGGCAAGTCACTGACAACAAAGTTGCCAGGTTGGCCAGCCGCACTAAAGCCGACGCCGAATACGTCCGGGTCCGTAAAGGCGCGGTCGGCGGCACGTAGCGAGTCTCTTTGAAAGTAGTTCAATCCGAACACGACATCCGTGTTTTCAAATTTACGGCCGACGACAAATCCGACATCGAAGTCATCTTGTGGACCATCAGATGTCTTGGCATAAGAAACACGGACTTCCGCGCCTTCGAAGGTTTTTCGCGTTATGAAGTTGCCGACACCCGCGACGGCATCTGAACCGTAGGTCGCCGATGCACCATCCTCAAGAACTTCGACACGATCCAGCATAATGGCAGGAAACGAATTGAGATCCACAAATGAACTGCCGTCCTGACCGTAGGCACCACTTTGGGTGACTCTTCTGCCGTCAATCAGCACAAGCGTAGAATTTAGACCAAGCCCTCGGAGATTAAGCGAGGCGGTACCGGCCGAGAAGTTTTGTCGGAAAATATTTGCTTGAACTTCCGTACCAACGTTGGAGGGTATATGAATCGAGATGTCGGCTATGGTTGTGTTCGCTTCTCGGGAAAGTTCTTTCTGCCCGATATTTAGAATGGGCGATGCATCATCCCCGGCAGTACGCGCTATGTAAGAACCTGTAACCAGAATCTCTTCAATGGTTTCGGTGCCCGAGACGTCCTGAGCGTTCGCCCCTGTCCCTAGAAGTATCGCCGCAAGGCCGGCAAGTAGACCTTTCTTTTTGTTGTTCATTTCATCCCCCTGGAATCTCGTTGAAATCGCTACTGTGTTAATACTGAGTACTAACTGATCTTTGAGCGTTGGCTGTAATCCCGTTCCAGCAAGAAGAATGCCAATGCCTTCCACTATGCTGTATTCCCCGACTAATCCACTAGTGTTCAAACCTCGAACGTCTTCCACTCGAAAAACCAAGGTGAGATCGGCCTGCTCAGCAAACTCAACCAGTGCTGTATCCGCACGTTGTGAAGGGATGTTGAAAGAAATCGACTTGCCGTCGTTTGCGCTCAAAGCACAAACAAACTGCGACAACGCTACAAGCACCGCCGCACACAGAATACGAACCAGCATTCTTTCTTCGTGACTCCCCCCAATGCGCACATTTCGCGCTTGCCCTGCAGAGACGAAATAGCAGGCATTTTCCCCCAACTGAATTTCCGCATTGCTTTTTAAGTCACCTATGCGTGTCCTCCTTGGACAGTTCTAAATACTTGATGAAATAGTTATAGGCTGCTAAGCAAGATGCGCCCATCATTGGTTCGCTCATAGACAATACCAAGGTTTTCTTGCAGTACTGCCAGTAGCCCCTCAACATCGCCGGCCTTGAAGCGACCAGTGATGACTTCGTGTTTGAGAGATTCGTGCACGAAAACGAATTCGACGGTGGTGTAACGGCCGATCTCATCCATTGCACTTTCGAGCGTTTCACCCCGAAAAATCAGATTGCCCTCTCGCCAGGAGAGCCTCACTTCAATGTCTTCCGGAGAAACAGACTCTACCTTCGCATCCAGCGAACCCAGCTCAATCTCTTCGCCTTGAGAAACGGTCAAGGAAGTGGGCGGCAATACCGGGGTCGATGGTTCTGCTAACGGATTGCTTGGAGTTGGACGTAGTCCAATAAAGACCTTACCTTCGGTGACAACAACCTGGATACTGTTTTCGCTTGTAATCTTTACATCGAACGCGGTACCCACAGCCTGTACGATATTGTTTCCCGCGACGACGCTCAGTGGTCGGCTCGCATCTCCCGCGACCTCGACGTGTACTTCGCCTCGAACCAGAGAGAGTATCCGTTGGTGAGGTGTGTAACGAACACGTAGCTGACTGTTGGTGTTCAAGACGAACCGCGATCCGTCAGCCAGTACGACCGACGACTGCTCACCAATCGCTGTTTCGTACACGGTGTCTGTGGATTGTACTTCGTTGACAGGCAGGTCGGACGGCATTTGTAAACCGATATACGCCCAAAAGCCGACGCTGAAGACAACAACAGCGGCAGCCGCTGCTGCCAAGCCTGGTTCCCATGGCTTCCGCCGCTTAGGCTCCGGAAAAAGATCAGATAAGTGCGATAGAGTAGTCATCTTGTCCCAAACATTAACCACTTCGAGAAACAGGTTTGCATTGTCTGAATTTTCATTCATCCAGATTCGTAACGCCTGCTCTTCCGCGTTAGACAATCCTCGATCAAGCTTTGACATCCACGCGGTTGCTTCTCGATAACTCCGCTTTTTCTTATCGAGTTGAACGACGTTAGTCACGACACTCGCCCCTTGTGCAACGATGATTTGGCATCGCTACTCCGATCGTGTCTCTTGAGATATTCAATGCAATTCTCCATACCCAAGGCGATGTGTCGTTCAACTGTCTTCTCACTGAGCTTCATCTCTGTCGCAATCTCGCGCTGGGTGTATCCATAGACCTTTTTTAATACAAATGCTCGACGGCGCTGTATCGGCAGTCGTCGAACGGCCTCGCAAAAGTCAGAAAATTCCTCGCTCGAGACAACTTCGTTAAACGTTTTGTCAGTTAATAGAGATGAGCTAATTCCAACAGCTTCGTCAGTATCACCGATACTTACCGACAAACGCGTATCGGCACGTTTAACGTAATCGAGCGCCAGGTTCCGGGCAATTTTGAATAAGAACGCCTGTGGCTCAGTTATAGCTTCTTTGTTGGTGATTTGGCATGCGCGAACGTAGGTTTCCTGGACGATATCTTCGACTTCCTTTGGAGGCACAATGCCAAGCACCGCTCTCGCGATGCGCCCGCGCAACTTCATGAAACTTTGGAAAATTTCGTCTTCGTTAGCCATGCGTCAATTTGTCTGCGTCAACTCCTGCATATTCGGCGTGATTCTCGGAAGAATGGTACTAACAAACCAGGTACCGCGAAAAAGCGTTAGTGGTACGAGTACACGGGATGCGCAACACAAGCACCACTTGTTCCCCTTTCAATATAAAATAAGACAAAATAGGTACGTCAGCTATGAACACCCGGGTAAACCAGCACACGCGTGTACCCACGAAATCGCACTCGACCAGAGCGTTGGGGCAATCCGGCCAGTTCGTAGTTTGGCAAACGTTCAACAAATCGGGCTATCGCAATTCGACCCTCAAGCCGCGCAAGATTATTACCAAGGCATGCGTGAGGTCCACTTCCAAATGCTAAATGCTGGTTTGGTTTTCTGGATATATCCAGAACATCGGGGTTTTCGAATCTTTCGGGATCTCGATTCGCTGCCCCAATACATAACGTAACTGGCGTGCCTGCGAGAATTTCAATACCACCAATTCCAGAGTCCCGGACAGCCCTGCGATTACCAAGCTGATTGGAACTCTCAAATCGAAGAAACTCGTTAATTGCAGTATCAATCAGATCGGGGGCGGAAATCAGTTTTTCTTTTTCCTCTGGCCATTCCGACAACGAAACAAGCGCGTTGGTTATTAGATTAGTTGTAGTCTCGTGGCCCGCGTTTAGCAAGAAAATGCAATTGTGCAGTAGTGCTTGTTCGCTTAATCGCTCGCCATTGGGTTCACCCTTTATCAGCCGTGTCAAAATATCAAATTCCGGGTCCAAAATATGGCAACGACGATCAGCAACAAGATCTCGAAGGAAATCAAGAAATTCCCTTACAGCAATGTTTGATTTCTCTAGCGTTTGGCTTGAAATCTCCGGCTCCAGCGCTCCCAGAATAGCCAGCGACCAACCCCTCAACGAGCCGCGATCATCATCAGGTATTGCCAGCAGGTTGCCAATCACATTTACCGGAATTGCGGCAGCGAAATCCTCAACAAGGTCGAACCGTGTTGACTCTCCCAGTTTGTCGATCAAGTCGTCAACCAATTTATTAATACCTTGCTCCATTGTGGACACTGCGCGGGGTGTAAACGCTCTTTGGATAATACTTCGCGTCTGGGTGTGAATCGGAGGATCGTTAAATACAAGGCTGGTCGTGTGGTGTTCGTACGTAGGCGTTCTAGAAAATTTGCAGCCGAATTCGACTTTCTTATCTGAACTGAAAACTGTTGGTTGCTTGTAAACACGCAGCAGATCTGCGTATTTCGTCAATAGGATTGATTCATCCGTAAGACGCTTAATTGGTTCATATTCTCGCAGCGCATGATAGTACGGATACGGATTTTCAACGAAGCCATGTGGCAAATTGAATAAATCAAATTCCCGTGCAATGGTCGGTGCTTCGCTTCGGTGAAAACGAGCGGGGTCATGCATTTCTGCTGAGATCATTGGACGAACCTGTAGGTGACGATAGTTGCAAACGATTGAAACGCTCATTTCCCTCAATCGAAGTTGGCAAGGTTGCGCGATTGAGAGTCAGGTCAGCCAAGTAAATATGCTCAGTTACTGGATACCCGTGGGTCTGCATAAGCTCAGAAACATATGGCACACCTCCACCCAGGAGGGAAGATCTTGCAAATCGAGCCCCTGTGAGTGCCCACGAAGCGGCAGCACTTTCAAGCCAGACTCACCGCATCCGAGTTCACCACCGGAGTGATAGCGATTGTTCGTAAAAAAGTTGCACAGACAAGGGTGCCTTGTTTCCGGGATTTACAGGCGGGTCTGCTCTAATGCCTTGCGTAGATGCTCATTACTGCGCACCAAGTCACCTTCCAGAGCCAGGAGGTTGGCGAGTTTTTTATGGGCGGACACCTTTACGGACGGGCTGACAGACACGCCTTCAACAATACTTTTTGCGTAGTAGTCCCGGGCACGGTCTTTGTCGCCCGCCTGCTCATAAATGCAGCCTAGGCAGTAGTGCAACGCCGCATCATCTGCATGGTCTTTTAACCATTTTTCAGCGGTCTTCATTCTTAACTTGACCGCAACCGAATCAAGGCTGGCGTAAAGCTCCAGGAGTTGAGGATTCCATTCATGGTGGATAGCCTGCCGGACAAGCGGCTCCACTGTCTCCTTGGATGACAGAGCCTCACTATAGGCAAGGATGACCTCAGGACATTCCCTAGCCGCCCGAGAAAGCGACTTGAAGCTCCTCGTCAAATCTGCATCCTGGTGTTTCTCCTCCTCAAATCCGCGGGCGATCGCTTGCTTTTCATAGGCGAGAGCAGCTGACTGGTCGGTCCTGGAGAGAGCCGGTACCAGGGCAAGCATGCCTCGCCAGTCATCCAGTTGCGAGAGAGCCTCTTGTTTGAGGTTCAGCAATAGTTTGTTGGGCGTTAACCCCGCCAGCGCCTCCAGGCTCAACGCATAGTCGCCCCGCCTCAGTGCAAGGGTTGCTATCGTCATCTGTCTTGCCCTGTGCAACGATGGGTCAACTTCCTCCGAGAGTCGGAAATACCTCTCCCTTGCCTCGTCATCACCGACATCGTCAGCCGCTCTCGCCGCCGCTAGGTAGTTGATCCCCTTCGCTAAACTGTCTTCTGCGCCTGTGTCCAAATATCGGCGCGCTCGCTCATGCTCACCTTCAAGTAGCAGTCTCAAGCCTTTGAGCGTCAACCGGCTTGCTCTGTCTGCCTTCTTGCCAGTGCGCCAATTGCGATAGTGCCTGGGAGAGCCGAGCAACAGCCTGACCAACCTGGCACCCTGATAAACCAGTAGTAGCATGACAAGGGCCATGCCGAGCATCACCCAGAGGCTGGTTTGCAAAGAATAGTCCCGGTAGGCAACAAAAACATATCCCGGATCATTTGCGATCAGAGTCCCTAGCCCCCCGGCAAATATCATCACCAGAAGCAGGATAATCAGTGTGCGTTTCACCGACTTCCAGCCTGATGGAATTTCGCCAATAGACTACGCACCTCGCGCAGAGAATTGCTGATATCAGGCACTTTTCCGCCCACCCGGGCTTGGTGTAATTGGATAAGAGAGGTCTGCATTGCCCTGGTCACCGCATCGTCCGGATCAAAATAGGTAAGCACCCAATCCTGGGCTTCGGCAAGACTGGTCTGATAAACCTCCTGATTCTTTTCAAGCAGTGCCATCTGCGCTATCTGAAACTTCAGTATCAGGTTGTGCCGTAAATAGTATTCCTCGCTCGGGAGCAGGACGGGCGCAACTGGCGCGCCTCCTTTCCGAAAATCAACCAGATCCATTATTCTGTTGCCCATGGCGACAACCAGTGCAAACGCTCGTTGACTCATCGTCTGGGGACTATCCTCAGGTGCCTGCGCCGGCGGCTTGGGTTCAACACCGGGAATCTTTTGCGGCAACTTGCTGACCTGACCAATCTGGGCAGACAATTCAAGATACAGTCCTTCAAGATCCGGGCTGGCAACCGCCTTCAGTGTCGCTATATCCTTGACCAGGGCTTGACGGAGTTCATGTGCTGTCAAACCCTCCGCCGGCGCAATGATCTTGTGCGCCGTCTGTAACAGGGTCAGTGCTGAGGCTGTATCCCCTTCCATCAGCACCCGCTGGTTCGCCATACGGATCAGGTATTCAACTTCCGCATAGAGCCAATCCTGGCTACTGGTACCCAGGTTGTCCCGTATATCAGCCATCCCAATCATGGTTTGCTGTCTGAATTCTTCTAATGCCTGATCGGCAGATACTTGGTCGTCCCGGTATTGATTAAGCATCTCCTGGAGTGTCGCGATAGTGGCACTATTTGCCTGAAACTGTGCTTCAAGCCGCTCCAGCCTGATGTGCTCCGGGGTACCACCCGGCAACCGGTCTTTTAATATCTGCTGGTAGAACACATAGACTGCCCAGGATAGGAGGCTTATGAACACCAGCGACACCAGCAGATAAAAGACAATACCGACCCGGGAGCGCTTCTTATTACCGGTCCCAGTATCGTCTCTTTCTGTTTCTCTGGAAATTTGAGTCATCTTTGGTGCCTGGAAGTATCGGTTGGCGAGGTGCTAAGTGTCATCCTGGTATGTCGCGTTGACAATCGCATCATACAGGGCTTGTTCGGAAGCACCACCCACATTGAGCACCTTAGGGAAAGCGTACAACCTTGCCCGGTCTGCAATTCGTTGCGACGGAACCAGCACCAGGCAGTGCTTGGCAAGGGGACCTGCCTGCCGGGCAAAATTTTCCATAATCTCCATGCTAGTCAGGACGACAAGCAGTCGGCCATGCGGCTGCGCAACTTCAGCCATATCTTCTGCAAGATCATCGTATATGAGTTCAGATCGCTCATAGACTTCCCAGTATTCAACCTCGGCACCACGCCGGACAAGCTCAGCAAAAAGCAACTCCCTGCCACCTCTGCCGCGAACAATGAGCAGTCGCTCACCACTCAGACGGCATAGTTGCGGAAGGCTTAATAACTCCTCGCTACCTGAAGACTCGGGATAACTTGCCCGAATTCCAAATTCATCAAGTTCCCGGGCAGTACCTGGTCCCACCGCTAGCCATTCCGGTCTTGTGGGCCACTGTGGCCAGTATTGTTCCGCGATTGCCAAGCCGAAGCGGACGCTACTTTTACTCACAAACAAGATCTTGTGATACTGATCCAGGTGCATGGCGGTTTGTTTAAGACTCTGGGGGTCCGATAGTCCAGACAGATGTATCATGGGGCGGATATGTACCTCGTAGCCCTGCGTTTTTAGTCTGGCGGCAAGTGCTTCATTCTCTCCGGCGGGTCGGGTGAGTAACACTTGGCTCTTTGGCTGAGGGCTCTTCATCGGCTGAGGGCTCTTTATCGGCTGAGGGCTCTTCATCGGCTGAGGGCTCTTCATCGGTGCCTCACAAGGTTATTCATGGTGCACCAAATCAGCGATAAGTTCTCGTGCGCCCTGTTCTATCAGACGCTTGCCCAGAGTTCGGGAGAGTTCGGGAGCGGTGTTTGATTGCCCCCGGATGGTGTCGGTAATGACTCTTTCACCTCTGATATCCGCTACAAAGGAGGAGATAGATATTTCCTCCGAGTCAATGCTTGCAAAGACTGCGACCGGTAGATTACAGGTCGCCCCCAGAGTTTGTGTCACCAGTCTTTCAGAGGAAACGCAAAGCTGAGTTTCACTATGAGCAATCGCGCCTAGGAGCGAATTGATCGCCGCATCATCCACCCGGCTTTCAACACCCACCGCCCCCTGTCCAGCAGCAGGCAGGGACACTTGGGTAGGAATTTTCTGGCTAATTCTATGGGCAAGTTGTAGCCGTTCCAATCCCGCAACCGCAAGCACCAGGGCATCGTACTGACCCTCATCCAACTTTCTTAATCGGGTCTCAACATTGCCTCTCAGGTCAGCAAACCGCAGTTGCGGAAAGCAACGACCTATTTGCAGGCAGCGGCGTAAACTTGAAGAACCGACAAGCGCGCCCTGGGGCAAGGCTTCCATGCTGTCAAATTTATTGGATACAAGCGCATCCCTGGGATCAGCCCTGGCACAGATGGCGGCAATCATCAGCCCATCAGGTAACTCACCTGGCACATCTTTCATTGAATGAACAGCAAGATCGACGCTACCATCAAGCAGTGCCAATTCCAGCGCCTTAACAAAGACGCCCTTGCCAATGCCCTTGGCACTCTTTTCGTCAGCCTGCCTGTCACCTTCTGTCATCATCCCGACTATCTCGCAGCAAACATCATCATGCCGAGATTCAATCAATCCTTTGACATGCTCTGCCTGCCAGAGAGCGAGCCTACTTTGACGAGTTGCTATACGGATGATTTTCATATTGATTCATGCTCAGTGGCTTGCTGTTATAATCTGCACTTCTTTCAGACCGCATCATAAGGAAAATGTTGACAGTGAAGGACAAGATTCACAAATTATGGGGTGGACGATTCCGGGAGGCAACCGATGCTTTTGTGGAAAATTTCACAGCCTCCGTTACCTTTGATCAGACTCTCGCATTTTATGACATAGCGGGCTCCATTGCGCACGCCACCATGTTACAGGCGATTGGCATTATCAACAGCGCGGAACTTAAGCAGATACAGGCAGGGCTTGAGAGCATTGCCGAAGACATAAGTAGCGACAACTTCTCCTGGTCGGTGGGTCTGGAAGATGTACACATGAATATTGAGCAGGCATTGATCGACAGAATCGGCGTGACGGGCAAAAAACTCCACACCGGACGATCAAGAAATGACCAGGTAGCAACGGACCTGAGACTCTATCTGCGAGACATGATCGATCTCATCTGTAGCAAAATTCGTGAACTGCAACTCGGTATTCTCGGTCTGGCTGAGCCAGAGACGGAAACGGTGATGCCCGGCTTTACCCACCTTCAAGTCGCGCAGCCTGTTTCCTTCGCCCATCACCTGATGGCGTGGTTTGAAATGGTTGACCGGGATTTTGACCGCTTTATGGATTGCAGGAAACGAGTCAACAGCCTGCCGCTGGGTGCCGCCGCCCTGGCGGGTACAAACTGGCCCATTGACCGACATCTGACCGCCGACCTGCTTGGTTTTGATCTGGTTGCCACCAACAGTCTTGATGCTGTCAGCGACCGGGACTTCGCTATTGAATTCTGTGGCGCAGCGAGCATCCTGATGGTGCATCTTTCCAGGTGGGCAGAGGAAATGATCCTCTGGGTATCACCACAATTCAGATTCATTGAATTGCCGGATCGCTTCTGTACCGGCTCATCCATCATGCCGCAGAAAAAGAACCCCGACCTGCCAGAACTGGTCAGAGGAAAATCTGGGCGTGTATTCGGCTCCTTGATCAGCCTGCTAAGTATGATGAAGGGGCAACCCCTCGCCTACAACAAGGATAATCAAGAAGACAAAGAACCCCTCTTTGATACGGTGACCACGGTGCTGGAATCATTGACTGCTTTCGCCGAAATGATCCCAGCAATCGTGCCGCAACGGGACAAGATGCGGGCGGCAGCCGAAGATGGTTTCTCCACGGCAACAGATCTTGCAGATTATCTGGTCAGCAAGGGACTACCATTTCGGGATGCCCATGATGTCGTCGGCAAACTGGTCGCCCTCGCTATTGAGTTAGAATCTACGCTAACGGAAATTCCTGTCGCTCAAGCCGTAGCCATCAATGCGCTGATTGACGAGGAAGCCCTTAAACGATTGACTCTGGAAAACTCACTAGCGGCAAAGGACCAGATCGGTGGAACGGCACCAAAGCAGGTGCGGCGCGCAATCCTGGATGCGCGACAACGAATCAAGTCGTAACCCATCGTAAAACCCACCAGGTTTTACGACGCCTGGCGAGACGGGTGGCACCGCCTGCTTATTGTTCAATGATTGGAAAGGAGCTGCCCGATTGTTCGGAAAAGACCCGATTGACAAGTGCACCGAAACTTTCGCCTGAGGCATCACAAAACCAATCGCCGTCCACAAATCTGAGATGAAAGCCTCCCGACCTGGCAGCAACCCATATTTCATGGGTGGCAATCTGCCGACTCAGAATGATTGAACTCCCATCTTCAAACCCCAGGGTGAGAATACCGGCGGATGAATCGACATCCACATCCAGTACCAGAGCGTCAATCCTGTCTTCAATCCTGAGAAACATTTCATCCACTCGGTCCTGATATTCGGTATCGTTCACTTCTTTCTACCTGTAAAAAATGGGGTCATTCAGTATACTGCACAGATCCTGAACACTGGTGGCTGTGGTTTGCATAGGATTATGGGGACAATGCGAATGCTCATGCAAGGCGTGTTACCTGCTGTTTTTATCCTGCTGTTGATGGCATGTGGGCAAAAGGGTCCCCTCTACCTGCCAAAAGATCTCAGTCCACACTGGGAGGTGTCGCAAAACAACAGCCAGATGGAACGCTCTGCACCTGCTACCCCTGAGCTCAGTCCATGAATGGGTTTCATCGCCTGGGGGATGAACTTTATGTTGAGGAACTGCCCCTCAGCAAAATCGCCGATATCTATGGGACGCCTGCTTTTGTCTATTCACAGGCTACTATAAAGGCAGCCTACATGGATTTCACCAATGCCTTCGCCGACTATCCGCATCAGGTGTGCTATGCGGTAAAGGCAAATTCCAATATCGCCATTCTTGACCTTCTTGCCAGGCTGGGTGCAGGTTTTGACATAGTGTCCGGTGGCGAACTCCAACGGGTCATCGCTGCCGGTGGCGACCCAGGGAAGATTCTTTTCTCTGGCGTGGGGAAACAGGACTGGGAAATTCGGACAGCGCTGGAAAAAAACATCGCCTGCTTTAATGTTGAATCAGCATCAGAACTAGCCAGGCTTGTCAGAATTGCTGAAGAAGATGGGCAGGTCGCGCCTGTAGCAATCCGTGTGAATCCGGATGTTGACGCCAAAACCCATCCCTACATTGCTACCGGGCTAAAAGAAAGCAAGTTCGGCGTTGCCCCTGAAGAGGCATTGTCCATGTATATTGATGCCAAGCAGTCTGCCCACTTGAAGATAGTGGGTATCAACTGCCATATAGGTTCTCAAATTACTGACTCCGCGCCCTATCTTGTTGCGCTTGGTCGTCTCATTGCCTTGATTGACGAGTTACAGCGGCACAACATTTCCATCAGGCAGATTGACCTGGGCGGTGGATTCGGCATCCGTTACAAGGACGAGACACCTCTTCCCATTAACGCATTCGCCGTTGCCATCTTGCAGATGATGGAGGGGCGAGACGAGCAACTTATTTTTGAACCCGGGCGGATGATTGTCGCAAATGCAGGGATACTGCTAACGAAAGTTAATACCTTGAAATCAAACGGCGGCAAACACTTTGCAGTCGTTGATGCCGCCATGAACGATTTTATCCGGTCAGCCTATTATCAAAGTTGGCAAGACATTTCATTGGTCAAGCAACCGGCTGATGTTGATTCAAATCCTGTTGCGTCAAAGATCTGGGACCTGGTTGGTCCCATCTGTGAAACGGGTGACTACCTGGCGAAGGACAGGCAACTGGCTATCATGGAAGGTGATCTGCTTGCGATTCATTCAGCGGGGGCTTATGGCTTTGTGATGAGTTCAAATTACAACACCAGAGGACGGGCGCCAGAGATATTGATCAGGGGTAATGAACATTTCTGTGTTCGCAAACGGGAAACTATTGAAGATCAGTTAAGACTTGAAGCCTTGCCGGGAAAGTAAACCCAGGAGACGGACTTGCGTCTCTGCCCGGACGCTTGCATTGCCAACTAGCAAAGGTAACCTGACCCTATGTTATTACGATTCACGAAAATGCACGGTCTGGGCAACGATTTCGTCATGCTTGACCTCATCTCTCAGCGGCTAGGCATCCTGGATCGGGAGATGATCAGGAACCTGGCTGACCGGCGGCTGGGTATTGGCTTTGATCAACTTCTGACGGTTGAGCCACCGGGACACCCTGACCTGGATTTTCGGTACACCATATACAACGCCGATGGCTCTGCAGCAGAGCAATGCGGTAATGGTGCCCGTTGTTTATTGAGTTTTGTACGGGCTCAGGGCCTCACCACCAAGACCCGGATCAGACTGGAAACCAGCAAGGGCGTTGTTGCCTGCCATCTGGAAGAAAACGGCGACATTACCGTCAATATGGGGCACCCGGTGCTAGAGCCGGATATGATCCCCTTTATTGCAGATCAAACCCGTCTAGATTACGAGATCACCCTTCCACGAACTGTCTGCGGCAGCACTGAGACGATCCGGATTGCAGCAGTGAATATGGGCAACCCGCATGCAGTCATCAATGTTCAGAGTGTCAATAAGACACCTGTGCATGAACTGGGTGGTATTATTGAGAACCATGAAAAGTTTCCAGAGCGAGTGAATGTCGGCTTTATGGAAGTGGTCACTCCTGACAAAATCAGACTTCGCGTTTTTGAACGCGGGATCGGAGAAACACCCGCATGTGGCAGTGGTGCCTGTGCTGCCGTGGTCGCAGGACGCCTGCAAGGGATGCTGAATCAGACGGTGGCTGTGGAATTGCGCGGCGGTAATCTTACTATCAACTGGGCTAGCGAAGACGCCCCCGTGATGATGACCGGACCCGTGTGCCATGTTTATGAAGGCGAATTACAAATATGAAAAAAGATCTGACCGAAGACGATGTTGCTGCTTTTCTTGAAAGTCATCCTGATTTTTTCAAACATCGGGACAGTCTATTGCTAAAACTTAAACTACCCCACGGTAAAAAAGGCACCGTCTCCTTGATTGAAAAACAACTAGCCATACTGCGTGAAAAACATCAAATCACAAACGAAAAACTCAACACCCTGTTCGGTTTTGCCGAACGCAACGAGGAGATTCTCAACAAATGCAGGAAACTGGCACTCAATTTGATTGCCGCCGATAACCGTGAAGAATTTCTTGAAGCAATGGCAAAGAGCTTCACACAGGATTTCAAATGCCAAGCCTACAGTCTCATCATATTTGATGATGCAGCATCGGTAGCAGATCTGCCAAAAACAGCCCCTTACCACTTCATATTCCGGGTGACAACAAAAGCCGCAGGGAAGCATGCCGCCGCATTGATCAAAACCGGGACCCCAGTGCTTGGACCCCTCCGCCCAGCGGAGCGGGATTTTCTGTTCCGCGAGAAGGGCAAAAAGGTCAAATCTGCCGTGGTACTGCCTGTCAATGCCGCCGATGATAAAGAACACAAACAAATCGCTATGCTGGCGATTGGTAGCGAAGACACAAATTATTTTGACACCAACATGGACACCAACTTCCTGGGCCTAGTGGCAGACACACTGGGGCGGCTGATACCGAAACATCTACCTACCGAATGAGGTAAAGCATCGGCATGACCAGCGAAGGACTCCTACTCACCGCTATTGATGCTTTCCTTATCCATTTGTCCGACGAACGGCAACTGTCCCCACATTCCATAAAAGCCTATCGCCGCGATTTGACGACACTAGTTGATTTTCTTGATTTCCGGGGTATAGATAAATGGCAAAATGTTGCAGCCCATGACCTGAGAGATTTCATTTCCACGGGACACCAGCAGGGGTTATCTGGACGCACCCTGCAAAGACAATTGTCAGCAAGCCGTACTCTGTTTCACTACCTGAACCGGGAAGGGACGGTCATGACCAACCCCGCACTGGAATTCTCCGCGCCCAGGTCCAACACTGGTTTACCCATAACCATTGACACGGACCAAATCGCAAGATTAATGGATATCAACACCAACCACTGGCACGGTATCCGCGACAAGGCAATGCTGGAACTGTTTTATTCCTCTGGTTTGCGATTGTCAGAATTGGTTGGCGCAGATGTTCAGGATCTTAACTTTGACGACCAGATGATAAAGGTGCGGGGGAAGGGTAATAAGGAGAGAATTCTACCGGTTGGCTCAAAGGCGGTGACTGCCTTGAGAAACTGGCTAAAGGTGCGCGCCAATTCTCCGCAAGGTAGCCTCAGATCTGAAGCCCTGTTCCTTAGCGAAAGAGGTCACAGGATCAGTCCAAGAAATGTTCAAGACAGGGTACGCCGCTGGTGCAAAAGTATCGGTCTCCCAGCCAGGGTGCATCCGCACACACTGCGGCACTCCTTCGCCAGCCACCTGCTGGAATCCAGCCAAGACCTGCGCGCTATACAGGAACTTCTCGGTCATGCAAATATCTCCACGACTCAAATCTACACGCATCTGGATTTTCAACATCTCGCTAAGGTTTACGACAAGAGCCATCCGAGAGCACAAAAGCGAAAAAACAACCAGGGAGCGATTAAAGGGGAATGATGCAGCACGACGGCACGAAAGGCTTGTGATAGCGCGCTGATGATAAAGACAGTCGCTTTTGATCTGGATGATACCCTCTGGGATCTCCGCCCCGTCATCATGCGCGCCGAGGAAAAGTTAGGCAACTGGCTTAAAGCCAAGACGCCAAGCCTGAGGCATGACCCCAACACCATGCGTAGCATCCGGGACAAACTTATTTCCCAAGAGCCTTCTCTTGCCCATCGCCTGACCGAACTGCGTCGCCAGGGTATTGAATGCGCCATGTTACAGAACGAGATCCCGAAGGATGAAGCACACCGCCTCTCCCATGCAGCCATGGAGGTGTTTCTTGCGGCACGGAATGAGATAGAGTTTTTCGATGGCGCTCTGGCAGCGATTGCCAGCATCGCCCAGAGATATCAACTCGGCGCACTGACAAATGGGAATGCAGACATTGATCGGTTAGGTCTGGGGCAGCATTTCAGTTTTGCATTTTCAGCAGAAGAAGTCGGTGCACCGAAGCCCGCACCCGACCTCTTCCATGCCGCGCTTGCCCACACTGGATGTCAACCGTCCGAAATGGTCTATGTGGGCGACGACCCGATAAAGGATATTGATCCAGCCAACAGATTGGGGCTACATACGGTCTGGCTAAAAAACGAGCAGCGCGCCACCGCTGGAGAAACCTCACCGGACCGGACTATCAACAAGATCATTGAATTGCCAGATGCCCTGCTGGACCTGGACTCATCCTGTATCTAGGTGCCGATTATTGATTACAGGTAGCGATAAACGCTTTCACCGCATCAACTTCTGCTTTCAAAACAGTCTTTCTCGTCGGCATATTCCGCAACTGCTCCAGTGTATCCTGGACCAGGGTCTCCTCAGGGAGTGCTCTAGTCATCGCCTCTTCAAACTTTGCTGGATGCGCAGTTGACAGACAGACAAGTGGCTGGGCAGGGTTGCGAAGTTGCTTTCCGACATGAACACCGACAGCCGTGTGCGGGTCCATAATGTAACCCGTCGCATCATGGACATGCCGTATCATGTCAATGGATTCATCATCAGTGGCACTGCCAGAAGCAAAAACATCGTCAAAGGTTTTGGTGTTGAAATTGATGCTGGCACTACCTGTCCTGGTAAATGACGACATAAACTTCTTCACTTTCTCGGTGTTACTAGCAAACTGGAAGTAAAGATAACGCTCAAAATTACTTGCAACCTGTATGTCCATCGCCGGGCTATGGCTGAAATGAACCTCGCCTCGCTTGTAACGGCCCGTCGTGAAGAAGCGATGCAATATATCGTTCTGATTCGTCGCCAGGATAAACCTGCTAATCGGTAACCCCATGGCTCTAGCGATGTAACCAGCAAATATGTTGCCAAAGTTCCCGGTGGGTACGGCAACCTCAAACTTCTCCGGTGCGCCCAGTTGTGCATAGATGAAAAAGTAATACACCACCTGAGCAAGAATCCTCGCCCAGTTGACTGAGTTAACCGCGCCGAGATTATATTTTTGCTTGAATTCAAGATCGGAAAATATTGATTTTAGAATTGATTGACAGTCATCAAAACTGCCCTCTATCCCAATATTCCAAACATTATCGCTGAGTAGGCTAGTCATCTGCTTTTCCTGAAGGCTACTGGTACGCCCTTCGGGAAACATGACAAAAATGTTGATCTCTGGCTGCCCCTGCACAGATGCGATTGCCGCGCTACCCGTGTCGCCACTGGTCGCCGCAAGTATATTCAACCGCGTCTCCTGGGGAATATACGCAAACACATTGCCCAGAAATTGCAGGGCAAGATCCTTAAAAGACAGGGTGGGCCCATGGAATAATTCAAGCAGATGAATGTCACCAACCTGCACCAGAGGTGTCACTAGCGGGTCATCAAAAGTCTCATAACTCTTTTCAATCAAAGAACGAAGAATGTCCTCGGGAATATCATCAATGAACAGCCGCATGATTTCGAAGGCAAGTGCCGGGTAGGACAAACCCTGATAGCGGGGCAGTGCATCCTTAACATTCGGGATGGCGACAGGGACGAGGAGACCCCCATCCGAGCCAACGCCCATCATAACGGCATCGCAAAATGGCATCTCGCTGACGCCGCCGCGGGTACTCACATATCGCATACAGGTTTGATGCAAGCAGTTAGACAGCCTCGGAACCTACCTCACCGGTCCTGATGCGGACTACATCGTCCAGACCAGTAACGAAGATCTTTCCGTCTCCGACCTTCCCGGTGTTGGCGGCATTGATAATTGCCTCAATCACGGTTTCAAGATGCTCGTCCGCTATGGCAACCTCCAGTTTTATCTTGGGGAGAAAATCAACCACATACTCAGCCCCGCGATAAAGTTCCGTGTGTCCCTTCTGCCTACCAAAACCCTTCACTTCCGTGACTGTCATGCCCTGCACAGATAATTCTGACAGTGCTTCTCTAACATCATCCAATTTGAATGGTTTAATTATTGCTGTGACTAGCTTCATTCAGTTTCTCCTTGTTATGGAAAATCGTAAAGCATTGCATCAATGGTTTACGGCTATTTGTTTACGACCATCTGTTTACGACTATTTGTTTACGAGCATCGGCAATGTAACGAATTTACAGGCTTTTGGACAGTCCGAACACAACTCTTGCTACACATGTATCATCGGGACCACCAAAGCAATCCTGACCTGACAAGTCTGTGTCATGCAAGAACAATGAAACGCCAATGCCCTCAATGCTACGCGAAATGCCTATGGAGTAATCAACATAATCAGGCGTCCCGAACTGAGCATTGTCATCTATAGATTGATTTCCGTAGTGCAGACTCAGGGTAACCTCTTTCGGCAAACTCACTTCATAGTCAAGGCTGGTGTATAACGCCTTATCCGACTCAGCAAAGAAGTCGCTGGAATAGGCAAACCCAAGGGTAAAGCCCTTGAAAGAAAGGCTGGTATAGAGTTCGTTGAAGCTACTCTCAGGGGCATCACCCTGGGCATCATCAGGATATTCGTAACGCAACAAGCCTATGTCGTATTCCACCTCTTCGGTAAAACTTCCCCCATATCCGACATAGAAGTCAATTTCTATTGACCCGTCAAAGTCCACATTGGATGCCCAGACACCCGCATACAGACCAGACTCTCCTGCGACATCAAAACCGCCCTGAATCGTCGCCTCCTCGTCAGTCTGGGAAATGCCCCGATACACATAATCCGATGCCAGGGTAAGATTACTGCTTACTTCAGTTGCCAGCGTTAACATGCCGCTTGGCAACAAGCTACAAAACAACATCATCCTGTATAACTTCTTCATTTTGTCGTCTCCGTATGAAAGATAGGGTCCACCCCAACCAAAAGCATCAACCATGTCAAAGCATTGATTGTGCCAATTAAATAAAAATCTTATAAAACAACTAGTTAGAAAATAGCAGCGGGTTCATGCCGACACTAGGCACCATTTCGGTGCAGTTCTGGGTAGCGTCTGGCGCAGATTTCGGCAGAAACGCAAGTGTAACCCCACCAATGTCGGACAGGATATAGGGGTTAGTGCCTACAGGGAAAGGCGCAAAACACCCGCAGCTCCGCACAATATGCTCGTTCAAAATACCCCCATGACCGTGGGAACAACATATTCCAGCGGCGAGGTGGGCATAGACGCACCCATTGTGACTGTTGAGGCAAAAATCACCAGCGGCCTGCCCAGGGTGCTGATAGTGGGGCTGCCGGAAACAGCGGTGAGGGAAAGCAAAGACCGGGTGAAGGCGGCGATCACTAGTAGCGGTTTCACCTTCCCATCTGCCCGCGTCACAGTCAATCTCGCGCCAGCAGACCTGCCCAAAACCAGTGGCCGTTATGATCTGGCTATTGCGCTCGCCATTATCGCCGCATCCGGTGTCATACCGAACACACAACTGGATGAATACGAATTTCTTGGTGAATTGTCGCTGACCGGAAGAGTTAGGTCTGTCCGAGGCGTGCTACCAGCAGCACTGAGAGACGCGCGCAGAAAAAACCGGGCATCTCGAAAGTTACACACCCTCATCGTACCCCCGGATAACGGCATAGAGGCAGCCCTGTCGGAGTCACGAGAAGTTCTTGTAGCACCAAGCCTGAAGAAGGTGGTCGCCCATCTCACCGGACAAGAGTGTCTAAGCAACCCACCACAGGTGATACCCCAAAAACCTGTTACAAACCACTCCAGATTGAGTGATGTCAAGGGGCAGGAGGTCGCCAAACGCGCCCTCACCATCGCCGCTGGCGGTGGTCATAATCTGCTGATGATTGGTCCACCGGGCACCGGCAAGACGATGTTGGCAAGCCGCCTGGCAACCATCATACCGCCGATGACATTTATCGAGTCGCTAGAAGTTGCGTCTGTTGTGTCCGTATCAAAACAGTCATTCAATCATGACACCTGGGGACAGCGTCCCTTTCGTGCCCCACATCACACGGCATCTTCGGTCGCCATAGTGGGCGGTAGCAACCCGCCAAAACCCGGTGAAATATCCCTCGCACATCACGGTGTCCTTTTTCTTGACGAACTACCGGAATTCTCAAGACAGGTGCTGGAAGTATTGCGAGAGCCACTGGAATCGGGCGAGATCTGGATCAGCCGGGCAAACCATCAGGTTCGATACCCCGCAGAGTTCCAACTGATTGCAGCCATGAATCCTTGCCCCTGTGGTTACTATGGCGACAACCGGCATCAATGCGAATGTTCCCTGGACAGGATTCAACGGTACCGCAGCAAAATATCTGGGCCCCTCCTTGACCGGATAGATATTCATGTTGAAGTGCTACCACTGCCGCTCGGCACCTTGTCAGGAACAGCCAAAACACCGGACGGGGAGGACATGAGCGCAAACGAAAAGGACGCACATATCCACCAACTTGTTCTGCGGGCGCGCCAAACCATGCTTGACCGTCAGGGTTGTTTGAATGCCAGGCTGGACGCTAAGGCAATGGAGACCTGGTGCCCGCTGGAGCAAAAGCTCAGCATATTTCTGGACAAGGCTGTCACCAGCCTCGGGATTTCTGCCAGGGGTTATTACAAGATCCTTCGAATTGCACGCACCATTGCAGACCTATCCGGTGAAGAACAAATCAAATCCAATCACCTGTCCGAAGCACTTGGCTTCAGACGCCTGGATAGAAAGAAATGAGAGTAGGTCCGAACGGAATAACAAGTGTGTGGTGATGGAGGAGCCTCTACTTGGCGGCATCAACCATATAATCCACCAGCGCTTTCAGGTCCTCATCGGAGCAGGCAAAACACATCCCCTTGGCAGGCATGGCAGGTGGTACCCCGTTAATCGCGCTATTGTACAGCTGAGCCATACCTTTGGCGATTCTGGGTGTCCAATCTGCCAGTTCAGCGAATTTCGGCGCCCCAGCGACACCCGCATTGTGGCAGGTCGCACAGGTTTGATTGTAATTCGTTTCTACTCCAGCGCCGGCTGAGGCAACTGAACCGACTCTTGCGACAAGGGCACAATCCTTACCTTCAACACAGACTGTGCCGACCTTCTTGATGCGTTCCGCTATCTCGTCTTCAAGACTGGCCGAGACAGAACCTGGCAAGATGAAGGCGATGCAGACGCCTGCCATCAGAAGGTCTTTGCCAGACACCATGCTACGCAGTGCTTTATACGGAGTTTTATTCAAAGTTATCTCTTCCAATAAGGCGCACCATTATACCCAAGCCATTTTTGAACACTAGGGAGAGTCGTGTCCAATGGGCTACCCTCATCTAAGCGCTCTCAGCCCAGGTCCTCAAAATCCCGACTGGCGGTGAACTGGAACACATTGGGAGTGCCAGCTTCTATCACAGACTGCTCTGATACCAGAGTCAGCATTGCTTGCTTACGGAATTCCGCCAGTGAATCGGCACCTACATTGACCATTGTAGAACGCAACTTGTAAATGGTCATCTCCAACACCTCGGCCAGGTTTCCAACCAGGGGTACATAGGCATCCACACCCTCCTCAAATAACATTTCCCGTGGCTGCGTGTCATCACCGTACCTTTGCCAGTTCTGAGCACGGCGGGTTCCCTCAGCCCAGTAAGGCTTGTACATCTGCCCGTTGATAGATGTTTTCTGCGGCGGACTCTCCTCGGTCATGGCAAAGTATCGACCCATCATCACAAAATCAGCTCCCATAGCGAGGGCGATGATGATTTGCGTGTCATTGGCAAGTCCGCCATCAGAGCAAATGGGAATATAGCGACCCGTTTGCTGAAAATATTCATCCCTTCTGACAACAACATCCAGCAAAGCCGATGCCTGACCCCGCCCAACCCCTTTTTGTTCCCGGGTGATACAGATAGAACCGCCACCCATACCGACCTTGACAAAATCTACCTCGCCCTGCTGTACCAGATAATCAAAACCCTCGGCAGAAACAACATTGCCGCCACCAATCACAATTTTGGAATCAAATGTTTTCCTGAGCCATTGAATACCTTCCACCTGGTATTCATTAAACCCGTCCGACGAATCAAAGCAGAGGACATCTGCACCCGCCTGTATCACCGCAGGCACCCGCTCGCGATAGTCATAGGTATTGATCCCGGCACCGACGCACAGACGTTTTGACTCATCCAGCAGTTCAAACGGATGTCTTTGATGGTCTTCGTAATCTTTCTTGAACACCAGAGATGTCAACTTACCGTCTTCGTCCAAAATGGGCAGGCAGTTCTTCTTATGCTGATGCAACAGGCGATTGGCTTCCCGCAGGTTGATACCCTCATTGCCATATATCACCTTGTCAATCGGTGTCATGTGCTGGACAACTGGCTTGCCAAGATCATCTTCAAACTCCCAGAAATCCTGATCCGTGATCAAACCCAGCAACTCGCCAGACGCCGTGCCGTCATCTGTGACCGGTACAGTTGAATGACCAGTGTTCTTCATCAGGTTAATCACTTCACGGAGTGTCATGTCTTGGGTGGCATTTGAGTCACTTTGTACGAATCCGGCTTTATGTGTCTTGACCTGACGAATCATCTCCGCCTGACTATCAATGTCCTGGGAGCAGTAGATAAAACTCAAACCCCCTTGCCTGGCTAGCGCGATGGACAAGCGGGGACCAGACACCGACTGCATGCAGGCTGACACCAGAGGTATGTTGATCTGGAATCCCGGCGATTTGTCAGATTCAATGACGGATAAGGGTGTACGCAAACAGACCTGATCAGGATGCTGACCTTTACGGGTCAGGCGAGGGATGAGCAAATACTCACCAAAAGTCCTGGAAATGTCGTCAAGAATAGTGGTCATTAAATCCTCCGTGAAAATAACCAGGGTTTTAGTCGTCCGCCACCTTTGGAGGTTGGTTTTGGATGAGGCAATGTGGAGACAAGCGGGGTTATTTATGGAGCGATGTATTGATTCTGGCGCTGCTCAAGCTCACGCTGAATAAGCACCTCAGCAACCTCCAGCATCGCCGCATTGGACCCTGCCATACTGCCATCAATTCGATACTTGCCGTTGACGATAATCGCCGGCGTTCCCGATGCACGATATGCCCTGCCCCGGGCATCTGCCTGCTGGCGACTTGCTTTGACACCAAATGAGTTGAATGCCTTCATAAAGTCTTCAGTGTCAACTCCGTATTCTGAGAAAAATTCTGCCATTGCCTCAGGGTTGTTGAGGTTTCGTCGTTCAATATGGAGTGCTTGGAACAGGGGCGTGTGAATCACCTCCAGGACGCCCAGAGTTTCAGCCGTGTAGTAGGTTTGAGCAAAGAACTCAAGCAGACTGGACCAGATTGCCGGCGTTCGATTGAATATGACACCCTCAGGCAAGTCGTATTTCCACTGGTTAATCAAAGGCTCAAATGTATAACAATGAGCACAGCTGTAGGCGAAATATTCAGTAACTTCAACAAGATTGGGGTCTCGCATCCTGACAGGAATATCAAGCAGGACATAGTGTTTACCCGCCTCGTATTGCGTGCTTGGCTGGGCTCCTTGTTGGGCTCTCTGCTGATCGTCCTCGGCCGAAGTGACCGAGGCGCCCAACAGGCATAGCAGACTGACGGCTACTTCCAACAAACCAATCTTCAGCAAGCCAGTCTTCAACAAACCAGTTTTCAGAAAGCCAGTCTTCAGCATGACACCTGGTAAAGCATCAAGTAGCGGGGAGGCACCGTCATTGTTTCCTTCTTTCCATTCATCATTTTCCAAGACCATAGAGGTAGGAGGCAACTGCCTCAATTTCTCGGTCGTTCAGGTCCTCTGCGGTCGTCCGCATCATTTCTGCTTCACCATCATTGTGCCTGTCACCAGCACGGAATGCTTTTAATTGAGCGATGATATAGTCTGGCCATTGCCCCGCCAATGCTGGAAATCCAGCGGGACCATTACCACTACCAGTGGGTGAATGACAGGCCGCACAGGCGGCGATGGACTTGCGAGTAATACCGAACCGATAAATTGATTCCCCCAGTTCAACCAGGTCCGCATCTGCCGCGCCCGATGTCGGCTTCTGGCTGGCATAGTAGGCAGAAATATTTTTGAGGTCGGTTTCAGAAAAATTATCTAACATCCCCAGCATGACCGGGGCCGAGCGGGCGCCGTTTTGAATTTCCAGCATTTGTTTGAATAGATATTGTTTGGTCTGTCCCGCGATATTGGGAAACGCCGATACCAAACTGTTACCCTCTTCACCATGACAGGCAACGCAACTAGTCGTAAGCCGCTTCCCCGCCGTTATATCTGCCTCGGTAACCGTCTCGGCATTTTCCCCAGCATAGGCCGTGACTGAGCTACAAACCATGAATGCCAGAATAATAATTTTGTTCATAGATTTACTTCTTTTGCTCGCATTACCTGTCAATCAAATGCAATAAACAAGTCTGGATATTATTTGAGTGCTGGAATGCTGGCGTATAATACAGGAAAGCGACTGCAGAGGTGGCACTGGGACCAAAAAATTTTCGTATGTCTATCAATTCTGTCAATTTCCAGACCGCCCAGTTCCTGACCAGCGCGGCGACCCTGGCACAATGCCCCCCCGATCTGGGTAGGGAAATTGCTTTCTGTGGCCGCTCCAACGCAGGAAAATCCAGCGCACTCAATGCCTTAACCGGACAAAAAAATCTGGCGCGTACCAGCAGGACCCCAGGGAGAACCCGGTTACTTAATTTCTTCGTCCTCAGTCAGGACCAGCGTCTTGTAGATCTGCCGGGCTACGGCTATGCAAAGGTACCCGCTTCGGTGAAGCAAAACTGGCATCGTCATCTGGACCAATATCTACGAAATCGCCAATGTTTGCGGGGCCTGATTCTGCTCATGGATATACGACATCCGTTTAGGGAATTCGACAGGATGATGATGGATTGGAGTGTCCAGAGCGGCGTGCCACTGCATATACTTCTTACCAAAGCGGACAAGGTGCAGCGCCAGAAGCAGCAAAGTAACCTAGTAGCAGCGCAGGCGAGGCTCGCCGATGACATGACCGTACAGTTGTTTTCCTCCACTCAGCACCTAGGTATCAACCAGTTAGCAAACCAGATTTCCACCTGGCTGGAAATATGAGAGGTATAAACGACTGCAGAAAAAAGAAGGGCTCTGACCATCATATTGGGGGATATGATCAGAGCCCTGAACTCCGGATTTCTGGGGGAGAAACTACCGAAGTTGCTAGTGACAACATTACGAACTGATACTCACAAACAGATAAGTAATGATTGTCGCGCTTAAATTATGACTTCCCGGGTTGGACAAAGTTCCAATCAGCAAAGTGAAACTTTCTTCACTATTCCTCATCTTGCAGGCTACCGATAGAGCGGGCGGCACTATTTTCAACGTGCTATCTTCTAATGCGCTGCTTCCCAGTTGTCGCCAACACCGATTTCAACGACCAGGGGAATAGACAATTCCGCCGCCCGGGACATGCGCTCCGTAACACCCGCAGCTACTATATCCAGATGGCTTTCTGGCACTTCCAGCACCAGTTCATCGTGCACCTGCATCGTGATTCTTGTATCCAGGTCTGAGGTCGCAAGCCAGTGGTCCACCTGAATCATGGCGCGTTTGATGATGTCCGCCGCCGTCCCCTGCATGGGCGCGTTGATTGCCGTCCGCTCGGCTGCTTGGCGTCTCTGGAAATTACTGGCTTTTATTTCTGGCAGATAAAGACGCCTGCCGAACAGCGTTTCCACATAACCCTGCTCGGCAGCTAACTGGCGGGTCTGATTCATATACAGTTTGACGCCGGGATAGCGTTCAAAATAACGATCAATAAATTTCTGTGCGGCGCCCCGGGCAATATTCAACTGACGGGAAAGACCAAACGCAGACATACCGTACATCAGCCCAAAGTTTATCGCCTTGGCGCTACGTCTTTGTTCGTTCTGCACTGTGTCAAGCGCCACACCGAACACCTCGGAAGCAGTCGCCCGATGAATATCAAGACCTTTTTGAAAGGCACTGACCAGCCCTTCGTCCGCAGACAGATGCGCCATGATTCGCAACTCAATCTGTGAATAGTCAGCCGCCATCAACTTATAGCCAGGCGGCGCAATAAAGGCTTTACGGACTCTCCGCCCTTCCTTGGTCCTGACAGGGATATTCTGTAAATTCGGATCAGCACTTGAAAGTCTGCCAGTCGCCGTCACCGCCTGGTGATAGGATGTATGTACACGCCCCGTCTGTTTGTTGATTTGCCGCGGCAACTGATCAGTGTAGGTGGATTTCAACTTGCTGAGGCCACGATGCGCCATGATGATTTTTGGCAGAGGGTAGTTGAGCGCCAACTCCTGCAATACAGGTTCAGCCGTTGAGGGTTGCCCTTTGGGGGTCTTTTTTAGTGGCTTGATCCCGCCTTTCTCAAACAATATCTCTTGCAGTTGTTTGGGCGAACTTAGATTGAACTCCTCACCCGCCAGACCAAATGCTTCCTGCTCAAGCTCCGCTAGACGCTTCGTCAGCTCCTGGCTCTGCTCATCTAGCTGTGTTTCATCCAGCAGGACGCCACACCGCTCAATCCTTGATAAGACCGGGACTAAGGGTAATTCAATATCAGTGTAAATGCTGGCGAGTGATTCCTCAGCCTGCAACCTGGGCAACAGCACTTGGTGTAGCCGGAGCGTAATGTCGGCATCCTCGGCGGCATAATGCGTTGCCTTGTCCAGTGTTATCTGATTAAACGCTAACTGCTTGGCACCCTTACCCGCTATGTCTTCAAAGTGGACAGTGCTGATACCAAGATATCTGAGGGCAAGATTATCCAGGTTATGCCGCAATGCTACAGAGTTCAGCACATAGGATTCAAGCATGGTATCCAACATTTTGGCACGCCAGTGGACGCCATGGTTCGCCATGACACTCATGTCATATTTCAAGTTCTGCCCGACTACTCTGGTGGATTCATCCTCCAGAAGCCCACGTAGTTTCCCTAGTAGATACTCGGTACTTAACTGCTCAGGTGCCCCTTCATAATCATGCGCCACAGGTACATAAGCAGCCGAGCCGGGTACGCAGGAAAAAGAGACGCCGACCAGCCTTGCGTCCATATAGTCAAGACTTGTGGTCTCGGTATCAAAAGCAAAGTAATCAGCCTGGGCAAGTTTTTCTAACCAGACGTCCAGCGCATCGGCTGACAAAATCAATTCGTAGTTGGTTTCAGTTTTCGTGTCGGTGCTGGCATCAGGCTGAGCCTTGGCGCCAACTTGCCGCAACAGGCTACCCTTATCACTTGCCGCCAGTTCTTCCACCCAGCGTCGGAATTCTAGTTCCGTATAGAGTGCTCTCAGGCTGACCTGGTCCGCCTCGGTGATCTTCAATTCCTCAAGGGTAGATTCCAACTCAACATCGGTTTTGATAGTGGCAAGCTGATAGGACAGAGGTATCGTCTCCAGCGAGTCTCGCAACTTCTCGCCTACCTTGCCCTGCACATCATCGGCGTGTGCCATGACCCCTTCAAGCGTCTCATATTCGCCTAGCCATCTGACGGCAGTTTTGGGTCCGCAGGAGGGCACACCCGGGATATTGTCCGAGGTGTCTCCCACCAGTGCCAGATAATCTATGATCTGATCTGGCCTGACGCCAAACTTCTCAACGACACCGGCTTCATCCATCAGGGTATCGGTCATGGTGTTGACCAGCGTGACATAGGGCGTCACAAGTTGCGCCATGTCCTTGTCTCCGGTCGAAATCAACACACGCATACTTGCCTGAGAGGCTTGTCTGGCGAGGGTACCGATTACATCATCCGCTTCCACACCATCAACCACCAACAGCGGCAACCCCATCGCTTTCACAATCTCAAGGATGGGTGCAATCTGACGACGGAGTTCATCAGGCATGGCGGGGCGATTTGCCTTGTATTCAGGATAGAGTTCATTCCTGAAAGTCTCTCCCTTGGCATCAAACACCACGGCAATCTGGCTTTCCGGGTAATCGTGAATCAGTTTTCTGAGCATACTGATAACACCTTTGATGGCACCCGTTGGTTGACCCTTGGAGCTCATCAGTGAAGGAAGTGCATGAAATGCCCTGAACAGGTAGGATGAACCGTCTATCAGCACCAGTTGGTAGTTGGTTTTCATATAGGCTTTTATAAAAAGTTCTCTCTTATCAGTATCATTGAACCATACTTTGTGCATGATGCTTTTGCCAATGAAGATTATCCGTCATCTGCTACTTGCCATTTCCATCACCATCGCATCTGGCTACCCGCTACTGGCAGCCCGGCCCCCCGACAAACACGATGAAGATAAAATAAGAATCATTGCGAGCGAATCCCGGACTGTGTACGAATATCGACAAAACGGAGTGCTGATTATGATCAAGATAGTGCCAAAGAAGGGTCCTGCCTATTATCTGGTACCCGCCGATAAGAGCCCGCATTACGAAAGCCTTGACCATAAACGGAAACTCTATCCCCAGTGGGTAATCAAGGAATGGTGATTTGTGACAGTATTCACAACCTTTCCTGAATCGGCACTGCGCCGCTATCTGACAATGTTTGGCAAGGGGCAACTGGTGTCCTGCCGGGCGATAGAAGACGGCATAGAAAACTCCAACTACTTTGTCACCCTGCTACAAGACGGGACAGGGCAAGCAGAAGAAGATTATGTGCTCAGCATCATTGAGCAATTTTCCCTTGAGGAGGTTCATTTTTTTAACGAGATTCTTGCTCAACTCTCACAGGAGGGGCTACCAGTGGCATTGCCTGAGCGAACCCTGGACGGGATGAGCCTGACTATCTTCTGCGGCAAGCCTACTTTCCTCTTCCCCAGACTCGGGGGCAGCCATGTTCGGGAAGTTCAGGCTAGCCACTGTGTTGCCCTGGGCAAGTTCCTGGGTGCCTCCCACAAGGCTCTGGCACCGCTTGAGGAAAGCCTCAAAAAGATAAGAACCAACCCCTATGATATTGCCTGGATGCGCAGGGTAATCCCAGGCTTGAAGCATCGGATGTCCAGTTCGGAGTTTGAACTCTTGGGGGAACTCAGCAACGAATACACTCAGCTTTCCGCAGAGAAGCTTCCCAAAGGCTTCATTCACGGCGACCTCTTCAGAGACAATGCCTTGTTTGTTGACGAGACCCTCACTGGTGTAATTGATTTCTATCACGCCTGCTATGACTTTCTATTGCAAGACCTGGCGATAGCGATCAACGACTGGTGTCTGGATGAGGAGTACCGGATTGACCCTGGGCTATCTACTAAACTCATCGCGGGATATGAATCACAAAGACCTTTATCGCAACGGGAAAAAGCCCTGTTGAAACCCATGCAACGTAGCAGTGCGGCGCGTTTTGCGGTGACTCGCTTCCTGAGCGGTGACCCGCCATTGAAGGACCCCCAGGTAATGCTGGCACTTGCCAGCAACCTCAGTTAGTCCCCCTCTCCCTCAGAATAAAACAAGAAGACGCTAAACCAAGAGCGATCATCAACCCAGTACTCGGCACGGTTGAAGCCTGCCGCTACCGCCATAGACATGAATTCCTCAAGGTCGTACTTATAGGAGTTTTCCGTATGGATGCTCTCGTCCTTACGGAAGCGGTAGGTCTCGCCGCACACTGTGACAGTCTGGGGACGCAGACTCACCAGGTGCATTTCAACCCGCCCCTTGACGGCATTGTATGCCGCCCGATGCGCAAACAAGGACAGATCGAAATTGGCGTCATAGGCACGATTCAGATGCGCCAGCACATTCAGGTTGAACTGTGCCGTAACGCCCCTGGCATCATTGTAAGCCGCATTCAGGGTGGCATCATCCTTCTTCAGGTCAACCCCTATTAGCAGGCAACCCTGAGTGCCAACCAACCGTCTGGTGCGGGCAAGGAACTCACCTGCCTCGGGGCGATTGAAGTTACCTACACCAGACCCAGGAAAGAAACTGATATGACGGCGGCGACTAACGAAGGGCAAATCAAATTCAGTCGTAAAATCAACGCAGGTTGCCCGCACCTCCAGCCAAGGATATTCCTGTGCAAGCGCCAGAGCAGCCTCGGCAAGATAGTCCCTGGAAATATCAAGGGGTGCGTAGATACCCGGTTTCAAACTATCCAGCAGGATGCGGATCTTCTCACTATTACCGCTTCCGTACTCAATGAGCAGACTGTCTTTTCCGACAAGCGTGCCAATCTCCGCTGCATGTCGTTTCAGCAGCCTGGTCTCCGTCCTGGTCAGATAATATTCAGGTTGCCGGGTAATATCGGTAAAGAGTCTTGACCCGGTTTCATCATAGAAAAATTTGGGCGAGATGTATTTCTGTTGTGCGCTCAGCCCTTGAATGATTTCCTCCCGTACATCCTGTTGCGCGTTTGAATGGTCGTAGAGGTAGAGTGACGGCACAGAATTCAAGGCAGATTCTTTGTCAAACATGATCCATATCCGTTGCCAGACGAATACCTGAAAACTGCCATCGGTCAGGGGGATAAAAGAAATTTCTATAGGTGGCACGGATATGCGTCTGTGGCGTTGCGCAGGAACCACCTCTCAGGACAAGTTGATTCGCCATGAATTTGCCATTGTACTCCCCCAGTTGCCCGGCAAAGGTTTTGAACCCCGGGTAGGCGGTATAGCCGCTGGATGTCCACTCCCACACATCGCCAAACATCAGTTCAAGATCCGGTTTCTTCACAGAAGTATCGGTGATTACTCTGCCACTCGGATGATAGCAACCAGTCTCAATAAAGTTGCCTTCAACGAGAAGACCCGAGGCGGCACGCTCCCACTCAAATTCTGTCGGCAGACGATAGCCACGCCAGTTAGCATAGGCATCAGCTTCATAGGCACTGACATGACAGACCGGCTGATTCAAATCAACCTCCCGCTCACCCCCTAGGGTGTATTGCCAATAACTGCCGTCGTCGCGGCATGACCAGTAAAGAGGCGAGGTCCAGCGTTTCTGATGCTGCCCCTCTCTATTGGCTCGGCAATAATTCCAGGCATCGGATAGCCAGAGTTCAGCTCTTTCATAACCACCGTCTTCAATAAACTCAATGTATTCACCATTACTGACGGGCCGGTTTGCCAGGACGAAACTCCTCAACAACACCCTGTGTCTCGGTGATTCATTGTCAAATATAAAACCTGCACCTGGGTCGGCACCTATTTCAAACTCACCGCCATCAAATTCGACAAAACACAAATCAGACAGGGTGCTAAATCCAGGGACAGGCTCAAGATAAACAGGCTTGAGCGGATTGTTGCCGAGGTTGTACTTCAGGTCCGTCAGCAACAATTCCTGATGCTGTTGCTCATGGTTGATGCCCAACTCAACCATGAAACGCAACTCCGATGTATCTCTTGTTGAGAGTAGTTCCGACATATATTGATCAACATGGCGACGATAGGCGAACACCTCTTCCAGGGTGGGCCTTGAAAGTAACCCCCGGGCAGTTCGGGGCCAGAGCTCACCCACACCGTTGTAATACGAATTGAAAAGCATCTCGTAGGCGGGATGGAAAACCTTATAACTGGGAAGTTGGCGTTTAAGTATAAAAGTTTCAAAAAACCAGGAGACATGTGCAAGATGCCACTTGGGTGGACTGGCATCGTCCATGGGCTGAATTTGATAGTCCTCAACTTCAAGCGGCGCACACAGCGCTAAGGTCTGTTGCCTGACTTTTAGATACCTATCAAGAAGAGTTTTCTGACATGACTCTTGCGTGTGTTGTTGCGTGGCTCTCACACCAATACCTATTCCTGGTTTGCCAACATTCTATGTCATGTCTCCCGGAAACAGTAAATGATGATTGCTAAGCGTCAATGCAAAGTGCTGAGCACCCGCTCAATCTTTCCTGCCTGATGCGGTGCTTTGATAAAACCTGCATATCTTGCTTCTGGATCAATGATGACAAGGCTAGCGTTGTGATCGACAGTATAGGTGCCGGGCTTAGCACCCGGCACCTTACCAAATGCAATGTTAACCTGACGAGATAGATTGACCGTTTCCTCAAAGGTGCCAGAAAAACCTTTGAAGGTGGGATTAAACGCTGGCAGATAGTTCCGCAGACGTTCAGGTGTGTCTCTCTCCGGGTCCACACTGACCAGGATGATTTGCGGCGAATGTTTGAGATTCGTCACTACATCGTTAAGTACCTGGAGCGTCGTCGGACAGATATGCGGGCAGGATGTGAAGCCAAAAAACAGCACCGACCATTGCCCCCTCAGGGTGTCAAGATTGGCGGGCTTGCCTTCATAGTCAACCAGGGAAAAATCAGTCAGAGGCTTCGGCGCATCAAAACGATAGTAACCCAGGGAGCGGGCTTCCTTCTCCGTCATCCCGGGCGGGGAGAGCAGACTAAACAACAGGAGCCCAAGTGCGAAAGCAATGATCGCGGCAATGCCCAACAGAGTATTACGCACACCGACATCCATCTCTGCGCCCTCCTGATTTCACCTGTCTATTTATCTCGGCATTTAATTCAGCGTCTATCCCAGATGCGGCAGATAGGTCACTGGTAGCAGGTGGTGGTCCACCAGCAACGCCAAGAACAAGAGTAGTAGATAAACAATTGAATAGCGGAAGGTCGCCAGGGGAGCAGATTTGTTATCGCCCAGCAACAGCACCAGAGACCAGTAGAGGAAGCCAGCACCCAATGCCAGAGCCGCCAGCAGATACAGAAGATTGCTCATGCCGGTCAGGTAGGGAAGCACCGAGACGACAATCAGGATGATCGTATAAAGCAAAATTTGGAACTTCGTATAAGGCTCCCCGTGGGTGACGGGCAACATGGGTATGTCTGCCTGGCGGTAGTCTGCCAGTCGACTTATCGCCAAGGACCAGAAGTGCGGCGGCGTCCAGGCGAAAATAATCAACACCAGCAAGAGCCCACCGCCATCAATGCTGTTCGTCACCGCCGTCCAACCGAAGAGGGGCGGGGCAGCACCAAACAACCCGCCAATCACAATATTCTGAGGCGTCGCCCGTTTGAGATACACCGTGTAAATAACGCCATAGCCAAACCAGGAAACCAGGTTCAACCAGGCGGTTAAGGGGTTCACCAGAAAAGTCAGCAGCGTAATACCCGTGATAGCCGTGATGCCAATAAATACGATTGCCTCAGGGGGCGTGACTCTCCCCTCAGCAACTGGACGATGCCGAGTGCGTGCCATACGCGCATCAATGTTTGCATCCACCAGATGGTTCAGTGCCGCCGCCGAACCAGCCACCAGCGCGACACCGAGGGTGCCGAACACAAGAATTTCCCAAGGAATCTCCCAAAGTGCCACCCCATCGGTCGCCAGGGACATGCCCACAAGCGTACAAAGCAACATCAGCAGCACTACTCGGGGTTTGCACATTTCCAGATAGTCGCGGCTACGGCTACCTAAACGGTCGCGCCAGTTGGCAGGGGCGGCGAGTGACTCTGATGCTTCCGTCATCTTGTTGCGTCTTTGTCTGTCATAGAATGGGCGCTGTGTAGCATCTTGCAGGAGTGTCCAGTTTCTTTGAGAGCACCGTTAATCAGTGCTCTTAACCAGTATGCCCCCCACTCCCTCAGGGCGCAAGATGTAGGGGCGGGGTTCTGATGCAAATAACGGGATGAGGCACGAGTGGATAGGAGGAGGTTTGTGGTGCTTGGTTATGCCGATATGCGCCGAGCGTGATAAAGGAAATTTTCACTTCTCGCTCAGTCGGATGATTTCCTTGTGCGGCACGATACGGGACAGGGCTTCGGCAAGCGCGCCAGTCTGGCTCAGGTGGCCAATGACGATACGGTTAGCGACCGACAGCATGAAGTCGTTGCGTTTGCGCGCGGTGGCGGCGGTGATGCGCTGAACCGAATCAAGAAAAGGGCTGATAACCAACAGCCGCCCGCTATCAATCGATTTCTTGACGGCGGGTGGATACCGCTTCGGTAAACCGCGTGCGGCGGCGAGGATGATCGGCTGGTCGCCTTTGAGCAGAATATCCAGCACATCGCGCTCAAGTCGGGAATGGAAACCGGACATCACACATTCCCCGTTATCGCGCGCCGCCTTCGCCCAGTCGTAGATAGGCAACACCGCCTTGGCGGGATATTTGCGCGAACATAAAAAAGCGGTTTTGTGGAAGATTATGTTTGCGCTGTTGCCATGTGCAGAGACGGCATCTGTCCATGGAGAAATTTGCAAGGACGACATCAGGATTTAATGTTTTGGGGGTTTAATGGTTTGCAGAAAACCGACGAGTTCGTGAACTCTGGTGGATGGGTTGCTGGTGCCGGTTTTTTTAGCCGCTTGTAATACATGCGCCGCATTGGTTTTTGCGGTTCCTAATTTACCTTTCAAGATGAGAAACATATCATTACGGTTTTTTCTATAACTTGGCAAATATTGCTTCAGGTCGGACTCAACCTGTGCGCCTGCACTTTGACCACCAGATATCGCTTTATAAGGTTTGGTGCTGTATCCGTAATGTAGTAAAAACCAGTATTCAAAAGCAGGTACCGATGTTATGGCAACGAAAGTGTCTTTAGGTTTCATGTTGTACAACTTGTTTAGGGTCGCTTGATATGTAGGATGGTTATCTTTATCAAATACGCAATATACCTTGTCATACGGATCGCCCAGTTGCTTCTCTTCCTCGTACAGACTTTTGGCTAATTCAACAACACTTTTCGGGCTTGAACCGCCTTCCCCTGTAATTTTTACATTAACACTGCTGATTTTATAATGCCGTATAAGCCCGTTGAAATAATTAGGCTCAGTTACTTCCCCTTCGCAGACAATCAAAACCTTGCTATAAGGTGCTCGTTTACTCCGGCGGCGCGCTAGATTTTTGGCGAACTTTCGTTTGTGGAACAGATTATTTGTACCCATTTTTCATCCCTGCGCGCTCTCAATATAAGGCAGGGCGCCATATCTGCCAGACAAATACATCTGTTCCAGATTCTCTCGCCCTTTGCGCGGACGGAAATCACTTAGGGGATAAACCTGGGTCGTCTGAATTTCGTCCTTTTCACAAAACCAAATTTGATCGCGGCGGAGAGTCTTCTGATTAAGGATAGTGATATCGTGGGTAGTAAAGATCAGTTGTGCGTTATTGGGGTTGGTCTTTTTGTTGTTAAACAGACTTACTAAATACTCAACCAATTTTGGATGCAGGCTATTGTTCAGTTCGTCCACTAACAGAACATAACCGTTTGTTAAAACATCAATCCAGGGCCATATCAATGAGAAAAACTTTTGAGTGCCATCTGATTCCTCATCAAAGTCAAATACAACGGATTCGCCATCCGGATCATGATGCATCGTCTGAACATCATAGCGAAACTTCTTTTCCTCTTCCCTGACAATAGTCTGTCTCATAGATCTCGGGGTATTTTTATGTTGGAGAACTGATTCGAACGTAGTTTTCTCTACCTGGATACTATCAATGTCTAAATCCGCAGCGCGCAAATACTCCAGAACATCTTCTTTTGTATCTTCTCTGTCACAAAGTAATACGCTAATATCGTGACCCCATCTAGAAATACTGTCCTTGTCGAATATTTTAATGAACCAATCAAAAACAGGCTGTAATTGTTGGCTATTTAGTTGCGCCGCGGTGGAAAGATATAAAGCGTTATCGCGGGTTGATTTTTGCCATAGGTTTTTTTCTCCCATCAGGGATGGTCCCAAAAGCCATTCATGTTGTTTCTTTTTCTTATCCCATTCGCGACCCAGCCAATGTTGGAGGCGATTTTTCGGATAGGCAAACAACCATTCATCCACAATGCGCTCACGAGTAGCGGAAAACCCGTATTGGTAGCGCACGTCTTCGGCAATAAAAATCACTTCAAATTCAGTGGGTGCGTTCCGTGTAGTCGCATCCAGTTTGAAGGGTACCACTGGAACAAAATCTCCCCGATGTTGCTGAGCAGATCCCAGCACAATATCTTTCATTGTTTGAAGAGATTCCAGGAGATTGGACTTCCCCGCTGCATTGGCACCATAAATTGCCACGGAAGGTAGCAATGTAATGCTAGAACCAGCCCCCGAACAGGGTGCCTCCAAAGTCTGGGTATCCGCCATTTCCCTACCCTTTGAAGCGACCAGACTAAGGGTTTGGCGGTCTTTGATGGATTTGAAATTAGTGACACTAAATTCAATTAACATTGTTTATATCCTCATTTAATAGCATATTTTGGTAATATTTGTCAAAATAAGCCATATAAACTATCTTTTGTCAAATTTAATGTGTCAGATAGAAGCAAAAATATCCCCATCCAGCGGGAAGATGCCCTGTGGATTTATGTGTTTAGCCGTAGTTGTTAGGGGGTTTTCGGATCCTCAGCAACTAGGAAGTTGACGAAGGCGGAGCAGGTTATCAGCATGAACCGGGCAGTGTTTTGATTTGGGTTCAGTGATTCACCGCTTGCAACGTGACGGATACCGCTTCGGCAAACCGCGTGCGGCGGCGAGGATGATCGGCTGGTCGCCTTTGAGCAGAATATCCAGCACATCACGCTCAAGTCGGGAATGGAAACCGGACATCACGCATTCCCCGTTATCGCGCGCCGCCTTCGCCCAGTCGTAGATAGGCAACACCGCCTTGGCGGGATAGTTGCGCGAACATAAAAAAGCGGTTTTGTGGCGCTTGGCAATGCCGACATCGCCGAGCGTGACAATGGCACTACTCCATCCGTGGAGATGTAAAACTTGCATCAATGCAGGTTTCCAGGAAGGATGGTCTCTCAGTTTAGTAAAATTGTGTGCCGTATTAGGATTACCGCTTACGCACTTGACCGGGATGCCTTTTCGCTTGTTCCTGCTCCCATGCAAGGGCGGCTTCTCTGGTGGTGCGCAAGCCCACCTGCTTAATATGCCCTGTGCCCTGCCCCGGTTCGCCTTGATGCTCCGCCTCGCGGCGGTCGA
>DKIG01000051.1 GCA_002454165.1 Gammaproteobacteria bacterium UBA6724
GCCAAAGCATGCCCTCGCGAAAGCGGGGGGTATCTGAACCTATACAAGGAGGCTGCTACCCTGTCTCACATCTTGTTGCGCTACTTGGCTAGACGATAGGCATCTCTCTGCCGACGAGCTTCATAAAGACATATTCCCGTTGCGACGGAAACATTGAGCCCCAATGCCGCATAGTCCATAGGAATCCGGGCAAGGAAGTCGCATTTGTCCCTTGTTTTGCGGCTCATGCCCCGGTCCTCTGCACCCATCACCAGCGCGATATTGCCGGTCAGGTCAAGGTCATGCACCAGGGTATCTGCATCCAGTGCCGTGCCCACAATCCAGACGCCTGAATCTTTCAAACGGTCAAGGGTTCTGCCTAGGTTCACGACCTGGATCAACGGCACCCTGCTCAGGGCACCGCTGGCTGTTTTTATCGCCGCCTCGTTGAGCGGGGCGCTACGGTGCTTGGGCAGGATGACGGCATCAACGCTCATGGTCGCGGCGCTTCTGAGACAGGCACCGAGATTGCGCGGGTCAGTGACCCCATCAAGGAGGAGCAACAACAGGTCTGTTTGCTTATTGCTGAGCAGGGTGTCCAAATCTGATGCTGTACCCAGCCCTGGCGGCGCGACATATAGTGCGACCCCCTGATGCGCCACACCGCTATGACTGTGCACTTCTCCCCGTTCAATCGGGCAGCCGAGTTTCGTGCCGAGCAGGAGTAGTTCTTCCAATCTGTGGTTAATCCGTCCTTCTTTTATGATGAGTCGCCGGATGCCTAGGCCGCTCGCCAGGCGCGCGCCGACTGCATGGATACCGTAGATCACCTGTTCCTGTTTGCGACTGTGGTTGCGACTGTGGTTGCGACTGTGGTTGCGACTGTGGTTGCGACTGCTCACTTCTCGGTCCCCGTCATGTTATTAGCCGCCGCCTTGACAGTAGTTTTTACACCGCCTCTGGCGTCTGCGGTTTGCTGTTTTATCATGCTATTTTTTGTTGTTTTTTCTCCGCCTTGCCGACTTCTTGCGGGCACTTGAGGATTTATTTTTCCGGTACCTGTGCCGTGTAATGGGTGAATGGCTGAGGAGTTCAAAGTCAGTCTTCCTTTCATCAACATCCACTTTAACAACCTTGACGCTGACCAGATCGCCCATCCCGAATACCTGGCTCCTTCTCTCACCTATCAGCGTTTGTCGCTCCTGGTCATAGTGATAATAGTCACTCCGTAGAGAGCTGACATGCACCAGCCCTTCAACAAATAATTCAGGAAGTTGGACAAAGATACCGAAGCGGGTCACGCTGGAGATAACGCCGTTGAAATCCTCGCCTACATGCTCGCTGAGGTAATCACACTTGATCCATTCCAGCACTTCATAGACCGCATCGTTGGCGCGCCTCTCGGTGAAAGAGAGATGCTCTCCCTGGGTAACCAGAGTTGCTTTTGAGGGGGGAGCAAAACCCATCTTTCTGGTTTTGCCAAATCTACGGACTTCTTTGCAGGGCTGATCGCTGTGGATGATGGACTTGATTAGTCGATGTATCAGTAGATCGGGATAACGCCTAATCGGAGAAGTGAAGTGGGCATACTGGCTATAAGCCAGACCAAAGTGTCCCTTGTTTTCAGGTTGATACATCGCTTGCTGCATTGATCTGAGTAACGCAATCTGGAGAATATGACCATTATTCAGGCGTGCCAGTTGATTGGTAGCCGCCTGATAATCACGCGGTTCTGGAAAATCTCCACCGCCCAGATTAATGTTGAAGCCGACGAGGAATTCTCTAAGGGAACTAACTTTTTCCTGTTTCGGTTTTTCATGGACTCTATAGAGTCCTGGCAGTTTTTGTTTCGTTATGAACTTCGCCGCCGACACATTAGCGCACAACATACACTCCTCAATAATAGTATGTGCAGTGTTTCTGATGATCGGTTTAATTCTTTCGATGCGCCCGTCTTCTGAAAAGTCAAACGCCACTTCCCTCGTGGCAAAATCCACTGCGCCCCGCTCCTTCCTTCTTGCGAGGAGCTGCTCGTGCAACTCAAGCAGACAGACGAGGCTCGTTTCATGTTGCGGGAAGTGCCCCTGTTGAATCCATTGCATCACCTGGGTGTAGGTCAATCGTCCCTTGGAACGAATCACGCCTTCGTAGAACTGGTAGTTACTGATGCGCCCCTGTCTGGAGAGTGTTATTTCACACACCATCACAAGCCGGTCAACATCTGGATTGAGGGAGCAGAGACCATTGCTTAGTTTCTCTGGCAACATGGGCACCACATACTGAGGTAAATATACAGAGGTACCGCGGCAATATGCTTCATCATCCACCGGGCTACCGGGCTTGACATAATGCGCCACATCCGAGATGGCGATGAACAGTCGCCAGCCCCCTGATTGCCGCCACTCGCAATAAACCGCATCGTCAAAATCCTTGGCGTCTTCATCGTCAATGGTGACAAAATCAAGTTGCCGGAGGTCAGCGCGTTGTGATTTTTGTTGGCTGACGACAGAAGAGGGCAGGGCATCAAGGTCGGCTTGCACCTGACTGGGAAATTCAAAGGGAATATCGTTGTTCCTGATAGCCACTTCAACTTCCAGATCTGGCGTTAAATGTTCGCCCAGTATGGCAATCACTTCCGCTCTGGGGATGCCGTGTATGGATGGTTGCTCAATGATATTCGCCACCGCTATCTGCCCCAGGGAAAGTTTGATGCTGTCGCCAACAATGAGAATTTCATGATCAATGCGGCGGTTCAATGCTTCTAACCAGGCAACCTTCCTGTTATCAAAATAAATCCTGCCGACAAGTTGGGAAGTTTTGCGTTCAAGTACCTCAAAGATTTCACCCTCGTCTCTGCCTCGCTTGTCTTTACCTCTGACTCTGGCAAGGATTCGGTCGCCATGAAATACTCCTCGCATCTGACGACGGGGTAAGAAAATATCATCCCGTTTCTCATCACAGATTAGAAACCCGAAACCATCGGCATGTGCGACAACCCGACCCGCGATCAATGCGACTTTACTAGCCACGGCATAGACCCTGTCGGTTTTGTTTTTGTGTCCGCTCAGGATTAACTGTCCGTCGCGTACCATAGCCTGCAAACGTAGGCGTAAGGCTTTAGTTTTTCCCTCACTGCGGAGGGAACATTTGGTAGCAATCTGAGCGAAGGATGCAGGCTCGCCAATCTCGCTCATCAATTTAAGAATAAATTCCCGACTGGCAATCGGATGCTTGTATCGTGCAGATTCACGATGTTGGAATGGATCTTTTTTCAAAAGTAAACCTTGTTTTTTTGTCTGGTAATCAGCGGTGCGCTGGTTGTTTGGTGTTATTTAACACTCAGTGTTTCCTCGCCCAACATATCGGTGATTTTTATTGCGACATCTGCGACGAATGAGGTGCACAGTGTATTTCCCATCATGGGATTATAGGGCACACTGACATGGTTAGGGTATATCATAATGATGATTGGTTAAAATATGGAAGCCCGCCCGGTTGGCACACTGGGGTAAACAAGAGGCCGGCTTCTTGTTTACCTGCTGTTTTGATATTATGAAAAATCAATTAAAAGCCCAGATGGCGGAATTGGTAGACGCGCCAGCTTCAGGTGCTGGTCTACGCAAGTAGGTGGAGGTTCAAGTCCTCTTCTGGGCACCAATCAGATTGTCAATTGACCGGGAATCCCAGGATCCGTTCTGGATAGAGTAAGAAGTATTATCTAGTTAGAACCAAAAAAGTTTGGTGGAGGCGGCGGGACAGCTACTTCCGTATTTTTCAATACGGGCTGGACTATTCCTTCACCTGCCTGTTGCCGTGGCGACAGACAGGGGAGGGCGTCTTGTGGTGTTACCCACCCTAGTACTCCCTGGCTGAGTCAGCATCAAGGCTGACACACTGCTTTAGGAGCCTATGAGTCTCTAGCCGGCTTGTCGGTTTCCCGTTCACCGGACGGCGTTGGCATAGGATCTTTCTGAAGCCTTCCCTTAGCGTTCACCGTATGAGCCCTCTTTTCCATTGAGGATCACTCCTCAAGGCAACCATTTTCAAAATCGAACCCGCGTCCGCCAGTTCTCCGCCTTCGGCTCTACATGCTTAGCTTGTCTATTGTTTCACCTTTTACTTGCCCGGCAAGCAGGGAATCAAAAGGCTAGCTTGCTTTATTTCTGACTGCTTTAACCACAAGCGGGGTTTGGCAGCGATCCCATGAACCGTGCCCCCGGTTTGGATACATGGGCACATCCTTGCCGGGGTTAGCCGATTAAATTTAAGCGGCTAGTGCGTAGTTTTCGTCCTTGGCAACTATTACAGTTACAGCGATTGTTTTACGAGAGTCACTACCCTCTCGGCATGCACCTCAGGGTTCGCAACCAGCGTCGAAACCAGGTCGCCCCCATCAAATGTACAACGGCAATACTATACCCATTAAATATCATTGACAAGAGTATTGCGGTATTTTTTGAAGATTGTCTATAAAGAGAGGCGCGGAAACAGGTGTATAATCCTGCCGTTACTGGTGTTTGTACGGGGACGGCCGCAGGTGTTTTATGAAAAACAGCCACTGGTGTTTTATAAAAAACAGCCGCAGGTGCTTTATGAAAAACGGCCGCTGGTGTTTTATAAAAAACAGCCGCAGGCGCTAAGATGAATCCAAAATCTGTTGAGAAGTTGCTGCTCCCAGAAGCGGATGTTGAGCTTGACGCCACTGGTCTGCATTGTCCCGAGCCACTGATGGTGGTGCGGAACCGGATGATGGATATGACCTCCGGGCAGGTGGTGAAGGTCACTGCAACAGACCCTTCCACTTCATGGGATCTGCCCAGATTTTGCCGCTACTTGCACCATGAAATGCTACATCAGGAATCTGCTGCCGGTGTCTATACCTACTGGATCAAGAAGGGATAGTGTGATCTCTCAGTCTCGTGATTCAGAAACAGGCTACTACTTTGCTTATGGTAGCAACATGAATCCTGACCGGGTTCGCCAGCGTAAGATGGACTTCCAGTCTGCCCAGAGCGGATTGCTGATAGGCTACCGTCTGGTATTTAACAAACCTTCTTTAAAGCATCCCGGCGCGGCTTCTGCTAACCTGATTGCCGACCAGGATGGTCGGACAGAGGGTGTTATTTATCGGTTGTCGGCACCGGATCAAATCGGGCGGCTGGACCCCTATGAAGGATACCCGGTTCGATACCATCGTCTTGTGTTGCCGATTCTGCTGGGGCAGGACCAGGTCAATGCCTGGGTCTATATGGCAACTCCTGCCTACATTACTGAGGGGCTCAGGCCTGCCCGCTGGTATCTGGAGCATCTGCTCGCGGGCCGGCACTTCCTCGGCAAGGAGTATATAGACGCTCTGGCAACAACACCCTGCCTGCCGAATTCAATACTGGAGCCTGATTGATGTCCGACATACCAGAAGGCTTTGAAACCATGAAAGGCATTGATCTGGCGGAGGATCATATCGGACCTTTTTATTACCGGCCTGAAGGTGACAAGTATCGTTGCCTGTTCCTTGCTGAACCAAAGCACAGCAATGTAGGAGGCATCGTCCAGGGCGGTATTTTGATGACTTTCGCAGACTATGCCCTGTGCATTGCTGCGACGGACGGTTATCTGGAGGAAAGTTGTACCACAGTGAGCTTCAGCACCGAGTTTATAGCGGCGGCAGAGGTGGGGAGGCTGATTGAATGTATGCCGAAGGTCGTCCGTAAAACCGGTTCTCTGGTATTTGTGACCGGTGAGTTGCTCCAGGGGGAGCAGACACTGCTCGTCTTTAACTCGGTGCTGAAAAGACTCAGGAATGAGTGATTGATGACCAGGAGCAATCCGGATAAACGGCACCTGCGCATCGGGCTCATCTTAAATCCGATCGCTGGCATTGGTGGCTCGGTGGCATTGAAGGGTAGTGACGGTGTTCTTGCCGCGGCGCGGGCAAGGGGTGGTGAAAGCAAGGTGGCGGCACGAGTGGGTGTTTGTCTTCAGAAGATACTGCAATCTGGGAGCCGTGTTGAGTGGCTGACCATGCCGGGGGAAATGGGCGCCGATCTGTTGCAGGACGCGCTACATAGCTTTCAACAAAATAGCCTTCAACAAAATCAACAACAAACTCCTTGCCAAAACCCTAGCCGCTTCCTTGGGATTGTCGGCGAGATACAGCAAGGAGCCACCACTGCGGAAGATACCCGGCGCGGTTGCATGCTACTTGAAGAGCGGGGTGTTGACCTGCTGTTGTTTGCCGGTGGTGATGGCACCGCTCGGGATCTTGTTGATGTACATTCGTCAATCCCTGCCTTTCTGGGCATCCCCTGTGGTGTCAAGATGCACTCGGGCGTGTTTGCGACCACCCCGAGTACCGCCGCTGAAATCGTCATAAAACTTGCCCGGGACGAGACCCTGAGTGTGGTTGCCAGGGAAGTGCGAGATATTAATGAGGAGGCATGTCGAGAAGGTGTCATGAGGACGAGATTTTACGGTGAATTGCCGGTGCCAGACGAACTTCGTTATGTCCAGCACACCAAGATGGCGGGTCGGGAAGATGAGGCACTTGCGATAGAGGAGATAGCCGCCAGCATCATTGACGATATTGAGCCTGGCATCCTGTATCTGATGGGCTCAGGGTCAACGGTGGCAGCGATCATGGCAAGCATGCAACTTGATAATACCCTGCTCGGTGTTGATGCTGTCTGCGACTACAAACTGGTAGCAAGTGATGTGACCGAGCAGCAACTCTGGGAGCTCCTGTCGGATGCCCGGCCGGCGCGTATTCTGGTATCGGTCATCGGCGGGCAGGGATACATTTTTGGACGAGGCAATCAGCAGTTCAGCCCAAGGATTATTCGTCGGGTGGGCAGGAGCAACATTATTGTCATCGCCACTAGAACCAAACTCGCGGCGCTGAATGCCATGCCCCTCCTGGTTGATACTGGGGATGAGTCCCTGGATACTGCCCTTGCCGGGTTGCACAGCATTCGGACCGGCTATGAAGACGCGGTCTTGTATCGAGTCAGTCAGGGTGCTCTGGAATGACGCCATCTCGCATCTACAAACAGGTTTCTGACCGATGATGGGAATCAAATCCGGGCTTTTGAGGCGCCGTTTCAGATGGCAGATGGGCAATGAGAGACGGCGGCACATTATGCTGCTCTTCCTGCTACTGATTGGCCTGATCCTGTTGCACATGGCTCTGATGATGGCGACCGAAGGCCTGGCACTAGGCGATGCGGCATGGCTGACATTAACCACTGTGACTACCGTGGGTTATGGTGACTTTGCGGCGGAGACACCCCTGGGTAGGTTCGCCACAGTTGCCTTGTTGTATATTATTGGGATCTTCCTGCTGGCGCAGATAGCCGGTGAGTGGATTGACTACAGGTTTGATCGCCGAGAGAGAATGCTCAAGGGATTGTGGAGATGGAAGATGAAAGACCATATTGTCATACTCAATACACCTAGGATTCAAGGCGACCGTTACCTGCGATTGCTGGTAGCACAAATCCGTGAGTCGCCCGACCTACAGCGCCGGGCTATTCAGGTCTTTACGCCCTTCTTCCCGGATGGTCTGCCGGCGGACATAGCAAGCATGGATGTTGCGTTGCGCACCGACATTCCTGAGGAGGATGTGCCCCTGGAGGGGCTGGATATCAAACGCGCGAAGTTTGTACTCCTGCTAGCTACGGACACACACGATAGCCGCGCCGATAGCGTGAATTTGGATCTGCTGGATCAGTTGCGTGAACATCATCCGCCAGGACGGGTGATAGCGGAATGCGTGCTGGAAAGTAATAGAGAACGTTTTAGAAAGTACGGTGCGGATTCCGTCATTCGTCCTATCCGTGCCTACCCGGAACTGATGGTCAGGACCATGTCTGCCCCCGGTACGGAAGAAATCCTGGAAGACCTCTTCGTCTATGCCGGCAACCATCCCTGGCGCTACGATGTGGAGTTTGTTGATCAGCTCTGGGGGGAGATGGCGAGCAAACTTCTCAGGCAAGGGCTAGGTACTCCCCTCGGCTATCTGGATAGGAATGGCAAACTGATTACCAATCCGTCGCCAGATCTCAGGGTGTCCGGTACGGCACTCTTCCTGATGGTGGGCCAGAACCGGACCCACCAGTTAGACCTGATTGCTGAATCTATTGCGGCAACCAAGCCGTGACATCTGGCTGGCAGGGATTAGGTATTGCCCTTCTAAGCACCGCCCTGCTCAGCATAGTCCTTCATAAGCCTAGCGCTTCTGAGCCAGTCTCTAGCACTGCTGAGCCAGCCAGCGCTGCTGAGCCAGGCGCAGCCTTTTTGAATATAGCCAAGGCGTCGCCCGCCTATGTCGGTTCTAAATCTTGCCAATCTTGTCATCAAGAAGCCTATAAATTGTGGCAGGAGTCTGACCATTACAGGTCTATGGCACCGGCAAAGCAGGGCAGTGTCCTGGGGGATTTTGCCGATGCCAGGGTAGAGTTCCACGGCATCACATCACGGTTTTATGAAAGTGCCGGCAAGTATTTTGTAGAGACACTGGGCTCGGCAGGGCGGTCCCAGTTTGAGATCAGTTACACCTTCGGTCATTATCCTTTGCAGCAGTACCTCGTCGCCACCGAGGATGGACGTTTCCAGGCGCTGAATATTGCCTGGGACAGCCGTCGCTCAGCTGAGGGTGGGCAACGCTGGTTCCATCTGCAACCGGCGCAAACCATTTCTGCGGATTCGCCGTTTTTCTGGACTCGCCATTTACAAAACTGGAACAGTCGCTGCGCCGATTGCCACAGCACTAACCTCGTCAAAAGTTATGACCCGGAAACCTATCGTTATACGACTTCCTTCTCCGAAGCCAATGTCGCCTGTGAGGCTTGTCATGGTCCGGGCAGCGAACATATTGAAACAGCAAGAAGGGGGCAAGACACTATAGGGACCATCTCCAATGCGCGCCGTCAGATGTCCTGGGACTTCATGCCTGGGGATGCCATAGCTGAGGGCAGCGGGGAAGTATCAGCGACTCAGGTGAATCTCTGTGGGGGATGTCATTCGCGCCGGGTCCAGTTAGGAGTGACCGGCACGGACTACCATGACCAGTTCCGACTGGCACTGCTTGACGAGGGCTTGTATCACACGGATGGTCAGATGGAGGCAGAAGTCTTTGTCCTGGGCTCTTTTCTACAGAGCAAGATGCATGCCGCTGGGGTGACCTGTACCGACTGCCATGAACCACACAGCGGCAGACTGCTCCTTGCGGGGAATAGCCTCTGTGCGCAATGCCACCGGCCAGAAGTATTTGACACCAGCCGTCATCATTTGCACCAGTTTGGTTCCGCGGGCGGGCAGTGCGTGGCTTGCCACATGCCGAGCAAGACCTATATGCAGGTGGATGACCGGAGGGAGCATCGCTTTGGCATTCCGGACCCGGCACTAACGCTGGTATCAGGGGTGCCCAATGCCTGTGCCGGTTGCCATGCGGGGGCGCCGCCAGATTGGGCTATGACCGCGCTTGGGCAGGGGGTAGCCAGTGCCGATCTATATGCACGGCTGAACCGGCAGTTGCAACGCTATGATCCTTCAATCCTGCCGGCTCTGCTGAGCTATGTCCGCGACCCGGCTAATCCCGCCATCAAGCGAGCGACCCTGGTGTCTTATCTGTCCAACCTGACCTCAAGTCATACCATTCAACTCGCGCATGAAATGACATCTAGTGACGAGCCATTGATAAGAGCGGCGGCAATACGCAGTGTCAGTCATGCTGCACCCGGCGTCCGCCTCGCGATAATAAAAAAACTTGCCGCTGATCCGGTCAAGACGGTTCGCATTGAGGCGGGCAGGTTGATGTCAGAAATGCTACCCGATGACTTTGTAGAAACCCCCAGCATTCATACTCTGCTGCAGGAATATCGTGACAGTTTGCGGTTTACCAGGGATACACCCTCGGGGCAAACCGAGTTAGGTCTGCTGGAACTGAATCTTGGCAGGCATAGCCAAGCGTTTGATGCCTACCGGCGCGCCCTCGCCATAGAGCCGCAATATGTGCCGGCACTGTTAAATCTGGCGGATCTGCATCGGGCAAGGAAGGAAGAAGACGCGGCAGCAGCCTTGTTACAGCATGCAGTCATCCTCGCACCGGATGCTGGTGCGACTAATTATAGTTATGGTTTGTCACTCGTCAGACAGAAGCAGACCGAAGCGGCACTCAGTTATTTTGAGGCCGCCAACCTTGCTCAGGACAGCCAGCCCGGCTACACCTATGTGTATGCGATTGCGCTTGATGCCGAGTCCAGGACTGCCGATGCTGTGCAGGTTTTGCGGGAGGCTAGTCTGAGGTGGGCGCCCCAGTACGAATTGTTGAAACTGGAAATATTGTATCTGGAGAAGACGAAGAGATTTGATGAAGTGCCTTTACCCTTGGCAGAACTGAGCAAAATTGCTCCAGATTCACCAGAAGTGCGCGCCTGGATGAAGCAGTACCGGGCAAGTGAGTGAACCTTGTCTGGGTTCTACTGGACACTATTTGGTAGAAATGTTGCCAATCCAGATGCGCCTGAATAGAATGTTATTCATACAAGAATCCATTTTGTTCAATCCCCAGTCTTGACGCACGCCAGTGTGCCCCATAAAATCCGCGCCTTCGCGTGTCCCCTTCGTCTAGAGGCCTAGGACACCGGGTTTTCATCCCGGCAACAGGGGTTCGACTCCCCTAGGGGACGCCATCACCACCGCCCAGACTAGCGTCAACATGCAATAAAAAAGTATGAAAAAATGGTCTGTTTGCGTATAAAATACAGATGCGAACAGGGCACCAATTGAGATACTGTTACGATGCGATAATGTCTGACTGACAGAGAGGACATGACATGGCAAAGACTGAAGACTACAACTTAGGTGAATTCACCTTCCCTCGCGGCTGGTTCATGATAGCGGACTCTCAAGAGTTGCAAGACAAGCCTCTTGCGCTTAAATTTTTTGGTCGTGATTTCGCGCTTTATCGTGGCGAGAGTGGACGCGTGGTGCTACTGGACGCCTACTGTGCTCACATGGGAACCCATATCGCCAAAAATACCACCTCCTTTGTGGTGATGGATGGGCAGATTGAAGGTGATTCCATTCGTTGTCCCTATCATGCCTGGCGCTATGGACCGGACGGGAAGTGTGATGATATTCCGTACCACGATGGACCCATTCCTGAAGCTGCCTGTATCAAATCCTGGCAGGTTGAGGAAAAGTACGGTTGTATTTTCGTCTGGCATGACCCGGAAGATGGCGCCCCCGACTATGACCTACCCGATATGCCTGAATGGGATGATCCTGCTTGGGTTCGTTGGCAAATTGACCATATGGGTGAGTTGGACACCCACCCCAAGGAAATTATCGACAATATCGCTGACATTGCTCATCTGGGTCCTATACATGGTTCAACCCTGGAGTATTTTGAGAGTGAGTTTCGTGGGCATATTGCTATTCAGAGGCAGGGCGGTGGGCACAAGACGCTGGTGACAAGTAATGCCCTCCTGGAGACGGATACTTGGTACACGGGTCCGGGTGTCTTAATGTCAACGGTCAAGGGTTTGTATGACGCCCTCATGTTAATCACCCATACGCCGGTTGAGGATGGACGGGTGAAGGTATGGCATGCGTTGCTGGTAAAAAGCGACAATGAGAAGGCAACGGAAGCAGACATTGAGACGGCGCGTGGTTATCAGGAAATGAGCTGTCAAGCATTTTGGCAGGATTTTGATGTCTGGTCTGCCAAAAGACCGGCGGTCCAGATTCTCCAACTTAAAAACGATGGCCCTTTTCACAAGGCACGTGAATGGTATCGGCAGTTCTACAACCCCCGGGCTCAAGCCACCGAACGGCAAAGTAAAACCGACGGGGTCTATACAGTCGATTGGATGCCAGCCCTGCCTGAAGCCGTTGCAGCACAGGGGCACCGCTACTAGGCAAGTATTGATTGTCTGGCACCTGTTGAGGTCAAACTCTGGTGGCTGGAATCCTCCTGGGGAGAGCGTCGTTTAGTACGCAGCGCACCCCATCCCGATCCATCTCGGCGACACACAGGTTACACACTGTGCAACCGGATTCGGTTTTTGAGCCTTCCCGGTAATGATTTACCAGGGCGGGGTCGTGGATCAATGCTCGTCCTATTTGCACCGCCTGGTAACCTTCTCTGAGGGCGCGGTGTACGCTGCTGAGGCTTTGCACTCCCCCGACACAAATCAATGGCAGGCTGACTTGAGCGCGTAGCTGCTTTGCTAAATCCAGGAAATAGAGCTCTTCAAAGGGCTGTGATTTCAGTGCTGGCTTCGCCATGAGGTAGATAAGTTTGTCAATTTTCCTTTTTTGGACCTTGATAAGTTCGTGTACAAAGGTGGGACCGCGAAAAAGATACATGGCATTTTTGGAAGTAAATCCGCCGCTCAGCACCAGGGCATCAGCCTGGTTCTGTTCAAATAATTTTGCCGCCTGAATACTGTCTTCAATTTCCAGACCACCACGAAACCCATCCCGCAGATTCATCTTGATGATGATTGGTACCTGAGTCCCTACACCTGCCCTTACTGCCTTGAGAATTTCCAAGGGGAATCGGGCGCGATTTTCCAGAGAGCCACCATACTGGTCCTTGCGTTTGTTGACGCCCGGGCTGAGAAACTGACTCAGCAAATAACCATGCCCCATGTGTAATTCCAGCGCATCAAACCCCGCCTCAATTGCCCGTTGTGCGCTGGACTTATAGGCTTCTGCCAGGTCCCTTAACTCGTCCACCCTAAGTGCCCGGGCAAAGGGCGTACCTGCCAGGGCACCGAGACTGTTAAAGCCATGACTGGGACCCCGTGCCCGCTTGCCAATCCAGCCGTGCCACTTGGAGGTGTTGCCACAATGGGCAAGTTGAATGGCGGCTTTGGCACCTTGGGAATGAATGGTGTCGGTGACATATCGCAGGTCATCCAAAATGTCGTCCTGCAGACACATCTGGTTATCAAAGGTCCTGCCAGAGGGTTCTACCGCGCCGTAACTGACGGTACAGAGCCCGACACCGCCTTTGGCAAATGCCTTGTGGAAGGCGGCAAGACCCTCAGGATCCGGGCGACCGCCAGGGCAGTGTCCTTCAAAAGTGGCGGCCTTAATAAAGCGATTGCGTAGTTCAAGACCCCGCAGTTGCCAGGGTGCAAAGGGGTCAATAGCCTCAACCATGGTCAGATAACCTGTGCCGGGTGAGGAATGCGCGGTTCGCCCAGTTGGGATCGGTATGAAGGCGGCTGGCGAGCATCGTCGTCGGTCAGACCATATTCCACAGCGAGTTCCGCTGTAATCAGGGTCTTGCCAGAGCGGCTAGCAAGTGTCGGGTCACAGGCGAGGGCGTGGATCACGCGACCATTGAATTGCGGCGTCTCGGCCTGTGCCATAAAAGTGGCGTACTGTTCCTTTCGGTGGCGCATCACTATGTCGGTGCGCTCGGTCAGCATCGGACCCAACCAGAGAGAGACGGCGGCGACCTTGGCACTTGCCAGATCAACTGCCATATCAGCCGCGAATTTATCGCAACCCACTTTTTGGGCACCATAGGCAGGTCCGTGCATATAACAGGCTGAACCATAGGACGAAGTGAAAGTAATGAGTCCTGATTGTTGCTTCACCATGAGCGGCGCGGCGTAGTAACTGGCGACATAGGCAGAGCGCAAACCTACATCCAAAATATGTACCAGGTCCAGGGGTTTTTCCCAGAAGCCGCCGGGGTCAATAAGATTTTCATGAATGTAGGTAGCATTGTTGACGAGGATATCCAAGCGTCCTTGTTCATCTGCCACCCGCTCAAACAATGCTTTTGTTTGCTTGTCATCCTGGTGGTCGCACCGCTGGGCAATGGCGGTACCACCGGCAGCATTGATCTCGGCGACAGTCTGATTCAGGGTGCCGTCAATGGTCTCCCCCTTCAAGGTTGCCGTTGCTTTTGATAGGGAGCGCCCCGTGACATACACAATGACGCCCATGGCCGCCAAGCCCTGGGCGATACCCTTACCCGCACCACGAGAGGCACCTGTAATAACTGCAACCCGGTTCATGCTGGCACCTGTAATCCTGAGACAACAAAGAATGAAATTAGAGGAAAAGGGACCATCTGGCAATGCTTTTCATAAAACTGGTAGAAAGCATATAGAATGTACCCGCCCAGGTGTTGGACATTTAAGCAGATGGCACTAGAAGAGATGGCCGTGGAAGAAGCGACGATGGAAGAAGCAACAGTGGAAGCACCCCTGGTAGTGGCTGCTGCTGAGGCGGTGACCTGGGATCATCAAACTGACTTTGTCATCCTGGGTTTTGGCGGGGCAGGGGCGGCGGCTGCCGTGCAAGCCAGGCAAGATGGTCTTGAAGTGATAGCCATGGACCGGGCAGAAGGCGGCGGGGCTACCCAGGCGAGCGGCGGTGTGTTCTACGCCGGTGGTGGTACGTCCATTCAGCGGGAGACAGGCGAGCAGGACAGTCCTGAAAATATGTTTGCCTATCTCAAACTTGAAACCCAGGGCGTGGTGCGGGACGAGACCTTGATGCGGTTTTGCCGGGAAAGCGCGAATGACCTTGAATGGTTGATGAGTCATGGCGTGAAATTTTCCGGTCCCGTCTGGAAACAAAAAACCTCATATCCCCCAGTGAAATATTTTCTATACCATTCCGATAATTCGCTCCTGCCTGCTTATACCGCCGTCGCCCGGCCAGCAGCCAGAGGGCATCGTGGGGTGATGAGGAAGGGCAAGAGCGCCGTCAATCTGGGCGGCTCCATTTATCTGCCCCTGCGTCGGGCGGCACTGGAAGGCGGGGTGCGACTGGATTATAAGACCGAAGCACGGCAGATGGTCGTTGACCGGCAGGCTAGGGTCTTGGGTGTGCGTGCCTTGCAGTTGCCGCCCGGTGCTGATTACGAAGAACACACCAAATGTTTGCGCTATGCCGAGCGCTTACAGAATCTCTATCCCTTCTTTTTACCGGGGGCGAGGGGGGTATATCGCCTTGCAGGAAAATACCTGGCGCGCGCCGCCAGGATAGAAAAAACCCGGCGCGTCTGGGTAAATTATCGTGCGCGCCGGGGTGTCTGCCTCAGCACGGGCGGATTTATTTTTAATCGCGCCATGGTCAATGCCTATTGCCCGAGGTTTGCTGCAGGGTTTCCCTTGGGTACGCTGGGGGACGATGGCAGTGGTATTCGGTTGGGGCAAAGCCTGGGGGCGACTCTGACGCAGATGCACCGAGGCACGGCATGGCGATTTATTAACCCGCCTTTCGCCTGGTCCCAGGGCCTAATCGTTGATGCCAAGGGGCGTCGCTTTGTGAATGAGTCCTGCTACGGGGCTACGATTGGCGATGCCATGGTGGAGCAGGCGGGGGGCAAAGCCTGGCTGATTCTTGATTCACAACTGGTGCGGGATGCCTGGCGGCAAAGCATGCCCGGCAAGGTGCTTCCCTTTCAGTGGCAACTGGCGGCTATCAACATGCTGTTCGGCAAGGTGAAGGCGAAAACTGTGCAGGAAATGTGTGACAAGTTCGGATTTGATCGGCAGATTTTGCAGGATACATTGACTGAAACTGCCCGAGTTGCCCGAGGTGAGATTGAAGATCCCTTCCGCAAGGCGCACCAGGACCAGCGAGAACTGAAGCCTCCCTTCCACATCATTGATGTTTCGCTGGATGCGCGATTGTTACCCTGCATGGTGCTCACCATGGGGGGGCTTGCCGTGAATGAGCAGACTGGGCAGGTGCTGGGTCCCGGGGACAAGGAAATAGCAGGTCTTTACGCCGCAGGGCGGACGGCCCTAGGTATCCCCTCTCATCTGTACCTAAGCGGTTTGTCCATAGCGGATTGCATCTTCTCAGGTCGTCGCGCTGCCCGACATGCGGCTGGTCATCATGCCGACTGCTAGTACAGCCTCATAAATTGTTGATGAAAGTATGAACGGAGGCAGGATAATAATAGGCTCTTTGGAACTTGCGCCATCTACTGCCCAGCCATATTTCAGTACCATCATCAGTGACTGTTACGGGCATCATTCACCCTTGGGATACCGTTTATTTTGGTGCGCCAGGTAGTCCGGGGAAGTAGATCCCGGCGGACATACCGCCATCAATGAGCAGTTCTGTGCCATTGCAGTAGGCGGCGGCGTCCGATGCTAGATAGGTAACGCCCCTGGCGATCTCCTCGGGCTGAGAGCTTCGTTGTAGCGGGACAAAATGATACATGGCATCAATCTCTTCCTGGTCCAGATTCATTGGATTGGTCATGGGTGTGTTGACCCCGCCTGGGTGTACGCTGTTCACTCTAATCCCATCCAAGCCTAATTCCAGCGCGGCAGCGCGAGTCAAGCCACGCACCGCAAACTTGCTGGCAGAATAGGCACCAACAAAGTTGCTGGGCATCACACCGTTGACTGAAGAAATGTTGATGATGGCGCCTTGTTTGGCTTGCTTCATGGGGGCAATCACCGCTTGCATGCCCAGGAAAGTACCGACAACGTTAACCTCCATCAGGCGTCTGAAGTCGTCCGGATCCGTTTCCTCCAGGGTGGCAAACACCAGGATACCGGCATTGTTCACTAGTATATCCAATCTACCCTGGGCGCTAACCGTTCGGGCGACCAAATCCTTCCAGCCCGAGGCATCGGTGATGTTATGTACCGCAGGTGTCACCCGGTCGCCGAATTCTTTCTGCAAGTCGGCAAGTTCATCTTCCAGCAGATCCGCACAGACGACATGCCGAGCATCGGCTTGAATGAACATTGAGACAATGGCTTTACCGATACCACGCGCGGCACCGGTGACGATGGCGACTCGATTTTGCAACGAATGGGGATGGGACATGATACTACTCCGGGCTGTACCAGATGGGTGATGTCCAAGCCTGTTCCTGGATGGTTCCGGCGATTCTTTCGTCCTTACATATCTCTGGGCGCGCATCAGGTGCGTAGCTCAGACAATCAACCAGGCTCCATCTCGGGCTAGGATTTTCTACCGCGCGCAAATAGTAGTAACTGGGTTCTGCCAGATCAAAAGTTGGATCTTCAAATACCGCGCATAATCTTTGGTGCCCTGCGGCAGTGCCTTCTGGCTCCTCGTCTCCCGCGACATGAAATACCCGATAATGCTGGCGCCCCTCAGCGTCAATCCAGCCCTTGATAATCTGCAACTTCTGCAAGGGTGTCGCAAAATCGGCAGGGTCGGCTCTGGCAAGTGCCAGGAATTTTGGTGCCTGTTCCTGAGCTGGGACTGGCAGATCGGCACCGATGGGAACGCCCTGGAGGTATGCCGTCGCTATCATGTTTGGCTGGCTACAGAGATTCTCAGGGTAGGACCAACTGGCAAAGAGTCTCGGCTGAATGCGGGGACCTGATGTACCGAAGGTTTCGCGTCTTTTCATGGCGTCAAAAATTGCGTCCCGGGAGTTTTCTGTTACCCAGACACCCGCCAACCCGCCCGGATTACCTTCCCGGTTGTTGGCGACCACGGTGGTGGCTTCTGAGAGCCGACCATCCCGGTTCCATTCCGTATTTGTGTGCCCACGCCAGGTATCTTCACGAGCCGCACCGGCGGTGGACATGTGGGTGTCGGTGCTGGCAATCGCACCCAGTTTGACCGGGTTCATGCCGGTGGCTTGCCATTCACTCAAGCCCAGCAACAGGCCGGTACGATAAAAGTCTGCCGCCGCCATGCAGCCGTTGCCTTGCATGCCGCCGATACCAAATTCACCGGCTTGGCAAAAGCGTGTCGGATTGTCTATGAAGGACAGGATTTTGGTATCGGACAACTGAGGGATTTTCCCTGGCTTGCCGATGCGCCGGATCTGTTCCATCTCACAGAGTTCGTCTGGCTCGCCCAGAATGTTTGGCAAGCCATTGGCGCACTCGGAGTTGCCCTTGTGCTGGAACACTTCCATGAGTGGTTCTCGCGCCAGCCGCGTCAGGGTGTAATTTTCCCTGGCTTCATCAGTGTCGGGCAAGCCAATGTAGGGGACGAGCAGTCTGCCGTTGGATAGGTTGGAGTTGTGCGGAATGGTCAGGTATTCACAGCCGCTGTCATCAGTACAGACTCTGTCCAGTGCCGCCCATAACTGGTAATCCCTGGGTGCCTCAAAATAATCAATCGGGCGTGAAGGCACGACGCCATTCCTGAAAATCACATTACGATGATAGTTGCTTGAGGCAGGTGACCCGGTGTGCTCATAACCGACAAAGGCAGTAAAGGTGCAGGCCTCGGTATCATCATTTGCCTGCTCGGCGGCTTCCACAATACGCTCCCAGGGCGTCTCACTTGCCTTGCCGCAGGCATCGTCATTGGCATCGCAGAGGGGGGCAAATGGGCTGAGAGAGCCGAGAGACAGTCTTGCCCCCGCCATGTAGATTGCATCGCGCCCGCCGCGGCGATAGGTGCCGCAGAAGTCGGTGTTGAATCTGTCGCTGCTGGCATCTGTGCAAAGTTGCCATTCGCCCAGAAATTCAGCGTGGTCGGTCACCGCCAAAAAATCCAGGGGCCGATCAATCTTGATTGAACCCGTCATCTTGCCGTCGTCGTCTAATGGCAGGAAGTCAATGGTTTCGCCCTTGGCGTATCGGTAGGCATCCGCTGGCGTGGTTTGAATGCCATAGGCGTAGGCATCAAAGGAATAGGTGGTATGCACATGAAGATCCCCAAACAAGGCTCTGCGCGTCGGTGTCTGATTGATGCAGACTTTTGCCCGCGACGAGTAGGGCTGAGCGGGATTCGCGCCAGGCTCTGGCGCATCAGGTCCCTGGTCACATGCCGTGAGGAGCAGGACTGCCAGGAGGGACCACTGAGGTGATTTCATCCCGCTTGACTTAGGTCTTGTCATAGGGTCTGGCGCGGCTCTATAGAAGAGCCCTCAGCGGCGTCTTCAGAAGCGCCCTCAGCGGTGCTTTCAGAAGCGCCCTCAGCGGTGCTCTGGGCGAGATGATGTGCTGCCAGGTAACCAAAGGTCATCGCCGGACCCAGGGTGGAGCCGGCACCAGGGTAGGTGCGCCCCATCACTGAGGCACTGGTGTTGCCTATGGCGTAGAGTCCTGGGATAGGCTCTCCCTGGGCATTCAGGGCGCGGGCTTTTTCATCGGTAAGCACACCGCCCTTGGTGCCTATGTCCCCGGGGAATATCTTGAAAGCGTAAAAGGGTGCCTGGCTGAGTGTTGCCAAGCAGGGGTTGGGTTGGCTACGAGGGTCTCCATAATAACGGTCGTAGAGATTCACTCCCCGTTGAAAATCCGGATCTTCACCCTTGGCGGCAAATTCATTAAACCGTTCAAAAGTGGCTTGCAATACATCGGCATCAACATGCATTGCTTGCGCCAGTTCAGCAATAGTTGCTCCTTTGCGGAGCACCTCCCAGACGCTGGGTTTGATGAATCTGTCCCTACTGGCTGGTCCCGGCAGTAGCGGACCGACCATGTATTTTGCCCGGTAGTGTGCGTCAAAGACGAACCAGGAGGGCAGGGTAGGACAGTCGCTGGAGTTCAGCCGCATCATTTCACCGCCGGTCATGAAGTAGGAGGCAGCCTCATTCATGTACCTTTGCCCCTTGCCGTTGACGATTATGCAACCGGGCAAGGAGCGTTCCACAAACATAGGGCGTGCCCGATCTTCGTCGCTAAGGGAGATGACCGGCGCCCACCAGGCGGCGTCCATAAATGCCAACTGCGCGCCAACCTTGGCGGCAGCCTGAATGGCATCTCCCGTATTGTTTTGCTGGGAACCAGACCATCTGGGAGATGATTCGGTAACAAAATTATCCCGGCGCATATTGGCATTGCGCTCAAATCCGCCGGCCCCGAGGATGACGCCGCGTCGCGCCTTGATAGTACGGGTCTCGCCACTGGCATCAACGATGGCACCTACACAACGACCGTCTTCTACCAGCAATTCTTTAAGTGAGACGCCCAGTTTGAGCGGCACCTCACGTTTATCAAGGGCGAGCCGCAACTGACCAAGCAAGGCATTACCCGCAGTTAAGCGGCGATCTCTGGATGTTTTGTATCGCTGCGGCAAATCCAAAAAGTAGCGTCCGCTGACCTTGAGCATGTTCCAGAGCCAGCCTGGACGATGGGTAATTATTGGCCTCGCTTCCAGGATGGTCCAGTTAATCCGTCCAAATGCCTGACCCGCTACATGCATGGGTTGGAGACTATGGTAGGAGGCGCCGAGCATACCAGCGGTTATGGGCAGGGGTTCGTGTGAGCGGCATTCTTTGGCGCCAGGCAGGTCCATGTGATAATCGGCATAGTTAACACAGCGAAATTGTACGCCGCTACTGTTTTCTATGAACTCAAGCATTTTCGCCGCGTGTTCAATATAGGCGCGGAGTTTGCTTGCCGGGACCTCATCGCCTATCAGTGCCTGGAGATAGGTGAGGGCTTCTTCTGGCGAATCCTCAACACCCGCCGCTTGCATGTGGTGGCTACAGGGTATCCACAGGGTGCCACCAGAAGTCGCCGAAGTACCTCCCCAGAGGTGTCCCTTCTCAATGACCAGGACCCGGGTGCCGAGCTCTGCGGCGGTGACCGCTGCCGTTAATGCGCCAGCCCCGGAACCGACCACCAGTACATCAGTTTCCCATTCACCCTGATTGTCCCTGGTCATGTCTATTGTCATGTCTGGTTTTGCCTCGGTATTTCTGTGAAACAATTCTTCGGCTAGACGCTGTCCTGATTTGTGACTACTAGTTTGCGACTACTAGTTTGTGACTACCAGTTTGCGGTTTCTAGTTTACGACCGTGAATAGACTGCGCCATTGAAAGTACCTATTGAAAGTACCTATTGAAAGTACCTATATGCGTAGCAAACATCAAGCGTATGATACCAACACATTCTGGACTTTTCAGGCATTAGTTGTGCGAGTGCTTGGCATTAGGTACCCGCCCCCGTCATTCCGTGCTTGACACGGAATCCAGTGGGATGCCCGGTGGTGACGCGCCTTATACGACGACGGTCACACGAGGATTCAGGATTCCAGCTTCCACAGGAATGACGGCAACAGACTGGCGGCATAGGAGGAGCATGATGATCAATCTCACCAGCAAGAAAATCCTGGTCACCGGTGCCGCATCCGGTATTGGCTGCGCCGTGGCACAAACTTGTGCAAAGGCCGGCGCTACTGTCATTGCCACCGACCGCATTGACCCGAGCGAGAGCACCGGATTACCAGCACCGCATCAACATCTTGTGCTGGATGTGACCGATGCGGCTAAGGTGGAGTCAAAGATTGCCAAACTCGGTCCTCTGGACGGTCTGGTCAACGCAGCAGGCATTACCGGTGCGGGTCCGGTGCACACAGTGGAGCTTGATGTATGGCGGAAGGTGCTGGAGGTGAACCTGACGGGGGCGATGCTGGTCTCCAAACAGGTCATCACTGCCATGCTTGAATCTGGCCGGGCGGGTGCCATAGTGAACATTGCCAGTGTGTACGGTATGACTGGGGGACCGGGCAATACGCCTTACAATGTCTCTAAAAGCGGGGTTCTGCATTTGACGCGGTGCATGGCGGCGGACTATGGCGCGGCAAATATCCGCGTGAATGTGGTCAGTCCCGGGTATATTGAAACCCCCATGACGACCATGCTTGATGCCGAAGAGATGCACGAGTTTCGCGAGCGTTTTGTGGCAATGCACCTCTTGAAAAGACCAGGAAAACCTGAAGAGGTAGCGGCTGCTATTTGTTTTCTTCTCTCGGATGCTGCGTCCTATATTACTGGCGCGAATCTGGCCGTGGATGGCGGCTTTACCGCCGCTCATCTTCCTATATGAAGCCGCCTTATAATTGTCTCGGTCAGGCGGACGCAACATTAGCCATCACGCAACTGACGCTTGATGATCTTCCCTGAGGGGTTGCGCGGCAGAGGGGTTCTTGTGAGCAGCAGTTTTTTGGGGATCTTATATCTCGCCAAGTGGGCGGCAACTGAAGCAAGAATATCATCGCTACTTGCCGTCTGACCCTCTTCTAGCGCGGCAATGGCGACCAGGCGTTCACCCAGACGCTCATCGGCTTCTCCAAAGGCTGCCGACTCGCGCACTGCCGGGTGCAGGTTGATTGCCTGTTCAACTTCCGCACAGTAAATATTCTCACCGCCAGAGATCACCATATCGGTGCGCCGGTCAACGATATAAAGTCTTTGTTCTGGGTCTAGCCGACCTATGTCTCCGGTGGCAAACCAGCCATCTTTATCAAAAAATGGCGGCCTGGCGTTTGCATATCCCGCCATCAGAGGCACGCCGCGCACGAATATTTCTCCAATCTCACCGCGGGCAAGGGCAACACCGGTGTCGTCTCGTATCTCAACTTCAATGGTGGCGACCAGGCGACCTGTGGAGGTAGGGTTTTGAGTGAATTCATCTCCCAGGGTTAATGTGACAATGCCGTTGGTTTCGGTCATGCCATAGCCGGTGCCCAGGATGGATTGAGGGAAGGCATCTTGCACTGCCTCCAGGAGAGCGGGGGGTGTCGCCTGACCACCGATAGAGATGGAGCTCAGGGATGCCAGGTCTGTATCAGTTTGCCGGGCGCGCCTGAGCAGATCCCAATACATGGTGGGTACACCTGGAAATGCCGTGACTTTTTCTGCTGCAATGGTGGCGAGTGCGGCATCGGGGTCCCAGGGCTGGAGCAAAACAATTTTTGCACCCTGTACCAAGGAGGAAAGAAATACCGCATGACAACCACTCACATGAAACAGCGGGAAGACAAGCAGGGTGACCGGCGAGGGTCGCATGGACACCAGGGTGTCATAGTCCATGCCATGCTGGGCGGCCATTTGAGAGGTGATCAGTGCGCTGGAATACTGGATAGTTTTTAGCGCGGTCAAAACGCCGATATGCGTCAAGATGGCGGCTTTGGCAGAGCCCGTGGTGCCCGAGGTAAACATCAGGATTGCTTCATCCTCAAGCCGTCGCTGGGTATGGGGCAGAGGTTTGCTCAGTGGTTTGGAAAGAATAGCCGCCAGTCCGACCTGATCAATGAGAGGAATCTTGCCGGGGTCAATGGACGCAGCGGCAAGGGTGGATACCGCCAGGGCATCGCCCAACCAGGCATCACAATCCGTGCTGGTTAAACAGTGCTGTAATTCGTCTGCTGTACCACGATTGTTGATGAGCACCGGCACCGCACCGAGTGCAACGATGGCAATAAAGGCAACGCACCACTCAATAGAATTGGGCAGGGCGATACCAACTCTTGAACCGGGCTTGAGCTTGACTTCATGCGACAGGTGCGCCGCAAGTGCTACTGCGTTCGCATGCACCTCCGCATAACTGACGCGACGCTCAGCTTGCAGGATGAATTCCCGGTCGGCAAATTCGTCCAGTGCTGTAAACAACTCGCTGAGACAGGTCGGTGTGTCTGCAAACACCTTGCAGGGACGGCCATTGACTTCTTTTTCAATGAGGCGGAACTGCTCTTCAATGCTGGGATTCATGCGCTTCCTTTGCAGCCTTGCCCCGGTCTATTCTTCTGGAGCGATGCTCAGAGCTAAGCCATCCAATCTGTTGTTGAAAATAATCTGGCAGGTCAAACGGGAGCGCCCTGCTTCAAAGTATTCCAGACTCTCAACAAGTGCGATTTCGTCTTCCTTCGCCGCCGGCAGTTTGCCGAACCAGGCGGGATGAATCAGGCAGTGGCAGGTCCCGCAGGCACACTGACCGCCACAGATTGCCGCTATACCCAGACCGGCATCCCGAATAACCACCATCAGGCTCTCGCCTTCAATGGCGTCAATTTCCTGGCTGCCAGCATCCCTGTCTGTGACGATTAACCTGCCCATAGCCCCCTACCTCTATGAGTTGCTGTCTGGGCTGGGTTTGAGCAGATATTTTGGTACTTTGCCAGATGCATTACGAGGCAATGCGTCCAGCTGAGTGATGCCCCGCGGTACCTTGTAGTTTGCCATTTCATCCCGTGCCCAGTTAATTATCTCAGCCGGATCAAGAGCTGTATTTTGTTCAGCCACCAGGTAGGCATGGCCGACTTCACCAAGACGCTCATCGGCAGTGCCAACAACAGCAACATCCTTAATAGCTGGATGCCGCAACAGGATATGCTCAATTTCTGCGGGATAACAATTAAATCCGCCGCAGATGTACATGTCTTTCAAGCGATCTGTGATTTTCAGATAGCCGCGTTCGTCCAATAGACCCAGGTCACCGGTTTTTAGCCAGCCGTCAGGGGTAATCGTCTCTTCGGTGGCGGCGGCATCATCCAGATATCCCTGCATAACATTAAAGCCCCGCACCCAGATTTCGCCTTGTTCAGAGGGCGGGAGGGCATGACCCTCGGCATCTGTGATTTGAATCTCAACACCCTGCATTGCTCGCCCCGAGGTCTTGGCGATGGTTTCAAAATCATCTCCTGACTGGCAGAGGGACACCACCCCGGTTGATTCCGTGAGCCCGTAAGCGGTATAGACTTCCTTGAAACCTAACTTGTGTTTCATGTCTTTCACCAGTTGCACTGGCACAGAAGCAGCACCCGTGACGGCACAGCGAAGGGAATCCAATTTGCGCTCTTCAATGAGACGGGTAATTTGTGGGTCAGCCAGCAAAGACTGAAATATCGTCGGTGCACCCGGTAACATTGTGATGGCTTCTTCCTCAATCAGACGCAACACCTTGCCGACATCAAATACCGCCAGGGGATAGATGGTGGCACCTGTTAATAGCGCCGCCAGCCAGCCAGACTTGTAACCAAAAATATGAAAGAAGGGGTTAACGATGAGATAGCGATCATCGGCATTTAAACCCACCGCCTCAGACCAGTTTGCAAAGACCGCGATGTTTTGTCCATGGTTGGTCATCACGCCTTTAGATTTGCCGGTGGTGCCAGAGGTGTAGATGATGTCGGACAGGTCTGTGGGCTTAATATGCGCAGTGCGTTCGCTCAATTTGGCGGCGCTGATAGACATGCCAGTATTGGCAAAATCTCCCAGCGAATCAGCATCAAGAAGTATCTGCCCGGCGAGGTCGGGCAATTTTTCATCTGCTAAGAGGTCTGGATAGGAGGTATCAAGAAACTCAGTGACAATAAAAAGAAAACGGCTCTTGCTACGGCGAATCACATCGGCGGCCTCAGCACCTTTGAAGCGGGTGTTGATGGGCACCAGGACACCGCCAGCGATCTGCCCGCCCAGGGCGGCAATGATCCACAGGGCACTGTTGGGCGCCCAGATGGCGAATCGCTCACCGCTTTGCAGACCCGCTTGCATGAGTGCCTTGGCTAAGCCCTGAGCGCGATCTTGCAGTTCCTGGAAACTCAGGCTCATCCCGCCATCCAGAATAGCCTGCCGTTGAGACCACTGCCTGGCGGCATCTGCCAGGACCCCAGGAATGGTTCTTCCAATCTGGGTCTGTGTCATGAATGCCTGTCCAAGAAAGGTCTATCTAGCATGGTGTGTCCAAAAACTAGGCTAGGAAAGCGGATAATCAAGATGCCATGATAGCCAAAATACGCAATCAGTGCCTCGTTATACCCTCGTTATACTAGAGGGGGATATATTCTTGAAGCCTGAGCCAAATCTAATACAATATGGTCTCCACGAACTTTTAGCAGGATTGAGCAGCCATGAAAGGTAATTTTGAGCATGAATTTGCGTTGCTGTATAGCCTGGACAAGGTGTGGCAGATCTTGGGTGCCTTCACTGAAGTGGATTGGCTACCCGGTATAGAAGGGGTGGAAGTGGTTGATCGCGCTGGGCGCGTTACGCGAATCTTGTCTATATCCGGCTTGGATGCGCCCATTGAGGAACAACTCATCAGCCGGGATGAAGTCCGCCACTACCTCAAATATCATGTGGTGAAAAACGCCTTCGTGCCCTATGAGGATTATGTCG
>DKIG01000020.1:0-38149 GCA_002454165.1 Gammaproteobacteria bacterium UBA6724
TCAACCAGAGTGCCAAAGCATGCCCTCACGAAAGCGGGGGGTGGTGGACCTATACAACCCATTGCAAATCCCGCACAAAAGGTTATAGTTTCAACCCCTTATCACCACGATGATAGATGAGCGCGATGAATCTGGACATGGTTTACAGTCCTGAACTTTCCCGCGGACCTTCCCGGTTGCCGCTTGCGCCTGTTGATCTGCTGCTACGACTGCCGTTGTAGGCGGCCGTCTAAATTCCTACATCCTTCTTGAACAGCCTGGTTAACAGGCATTTTTTACTATCCGGGGAAAGCACAATGAATGTTGAAGAGCAAGTAGCAGTTAAGGGTAAGAGGATGCCCTTTCACAAGTACAAACCCTTCCAGCCTATCCATTTACCAGACAGATCCTGGCCTGACCAGGTGATTACAAAGGCGCCGCGGTGGTGCAGTGTTGACCTCCGGGACGGCAACCAGGCGCTTGTTGAGCCCATGACGCCCAACGAAAAACAGAAGATGTACGATTTGCTGTTGGAAGTTGGCTTTAAGGAAATTGAAGTAGGTTTTCCGTCCGCGTCACAAACTGACTATGATTTTGTGCGCAAGATTATTGAGGAGGATCAAATCCCGGACGATGTCACGATTCAGGTCTTGTGTCAGGCGCGGGAAGGATTAATCAGACGAACCTGTGAGGCGGTTGCGGGGGCGTCGAATATCATCTTTCATTTGTATAACTCTACCTCAACTCTGCAACGGAAAGTTGTGTTCAATATGGCGCCTGAGGAAGTCATCAAACTGGCAACCGATGCAACGGCACTCGTCAAGCGCCACACTGATGAACTCAGGGCTGCCGGTGCCCGGGTGACGCTTGAATACTCACCAGAGAGTTATACCGCAACTGAAATGGACTTTGCGGTGGAGATTTGTGCGGCTGTGATGGATGTCTGGGAGCCGATGCCGGAAGACAAAATCATTTTGAACCTGCCGTCCACGGTGGAGATGGCGACGCCGAACATCTATGCGGACCAACTTGAATACTTTATCCGTCATCTGCCAGAGCGGGAAAAGGCTGTGATCAGTTTGCATACTCACAATGACCGTGGGACCGGTATTGCGGCTTCCGAGATGGGGTTGATGGCGGGCGCGGAACGTATAGAAGGCACCCTCTTTGGCAATGGTGAGCGGACCGGAAATTGCGATGTCATCACCATGGCGATGAATATGTTCTCCCAGGGCATTGACCCGGAACTGTATCTGTCAAATATGCCGAAAATTGTCGCTGTTGCTGAAGAATGTACCAAAATACCTATTCACGTCCGTCAGCCTTATGCTGGCGAACTGGTGTTTACTGCTTTCTCCGGTTCCCATCAGGATGCGATTCGTAAGGGGATGGTATTTGTGGAAGCAGGCGGTGACAGTGCTTGGGAAGTCCCCTATCTGCCTATAGATCCAGCGGATGTGGGTGGCTCCTATCGTGAGACTGTTCGGGTCAACAGTCAGTCGGGTAAAGGCGGAGTGGCATTTGTGCTGGAGCATTATTTTGGAGTTTCGCTCCCTCGCCCCCTGTTGCTTGAATTCAGTCGCATTGTCCAACAGAAGTCAGAGACGGACGGCGGTGAATTGGCGCCGGACAGTATATGGGCAATATTTGTGAAGGAGTTTATAGAGGTGGAGGGTCCCTACCGACTCATTGATTATCAGGTGCAGCCAGCGACTGATGACACGCAAATTTGTCAGGCAAGGATCAAGGTCGCAGAGAATGATATCAATATAGAGGGTACTGGTTCGGGTCCGATTGATGCGTTTATTGATGGCTTGGTGGCGACGCTGAACGAGCCATTCAATGTGGTGGACTATCAGGAATACGCTCTGAAAGAGGGCAAGGAGGCACAGGCGATTTGTATTCTAGCGATCACCGATGAACAACAGAACAGGTATTATGGCGTTGGCATTAGCCAAAACACGACGACTGCTGCCTTTATGTCAATCATCGCCGCGATCAATCGCAAATGGTCTTAGGAGCCTTCAGCGGTTTGCTTGTTAAAGAGCCCTCATTTTACAAAGCACTACCAAAATTGCCCGATGGTTGCGCCAAGCAGGATTCATTTTTTCTCCAAAGGGGCAGGCGATTCGGAAAGTTTGGCGGTTCGAATCATGTTGTCCTGAATCTGGATTATCTCAACCCTATATCTACCCAGGGTAAAGCAGAGGTTGGAATCCGGGATGGTTTCCAGGTGGTCTGTGATTAACCCGTGCAGCGTTTTTGGTCCATCCACAGGAAGACTCCAGCCGAGAGACCGGTTGATCAAACGAAGTTGCGCGCCGCCGTCAATCAGATAGGTATTGTCCTCCTGGGGGTGAATATCAACATGGGTGGTGGCGAGGTCGGTGGTGAATTCACCGACAATTTCTTCAAGAATATCCTCAATGGTCACTATCCCCTGGATATCACCATACTCGTCCACGACCATAGCGATCCTTTCTTTTGCGGTCTGAAAGTTAATCAGTTGAATCTGTAGTGGTGTATTTTCTGGCACGAAGTAGGCTTCGGACACGGCTTTTGTCAGAGCGTCCTTGGTCAGCGCCCCTTCCAGCAGACAGCGTGCAGCATTTCTGATATGCAGGATGCCGACTATCTTGTCGATATCTTCTTTGAACACCGGTAGGCGGGTGTGTTGTATGGAACGGATCTGACTAATGATTTCATCCATCTCATCATCAAGATCAATGCCGACGATTTCCGCTCGCGGGACCATGATGTCATCCACAGTCACCTTGCTGAGGTCAAGTACGCCTAACATCATGTTATGCGGGTGGTCAGCGATGTCTGCGCCCTCGTCAACCACGGTGCGGAGTTCTTCAGGGCTCAGGTTATTATTAGATGTTTCATGTCCAGGAGCACCCTGAGGACCACTGCGGGGATCGAAAATACGTACCAGGCTGTTTGCCATGCCGTTGACCAGCCAGATCACTGGCGCACCCAGCCAGAGGAAAGGTTGCAACAGATAGGATGAAGGGAGGGCGACCCGCTCAGGATAGGAGAGGGCTATTCGCTTCGGCGCCACCTCGGCTAATACGAGGAACACTATCGTGCAGATGATAGGCGCGGCAACAATACCACTTTCCCCGAGCAACCTGATGGCAAGCAATGTGGCGAGTGATGCGGCGGTAAAGTTAGCCAGATTGTTCCCGATGAGAATGCCGGTCAGCATAGACTCAGGTCGCTTGCGTATTTTGCTCGCCCGTTTAGCACCGCCATGACCCTGTTTGGAAAGATGCCTCAGGCGATAAGGGTTGAGTGCCGTCATGGCAGTTTCTGAACTTGAGAAATAGGCTGAGAAGATAAGGAGCAAGACGATGCTAAATAATAATGCCCCGATAGACAGATCGTCCAAAAATGGAGACCTCCTGGCAAGAAACGGAAGCTAGTTGTAGCGGATTCTTCTTGGGAGTGTCAAGACCCTTTGCATGCTATTAGGCACGCCCCAGGATAATCTCCAGCACCAACTTACTGCCAAAGTAGCCCAGTAGGAGCATGACAAAACCGGACAGCACCCACCTTGAAGCTATGGTGCCACGCCAGCCCAGTTGATATCTGCCCCACATTAGCACGGCTAACACCGCCCAGGCGACGAGAGTAATCACCGTGTGGTGTATGAGTCCTGCCCTTGATATATCCTCCAGAAATAGAAATCCGCTACCAATGGACATGGTCAGAAACACCAGACCAAACCAGAGGAATTCAAACATTAACTGCTCCATGGTTTCAAGCGGCGGCATGTTTCTGATGATCGCCAGGTCGTGCCGGCGGAGATGACGGTCTCCAAAGGACAGTAATATCGCCTGAGTAGCCGCGATGGTCAGCAGGGAGTAGGCGACCACGGACAAGATGATGTGGCTCAGGATACCCGTTGCTATATCTTCCCGCGGGGTGTAATGACCCTGGAATGATATTTCTGCCAGGACTGTCAGAGTAGCGAGGGGGAATAACACCACGAACAGATTGTCCACCGGACGACGCAGGCTGCTGAGCAGAAGCATCGCGACGATGGACAGGGTCATGAGAGACAACATGGGGTAGATGCCAAGGTCAACCCCGACGGTTCCCATGAAGTCTAGATAATTGGTATAACCCTGGCAGAGAACAGCAAGCAATCCCGCCACCTTGACGGCGAGCCCAGGTTCCCATTTGCCGCGCATCTTCTGTATCTGGCAGCCGGTGGCTAGCATATAGAGCCCGCTCGCCATGAGTCCTGAAATGATTAGTTGCACGAAATGAGTCCTGTTACATTCTCGGCTATCTTTGCCATGCCATTATGTTACACACTAGGTAACCTAATAGGCAGGTGTAGGATGAACAATCTAAATGGCACCAGGGGAATGGTTTCTCTGGTGATTGAGATGGGGCATGAGGAGGATGTGCAGGCGTTTTTTAGGTTTTAATCAGGCGTTTGTTCCCCTATAATACGGCACGCTTTCTGGATGCTGGTCGCGTTGCGGAGTTGTTCGGCGGTGGTTTTTGGTGCAAATCAACCAAAGGAGTTCTGATTTATTTGGGCTTTCCTTGAGAATTTGCGGAATAAGTTAACAGAGGAATCAATCAAGATGGTCGTAATTCGTTTGGCACGAGGTGGTGGCATGAAACGTCCTTTTTATCACATTCATGTTGCTGATCGACAGAGATCCAGAGATGGACGGTTTATTGAGCGGCTCGGCTTTTTTGACCCTCTTCCTCGGGTCGCAAAGGCTGGTGATGAATCGGAGGTCCAGGAGCATATTCAGGAACATATCCAGGAAAGAGTACGGATTGATCTTGACCGCCTGGACTACTGGGTTCGACAAGGCGCACAGATGTCTAATCGGGTCAAAAAAATTGTGCAGGACTATAGAAAAGCACCGAAGGATGCAGAAACCGCAGAATTTACAGATGCAACAAACACTACAGACGCAACAAACACTACAGACGCAACAAACACTACAGATGTTACAGATGCCACGGAAAACGCAGAGCTTGCCGAGCCAGTCATTCCTCCGACCGATGAGGAAGCTAGGGCCTGATAACGGATCCCCAGGTGAAGTTCGCCTCGGCAGTATCAGGGGCAGTCATGGTATCCAGGGCTGGGTGAAGGTTTTTTCCTATACCGACCCGAAGGATGCAATTTTCAGATATACCCCCTGGATCCTGCGCAGGGACGACAGGCAGATACAAGTTGAAGTCGTTACTGGACAGACGCAGGGTCGGCGGCTGGTCGCCCGGATCAAGGGTGTTGAGGATCGGGACCGGGCAGAGGAGATGACAGGTTACGACATATATCTATGCCAAGACAGTTTTCCGTCTCTTGAGCAAGGAGAACTCTACTGGTTTGAGTTGGAAGGGTTGACCGTCAGGAACGACAAGCAGATTATTTTGGGCGAGGTTGCTCATTTGCTTGAAACAGGTGCCAATGATGTTCTGGTAGTGATGCCGAGCCCTGCCAGCGTTGATGATAGACAGAGATTGATCCCTTATGTGGAGCAGCGGGTGGTTAAAGATGTCAACCGGGAGACTGGCGAAATACTGGTTGCCTGGGAAGCCGACTACTGATGCTGGACTCTCGGCTTTTGTGATAAGAGCGTTTGTAACAAGTGCATAGCAATCCAGGTGGAGCAGGCTGTGTGGATAGGTATAGTGTCATTATTCCCCGACATGTTCCAGGCGGTGTCGAATTTTGGTATCACTCGCCGGGCGCTTGACAAGGGGCTCCTGTCACTGGAATTTTGGAATCCTCGGGATTACGCATCGGACAGCCATAGGACGGTAGATGACAAGCCCTATGGTGGCGGGCCCGGGATGCTGATGAAGGTGCAGCCGCTGAAAGATGCGATAGTTGCTGCGAAGATGAAGTCTGGTACAAACTGCTCGGTCATCTACCTGTCGCCCCAGGGTCGGAAGGCGGATCATGAATTACTGCTCAGATTTTCCACTGAGCAGGCATTGGTGTTAGTTGCTGGTCGCTATGAAGGTATTGATGAGCGATTGATTGAATCGGTGATTGACGAGGAAGTCTCCATCGGTGATTTCGTCGTCACGGGCGGTGAATTGCCAGCCATGTTGTTGATTGATGGCATGACCCGGCTTATACCCGGCGTAGTCGGTGACATGGAATCGGTGCAGCGGGATTCATTTACGGATGGCTTGCTGAATTGTCCACAATACACCCGACCCGAGATTGTTGATGGGCAGACGATACCGGATGTCCTGTTGAGTGGTGACCACCAGGCGATAGCGAACTGGCGGAAGATGCAGGCATTAGGAAGAACCCGGGACAGGCGTCCCGACCTGCTAGGAAAACGCGGCCTGAGTGAAGAAGAACAAAAACTCTTGAGGTTGTACCAGACACAGTAGGAGCCCTCAGCGGTTGTTATGTATGGAGCCCTCAGCGGTTGCTTGTGTGAAGATAGTTATGGAGCCCGGTCCCGGTTGAGGAAATGACATGAGTAAAAATAAAATTATTGAATTGGTTGAGAAGACCCAACTCAAACAGGATGTCCCTGAATTCAGTCCGGGTGATACCCTGGTAGTGCAGGTTCGGGTGCGCGAAGGCAACCGTGAAAGGTTACAGGCATTTGAAGGCGTGGTGATAGGTAAACGCAACAGAGGCCTGAATTCCGCCTTCACCCTGCGCAAGATCTCACACGGCGTCGGCGTGGAACGCGTATTCCAGACCCATAGCCTCCAGATTGAGAGCATCAGCGTTAAGCGCCGGGGAGATGTGCGTCAAGCCAAGCTCTACTATCTGCGTGGGCTGAGTGGTAGGGCGGCACGCATCAAAGAGAAACTTAACTGATACGGCATATCAATCGGTTATCTGTTTGGCTCCCCTGGCTGAGGAAGCACTAATCAAGAAATTTCTGGACAGCCTCTGGCTTGAAAGAGGTCTCAGTGATAATACGCTAAAGTCATACCGCCAGGATCTGAAAACCTTTTCCGCCTGGCTGGATAGCCATCAAAAAACGATTCTCAGTGTACGGCGTGAGGATATTTTGAGTTATCTATCGGCGCGCATGGAGCGAGGCTTGAAGGCGCGTTCAACAGCCAGATGTCTGTCCTGCCTGAGGGCGCTGTATCGGTATCTCCTGCGCGAACAGCAACTGACAGAAGACCCGACTCTGAGGGTAGCAAGCCCCAAGCTGGGCCGACCCCTTCCCCATGTCCTGACGGAAAGCGATGTGGAAAAATTGCTGACGACTCCAGACCTGTCCAGTCTAGTGGGCATGCGGGACCGCGCCATGCTGGAACTGCTCTATGCCTGCGGATTGAGAGTGAGCGAACTTACCGGATTGCGGCTAAATGAAATCAATCTTCGTCAGGGAGTGGTGCGTATTCTTGGCAAGGGTGGCAAGGAAAGGCTGATACCCATGGGTGAAGAAGCCATAGATTGGCTACAACGGTATTTGCGTGAAACCCGCCCTGAACTGCTGAAAAATAATCTTGCTCAGGATGCCGTCTTCCCAAGCACCAGGGGGGTTGCTATGACCCGTCAGACCTTCTGGCATCGCTTGAGAAAGCATGCCCGAACGGCGGGTATCGTCACCAGGATCTCCCCACATACCCTGCGCCATGCTTTTGCGACCCATCTGTTGAATCACGGCGCAGATCTCAGAGTCGTCCAGTTGCTGCTCGGGCACAGCGACTTGTCAACTACGCAGATTTACACGCACATTGCCCAACATCGGATGAAAACCCTCCACCAGATGCACCATCCGAGGGGGTGAATCATTGCAGAAGCAGCACCTATGGTGCAAAGTGCCTTGCTTGAGGGTGTAACAATAAACCAGCCTTTCAGTGTATTGAGTGCAGGTATTACTATGCGTCACAGAATCAAATTTTCGCCCGTATTTCTGTTCAAAGCGCTTCCGTTCAAAGCACTTCTGTTCATTGTCCTGGCCTTGTCGGTGGGCTCCGCCCTGGCGCTTGATGCTACCGAGATCAGGGCAAAGTTACATGACATAGGGCTTGATATACCTCTGGAGGATGTCATTCCCAGTGAGGCCGTCGGGTATTTTGAAGTCCGTCTTTCAAATGACAGGATTCTCTATGTGAATGACACGGGGGAATATCTCTTCTCCGGGGATTTGTATCTGATACAACCCAATAGGGTGCTGAACGCGACCGAGGCGCGTCAGGCCAAGTACCGCAGGGAACTTCTTACACACCTTGATGAGTCAGAGATGATTGTTTTTTCCCCCCCGCCAAGTCAGGTCAAAGCCAGGATTACCGTCTTTACAGACATAGATTGCACCTATTGCCGGAAACTGCATCGTGAAATTCTGGAATTCAATCATAGGGGCATTGCGGTCCGGTATCTTGCCTATCCGAGGACAGGTTACGGCTCGGCTTCCTGGGACAAAGCGGTTTCCGTCTGGTGTGCTACCGACCGACAACTCGCCCTAACTGGCGCCAAGGCTGGTAAAACGATAAAGCCCTTGCACTGCGCAGAGCACCCGGTAGAGGCGCACTATGCGCTGGGGCAAGATTTTGGCGTCACGGGCACACCGGCAATAGTCTATGAAAATGGCACTCTACAATCGGGTTATTTGCCCGCACAAGAGATGGCGCGCCAGCTCGGCATCAATGTCGCCGAGGACTCAAACAAGGCCGGCTCAGAATAAAATGATGCCATACTGAGCAACACCTCGGGCAAGGACTCCGACACTAACACCGACACCAACACCGACACTAACACCGACACCGACACCAACACCGACACCAACAAGGGTCCTGAAGGATCATAACCATGGACGACTTTATTCGCATAAAACGCTTACCGCCTTACATTTTCAGTATCACTGACGGGTTAAAAAAGGCAGCACGCGCCAGGGGTGAAGATGTCATTGACTTTGGGATGGGAAATCCTGATCAGCCAACACCACCCCATATCGTGGACAAGTTGATTGAAACGGTTAGGCGGGGCAATACCCACAGATACTCCCAGTCAAAGGGTATCCCCAGGCTACGTCTTGCTATCTGCAACTGGTACAAACGACGTTTTGATGTTGACCTTGATCCGGAGACAGAAGCCATCGTCACCATGGGCTCCAAGGAAGGCATCGCCCATCTTGCGATAGCGGCCCTGGCTCCTGGGGATGCGGTGCTGGTGCCCAACCCGTCCTATCCCGTGCATCCCTACGGATTCGTTATTGCCGATGCGGATGTCAGGCATGTCCCCATGATAGATGGTGTTGATTTCTTCACGGAACTGGAAAAAGCAATCATCCATTCCTGGCCCAAACCCAAGATACTGGTCACCAATTTCCCCGGGAACCCAACGACGGCCTGTGTTGAACTTGAATTTTTTGAGAGACTTGTGGCGATAGCGAAAGAACATCAAATATGGGTCGTCCAGGATTTTGCCTATGCTGACTTGGTGTATGACGGATATAAGGCACCGAGCATCTTACAGGTGCCTGGTGCCAAGGATATAGCCGTTGAGTTTTTTACTCTGTCCAAAAGCTATAATATGCCAGGCTGGCGGGTCGGCTTTTGCGTCGGCAACCAGACCCTGGTGAGGATACTGGGGCGCATCAAATCCTACCTTGACTATGGGATGTTCACGCCGGTGCAGGTGGCTGCCATAGCCGCGCTTGAGGGCGACCAGACCTGTGTTGAGGAGATCCGGGACATGTATCGCAAACGTAGGGACATACTGTGCAATGGACTGAATGAACTGGGTTGGGAGGTCACACCCCCCAAGGCGACTATGTTTGTGTGGGCATTGATACCGCCGAGGTTCCAAGAGATGGGCTCTTTGAAATTCAGTGAACATCTGCTCCGGGAGGCGAAGGTCGCTGTCTCGCCCGGCCTGGGTTTTGGTCAGTACGGCGACACACATGTTCGCTTCTCGCTGATTGAAAACGAACACAGAATCCGCCAGGCACTACGTGGTATCAAAAAGATGTTTAGAAATTCTGCCCCATCATCAATAGAGCAATCAGAAGTCACGAGTCGGAGTTTTGATAGTGGGCAGTGATATATGCAGGCTTGGCATTTGTGGTTTGGGTACTGTGGGTTCGGGGGTGCTCAATCTGCTTGCCACTCAGACTGAGGAGATAAGAAGGAAGACCGGTACCACTATCAGCCTGGTACAGATTGGCTGTCGCCGTCCTCATCCTGATTGTGACCTGTCGTCCACGGCGGTCAGTAAGGATATTTTCGATCTTGCCCGGAATCCTGATATTGACATTCTGGTAGAGCTGATTGGCGGTACAGATATTGCCAAAGCGCTGGTGCTTGAAGCCATCTCCAACGGCAAGCATGTCGTCACTGCCAACAAGGCGTTAATCGCCCTGCATGGCGATGAGCTGTTTAGGGCGGCGGCGGCGGCGGGCGTTCAGGTACGGTATGAAGCTGCTGTCGCTGGCGGTATCCCCATCATCAAGGCGATTCGCGAGGGGCTGGTGGCGAACCGTATTGAATGGCTCCTGGGCATTATCAACGGCACATCCAATTTCATTCTCACCGAAATGGCGCGAGAGGGTAATCATCAGACCTTTGAACAGGTGCTTGCCGGCGCCCAGCGATCAGGTTATGCGGAAGCAGACCCGAGCCTTGATGTTGAGGGCATAGACGCCGCCCACAAGTTGACGATACTCGCCTCCCTGGCTTTTGGCTTGCCCCTGAAATTTGATATGGTCGTAACAGAAGGCATATCAACTCTGACCCTGGATGACATCCGCTTTGCCGATGAACTTGGTTACCGCATCCGGCACCTGGGCATTGCGCGTCGTAAGGAGCATCCTGACCAGACGGAGATTGAGTTGCGGGTGCATCCAGCCCTGATACCCCAGGCGCATCTTCTAGCGCAGGTGGAGGGCGTGATGAATGCGGTCATGGTCGGCGCCGATGCGGCGGGCGGCACCATGTATTACGGTCCGGGCGCAGGAGCGGCGCCCACTGCCTCTGCCGTCCTTGCTGATGTCATTGACATAGCTCGTGGCAACGGGTCTCCCCAGCAGGAATTCACGGACGATACTGTTGATGCCTATCGGATTCTGCCTATAGAGGAGATTGAATCTGCTAATTACCTGAGACTTGGCGTGCATGATAGGGCGGGTGTAATGGCGAGGGTCACCACCATTCTCAGCAATCACCAGGTCAACATTGAAGCCTTGCAGCAGAAGGATGTCCAGAGCAGCGATACGCAGATCATTATCCTGACCAACAGGGTGCGTGAGGGCGACATCAACAATGCCATTGACGAGTTAGAAGCCCTGGATGACCTGACTGCTTCTGTGGTCAGGATCAGGCTGGTTGGGCTACCGCCAGAATGACAACTAGCCAAAGAAAATTGGTGCGGCGTCAGGTAGCACACACCTTGTCAGGCACGACGCCGCTCTTGTCGCGGATCTTTGTGGGACGCGGCATCTCAGACCCGGAGCAACTCAAACATTCCCTGTCTGACTTGCTACCGCCAGATAGCCTACGTGACATCACCGCCGCGGCCGAGATTGTATGCAGGGCGATTACTCAGGACAAGAAAGTTCTTATTCTCGGTGACTTTGACGCAGACGGAGCAACGAGCTGCGCTCTGCTGGTATCCGGCTTAGCAATGCTCGGTGCTCGGCAGGTGGATTATCTGGTACCGGACAGGTTCAGGTACGGCTACGGCATGACGCTGGAAATTGTTGATGTGGCGGCGGAATCCGCTCCAGATCTTCTCATCACGGTGGACAACGGTATCTCCAGTGTTGAAGGCGTGGCGCATGCCGTTGCACTCGGTATTGAGGTGATCATCACCGACCATCACCTGCCGGGTAAGGTCATACCGGAGGCAGCGGCAATCGTGAATCCGAATCATCCGGGATGTGACTTCCCGAGCAAATGTCTGGCTGGTGTCGGCGTTGCCTTCTATCTGCTGTCTGCTGTGCGGGCAAGGTTGAGGAAGGCTGGGTGGTTTAGTCAAAGTGAAGCACCCAATCTGGCAGACTTTCTTGATCTGGTTGCGCTGGGCACTATTGCTGACCTGGTGCCCCTGGACAGGAACAATCGTATTCTGGTGGCCGCAGGCATCAAGCGAATGAGAAAGGGATTATGTCGGCCAGGTATCAGGGCATTACTTGATGTTGCTGGCCTTGATTGCCAGCATGTCCACTCAAGGGATTTAGGATTTAGTCTCGCCCCTAGACTGAACGCAGCCGGGCGCCTCAAAGACATGACCATCGGCATTGAGTGTCTGCTGGCGGACGGGCAGAGAGCGGTTAATCTAGCGGCACAGCTTGATCAACTCAATACCGAGCGCAAGACAATTGAAGCCGAGATGCAACAACAGGCTGAGAGTCATGTGGCGAATCTAGCATTGGATGACCTGAACAATGTTGGCTTAACGCTCTACCAGGAGAACTGGCATCAGGGGATTGTTGGGATAGTGGCGGCCCGGGTAAAGAATAGTTGCTACCGTCCCGTGGTTGCCTTTGCTAAGGCGGCACCAAATGAACTGAAAGGCTCTGCCCGATCAATTCAAGGTTTCCACATTCGCGATGCCTTTGATGCCATTGCCACCAGGAATCCGGGGTTGCTGCTGAAGTTTGGTGGGCACGCCATGGCGGCGGGGTTAAGTTTGAAACCCGACCATCTAGAGAAGTTTCGGGAGGAGTTTGACCGGGAGGCGCGGCGCCATCTGAATGCCAGCCTCCTTACGAATACTGTCTGGTCAGATGGCGAAATAGAAGAGACGATTAGTGCGCACCTGGCGCAGCAGGTTGCCGATGCAGCGCCCTGGGGACAGGGCTTCCCCGAACCCGTTTTTGATGGTGTCTTCGGAGTCCATGAACAACGCATCGTTGGCGGCAAGCATTTGAAGTTGACCTTACAGCCAGAGGGTGCCGCCCAGGCGGGTGCGGCGCCAATAGACGCCATCTGTTTTAACTATCCGGGCCTGCTTGATTCCCATCGGTTGCAATGTGCCTATCGGCTTGAAGTCAATCGTTATCGCGGCAGGGTAAGACCACAACTTGTGATTGAAGCCATCTTCCAACCCTGATCTGGTGACGGGATGGCGCTGTTGCTGGCAGGCTAGGTGCTATTTGGCTAGAATGTGGCCTTCCACAGTTGGATCCTACTGAGCGGCACTCATCGTTACTGAATAATAGTTGCGCAACAGATGCTTGAAACCAACCCGACACTATCTCGTATCAAAGACTTGAAACAGCGTACCCATCTGCTGAGGGGGTATCTTTGACTATGAGCATCGCAAGGAGCGCCTCACTGAGGTCAAGCAAGAACTCGCTGTTGCATCAGTGTGGAAGAATCCCGACCGTGCCAGGAGGCTCGGCAAGGAAAGGGCTTTTCTGGAGGCCATAGTCTTGACCCTTGACCAGCTGGATGAGGGCATTGAAGAAACAGCGGACATCATCGCTCTTGCTATAGAGGAGCAGGACGAATCCTTGCTTGAAGAAGTGGCAGCTGAGCTTGATGGTCTGGATGAAAAGTTCGCCGGATTGGAATTCCGTCGGATGTTTGCTGGGGAGATGGATAGCCACAGTGCTTTTGTTGATATCCAGGCTGGCTCCGGTGGGACAGAAGCCCAGGACTGGGCGAATATGCTACTCAGAATGTATCTCCGTTGGGGCGAAAATCATGGCTTCAAAACCGAGATTATGGAAGCGTCTGAAGGAGATGTTGCTGGCATCAAGGGGGCAACGATTCACTTCGCTGGTGAATATGCTTTTGGCTGGCTCAGGACTGAGGCAGGCATTCACCGCCTGGTGAGGAAGTCGCCCTTTGATGCTGGTAATCGACGACACACCTCCTTTGCCTCTGTATTCGTGTCCCCGGAACTCAATGACGACATTGATATAGAACTTAATATGTCCGATGTTCGTGTGGATACCTACCGTGCCAGCGGTGCCGGTGGGCAGCATATCAACAAGACAGATTCTGCCGTTCGCCTTACCCATCTACCCACGGGGATTATGGTGCAATGTCAGAATCAGCGGTCGCAACACAAGAACCGGGATCAGGCAATCAAACAATTGAAAGCGAAACTCTACGAACATGAAGAGCAGAAACGCAAAGCAGAAGCAAGGGAAATTGAAGACGCGAAACTGGATATTAGTTGGGGGAGCCAGATTAGGTCCTATGTGCTTGATTCATCCAGGATTAAGGACCTGCGCACCAATGTAGAAACAGCCAATACCCAGGCAGTGCTTGATGGCGACCTGGACAGGTTTATGGAAGCTAGCCTGAAGATGGGACTCTAATGAATAACGAATTATGACAGACGAATCCAGGGCAAGTGATGAGAAGGAACTAGTCGCCTTGCGCCGGGCAAGGCTAGCTGAGCTCAGAGCCGCGGGGAAAGCCTTCCCCAATGATTTTCGCAGACAGCATCTCGCCCACGAACTGCATGCCTTGTTCGGATCCCAGACCAAAGAGGCGCTTGAAGAGACGCTTGCCCAGACGGCGGTTGCCGGGCGAGTGATGCTCAGGCGGATGATGGGCAAAGCGAGTTTCGTCACTCTACAGGATGTTTCTGGTCGCATTCAGCTGTATGTCCGGCAAGAAGATGTCGGGGATACGGCTTATGAAGCCTTCAAACGCTGGGACCTTGGCGACATAGTGGGCGTCACTGGCAGGATGATGAAGACCGACAAGGACGAACTGACGGTCAGGGTCAGCGAAACCCGTCTGCTGACCAAATCGCTCCGGCCCCTGCCCGAAAAACACAAGGGTCTTGCAGATACCGAGACCCGTTATCGACAACCGTATCTTGACCTGATGGTGAATGAGGAAAGTCGTCGCCTGTTTATCAAGAGATCGCAATTGATTGATGCCATTCGGCGGTTTCTTGTTGACCGGGATTTTATGGAGGTGGAAACCCCCATGATGCAGACGACCCCGGGCGGCGCGATGGCGGAGCCTTTCATCACTCACTACAAGGCGTTGAATGTTGATATGTATTTGCGGGTGGCACCGGAGTTGAATCTCAAGCGACTGGTTGTGGGCGGTTTTGAGCGGGTCTTTGAAATTAACCGCAATTTCCGCAACGAAGGCATGTCTGCCCAGCATAGCCCCGAGTTCACCATGCTTGAATTTTACTGGGCTTATGCCGACTACCAGGACATGATGGACCTGACGGAGGAGATGTTGCGTAGCCTTGCCCTGACAGTTCTGGGTAGCACCGAATTGGTTTACAACAACACCAGAATAGATCTGTCTCAGCCTTTCGCCAGGATGACCATGACTGAGGCGATTATCTCATTTAACCCGCATATCAATGCGGCGGATCTCACCGACCTTGCCCGCGCCAGAATGCTTGCGGAGAAGTCTGGTATTGAGGTGCAGCCGGCCTGGGGGATAGGCAAGTTGGTGATGGCGCTATTTGAAACCCTGGTGGAGAACAAGATTGAAACTCCCCTTTTCGTTACCCAGCATCCGACGGAAGTATCACCTCTGGCAAGACGCAATGATGATGATCCCGAGGTCACGGATCGCTTTGAACTCTTCGTGATGGGTAGGGAAATTGCTAACGGCTTCTCCGAATTGAATGATGCGGAGGACCAGGCGAACCGATTTCTTGCCCAGGCGACCGCCAGACAAGCCGGCGATGCCGAGGCGATGCATTATGATGATGACTATATCACTGCGCTTGAATACGGCTTGCCCCCGACTGCCGGTGAAGGGTTAGGTATTGATCGGCTGGTCATGCTGTTTACGGACTCCCTATCAATACGAGATGTGGTGCTCTTTCCGCACATGCGTCCCAAGCGGTGACCTGTATGAGTCAGACCAGAAAGATAGATTTGGAACCTGGCTGGCTGGAGCTACTCGGTGCCGAATTTGATAAACCCTATATCCATTCATTACGGGAATTTCTGCGTGCCGAAAAATCTGCCGGTAAGAGCATTTATCCGGTGGGTTCGGCATATTTTGCCGCGCTCAACACCACACCCAGTGCCCAGGTAAGGGTTGTGATTCTTGGCCAGGATCCCTACCCAGGCCATGGTCAGGCACATGGCTTGTGCTTTTCCGTGCCGAGAGGTGTGTCGCCACCGCCTTCGTTGCAGAATATCTACAAGGAACTGCAATCGGACCTGGGTCTTGACCAGAGGCAGTTCACACACGGATGTCTGGAGTATTGGGCGGTACAGGGTGTACTTCTGCTCAACAGTGTGCTGACCGTTGAGCAAAACAGACCGGGGTCACATCAGGGTAAAGGCTGGGAAATATTGACTGACAAAATTATTGAAGTCCTGTCTGCCCGGGAGAAGCCTTGTGTATTTTTACTCTGGGGCAGTTATGCCCAAAAGAAGGGTGCCGTCATTGACCGAAACAAACACAAGGTGTTGCAGGCACCGCATCCCTCGCCCCTCTCAGCCCATAGAGGATTTTTGGGGTGCCAGCACTTTTCTGCTTGCAATGAATTTCTCATACAAATATCCGAGCCGCCGATAGACTGGCAGATAACCGATTAAACTGGCACCGCCGGCACCTTCTCGCCGTCATCAAACTGGACACTAAGGCCTGCGCTCTTGTCGGCATTGGTATTTTGCAACACGGCAAGCAATTGATAGCCGCCCTCTTCTTGACTCAAAGTAGCGCTAGCAACAGTAGCACTAGCAACAGTAGCACTAGCAACAGTAACGCTAGCAACAACAGTGCCGCCTGATATAGCACAACCGACATTACGACTGACTCGCGATGCCAAACGATGTAGTCTGCGTTTCATTGTGCCACGATACTGTATCCGCGCCACCACCTCCTGACCGAGATAACAACCCTTGTCAAAATCTATCGCCCCCGTCTTGTCATAGTTGAACATTTGCGGAATAAACTGCCCGCTGGTCGCTTCCTCTACCCAGACAATTCCAGATTTAATCTCGGCAAGTGCCCAGTCCTGCCTGTTAGTTTCTTGCCTGTCCTCCAGCCTGGTTGTTAGCCAAATCTCTTGCCTGTCGCCCAGGTTCAGGGTCACCCCGTCGCCGTCCTCATGGTAGGTGTTTGCAGTATTATGCTCACATCTAGCCAGGCCATAGCAGTGAAGAAGAGCTGAGATGTCTGTCAGACTCGCTTTGGAGAAAACGATATATTTGCTGAGGAAATCAATGGTTTTTGGCACCAAGGGACGATGCATTCGAAGTATCAGGGCGTCATGGCGTTTCAGGATGCGGAAACTTGTTATCATCCGCCCCCGAATATCACAGATGGCTCCGGTCAGTGTTCGGTGGCCTGTGTCTGCTTGCAGGTTATCCAGATCGCAGGTGCTGTAGCCTTGCAGAAATTTGACAGCATCTTTACCGGAAACCTGGAGAAATCCGACATCATCTAGCACGCAAGTCATTGTCATAGGTAAGTGTCATTGGTAAAGAGGTGCATTTTACACCCATGTTTCTGGTCAGTTCAGATGTTTTTATCCATCCGCTGCTTTCCATAAAGAGCATAAGAGAGCATAAACAACACTAGATCAAAAGACGAGGCTGGAGAGTTGGATGAGACACTGCCATCATTCCCAGGAGAAGGTATCATGTTAAGCCAACTGGAGCTCAATCGGCTGAGATGGCGCGCCCGTCGGGGGATGCTGGAACTTGATTTATTGTTGCTGCCCTACTTTGACGAGGATTTTCACAATCTTCTGGAAAGCGAACAGGCGGTCTTCGTTAGACTGCTAGAGCAGGAAGACCCGGATCTGCTACAATGGTTCTCCCGCCAGAAATGCCCCGATGACCCTGAACTTGCCGCCATGGTGGAGGCGATTCTGCAGCGGGTGCAGCCTTGAGTTTTACTGCCGAGACTCTCTATCTGATGTTGCGTCCCAGCAGGATACATTCCGCCCTGCTGATACTTGTACATCTTGTTGCGTTGCTGGCGGTGTTGTTGAGTCATATCTGGTCGGTTGCTCAAGCCAGCGTCTTGGTGATGGCAATAACGACCTCTGGAATTTACCGGGTGTACCGTTTTGGTCTGCTACGCCATCCGGCTTCCGTTCTGGGAATCAACTACGACCGAGGCAACTGGCGGCTGAGTTTACGTAGCGGGGAGGTGTTGGACGCGGCCTTGCTATCACCGATAGTGACCAGCAGATGGTTTATTGTGCTTAATTTCCAGACTGGGCATCCAGGTCTTGTTTCAAGGCTGTTTTCTAGGAGCGGCTCAAGGCTGTTCTCTAGGAGCGGCTCAAGGCTGTTTACTAGGAGCGGCTCAAGGCTGTTCTCTAGGAGCGGCTCAAGGCTGTCGGTCGTGATTGCCAATGATTCTCTGGACCGAGATACCCAGCGTCGTTGCCAGGTGTTTTTTCGCTTCGCCCTAAGCGGATGACCGGCCTGTTTTGCCAGTGTTATCATCAGGCACCAGCCAAGCAGGTTTGGTGATTAGGCACCCGGCTGGACCTAATAACGGGAGTTGTTGTTGAGCACACCAGATGAGACAGATAGTCAACTGGTTGAGCGGGTAAAACACGGTGATAAACGCGCCTTTGACTTACTGGTGCTAAGGTATCAGCACAAAATTATCGGCTTGGTCGGACGCTATATTCGCGACTCACATGAGGTCATGGATGTTACCCAGGAAGCATTTATCAAGGCTTATCGCGCTCTGCCGAGGTTCCGGGGCGACAGCGCCTTCTACACCTGGTTGTATCGGATTGCCATTAACACCGCCAAAAATTACCTGGTATCCAGATCCCGCCGCCCGCAAGACACGGGTATTGATCTGTCGGCTGAGGAATTAAAGGCAGATTCCGCTGTCTTAAGGCATGATACCAGTCCAGAGAATGAACTGGCGACGGCGCAACTTGAGCAGGTCATCTATACCGCGATTGACAACTTACCAGAAGAGCTGAAGATTGCTGTGACGCTAAGAGAGTTTGAGGGGCTGAGCTACGAGGAAATTGGCGTGATTATGGAATGCCCGGTGGGTACAGTAAGATCCAGGATATTCCGCGCTAGGGAAGCGATTGAAAAGAGCATAGCAGCGATTGGCTAGGAGCCAATAAAGACTAAAGCCAGGTAGCACGGAGAAAAGGGCGTGACCAATACAAAACAGAAGACCCTGTCAGCATTGATTGATGGTGAAGCGAACGCAATAGAAGTTCACCGCCTTGTCAGGGAATTCGGAGATGATGCTTCGCTTATTCGTAGCTGGGCAATTTATCGGCATATCGGCGGTGTCATCCGCTCTTTTTACGTTGGTGGCCATCAGCCTCCTGGTGAGCGAGAGCCTGCACTTGGTCCCGCCGAGCATCGTTTCCTGCACAACAGAATCAGCAGTGCCATCCAAGAGGAGACAAGTCATCAAGCATCACCAGCAGGGCGCGGCTGGAAACGTCGCACGGGGGTGATTAGCGGTTCACTGGCGCTTGCAGCCTCCTTGACACTTGCGGTTTTCATTGGTTTCCAAACTCAGGTGCAGGATGAAACGCCTTCCCTGAATGAGGGCGGACCCCAGACAGCCACTCAGGATGAGGTGCAGCCTAGCACCCCAGGGCAGCTGGTTGATTATCAATCTGTCCCGCTTGCCACTCCTGAGCTGATTGAACTGGATGAAGAAAAGCAGCGGAGATTACGGGCCTATCTTGATCAGCATGATCGTATGGCAAGAATGAACACCAGACCGCAACTGGTGAACTATCCAACTGACCCTGAAAAATAGCCGTGAGCAATAAACAGACTTCAGTATCTTCACCCTTGTTGCTGATCTTGATGATGAGCCTGGTTGTGTTGCCTGTTAAATCTGCTCTTGCGGGCACCGGATTGGATGGGAGTGCCAACAAGAGCCGTGATGCAGCCGACTGGCTTGGCCGGATGGCAAATGCTATCAGGCAAGAGAATTACATCGGCACCTTCAATTATATGCGGGGTGGCACTTTTGATACCGTTCATATTGTGCATCTTGCTACAGCAGGCAGGGAAAAAGAGAGATTATTTAACCTGAATGGCGAGGTGCGTGAAGTGTTACGGGAGGACAGAGATGTTATCTGTTATCACCTCAAATCTGATGACCTGTCGGTGGATGCCTTGGCACACAGTCCAGTGCATATTGGTCCCTTTTCGCCCTATTTCCTGGGAAGAATTAGCAGAGCGCAGAATCTTTATCGTTTTTCTATCCAGGGTGTTGACAGGATTGCCGACCACAGGGCAGTCAAGCTGAGTATTTCACCTAGGAACCATGACCGTTATGGATATAGGCTCTGGTTGGATATGGAGACAGGGTTACTGTTGCAATCTCACCTGGTTGACCGGGGGCGGGTAAAGGAAATATTCCAATTTTCTCAAATTGATATTGGTACAGATGTCACCGAGGCTCAGGTAGCATTGAGCCTCAAAGGGAAAACTGTCTCTCATCGGCTGATACTTGATTTCCAAGACAAGGCAGAGAAACCCGTTTGGAAAGTTGCCTGGCTACCGGATGGATTCCGCCCGGTCAGAATTCGAGGAAATAGACTACATTTCACAGATGGCTTGGCGACCTTTTCGGTGTTTGTGGAAAACCGGAATGCGACTTCTTTGCCGGAGATGATCACGACCCTGGGTGGTACCGTGGTGATCACTCGCCGCTTGAAGCAGCCAGCGTCACAGATCACGGTGGTGGGTGAGGTGCCAATAGCGACGGCTCGGCGTGTGGCAGAGTCCGTGGAACCTTTGATCTACTAGGTTGGTGCACCGTGGTAAGTATCCACCGTCTGTCATCTGTGCGTCTTGACCATGATTGAAGCCAGACCTTCCCTATTTGTTACAGACGATGCCATGCCACCCGCATGCCGAACATGTTCAGCCTGTTATCCCCAGATTCGGTCCCGTCAGGACCTGAGTCAACCAGGGATAAACCTGTCGGCTCGGGATCAATGGTCAGGGTTCTGGAATTCCTGGCTTAAACCTCTATCTACTGTCGTGATAACGAGTCTGGTGTGTTCATTGTATGAAGTTTCTGAACCTGTGGCGATCGGTATGGTTGCGGGTTCATTTTTTGTGGCATTACTCTTGTGTTATCCCTTGTCGGGTGACCCTGCTGACATTCAGGAGAAAAGTTATGACAGTTAGACATGTGAATCTAGATAGTGCCTGGGGAGGCCCAGTATCAAGAGCATCGCTGAGGCCTGTATTAAAAAAACCATTGCAGTTGATCTTGCTACTTGCGTTAATTTCCTCCGCCGCGGGTGCGGCACCATTGCCAGACTTCACGGAGCTGGTGCAAAAGGCATCGCCAGCAGTTGTCAACATTCGTACCAAAAGGAAATCCTCGGAGGTTTTCCGGAAGATCTTGCCTGAGCAGTATCGGGATGTCCCGGAGATATTGCGCAGAATATTCCCTGACCGAGGCAGGTTACCGCCTTCTCGTGGTGCTGGATCAGGATTCATTATTTCGGCGGATGGCTACATCCTGACCAATAATCATGTGGTGGACGGTGCCACTGAAATTATCGTTTCACTGAGCGACAGGAGAGAGCCAAAGGCTGTTGTGATTGGTCAGGACCCCTTATCAGATCTCGCACTTCTCAAGGTTGATTTAGAGGATCTGCCGACCATGGAGATTGGCAGGTCTGAAAATCTGAAAGCGGGGCAATGGGTGGTGGCTATAGGTTCTCCATTTAATTTTTCATCCAGCGTGACCGCCGGCATAATCAGTGCGACTGGTCGTAGCCTGCCTTATTCCGCGTCTGCCGGTAACTATGTGCCTTTTATTCAAACCGATGTGGCAATCAATCCTGGCAACTCAGGGGGCCCCCTGCTGGACCTGGAGGGCAGGGTGGTGGGTATCAACTCGCAGATTTACACCCGTTCCGGCGGCTCAATCGGACTTTCGTTTGCTATTCCGATTGATGTTGCCATGGAGGTGGTCGCCCAGATCAAAGAAGAGGGGCGGGTGTCGAGAGGCTGGCTTGGTGTGGGTATTCAGAGCGTGAACCGTAACCTGGCGGAGGCCTTCGGTATGGACCGTGCTGTTGGCGCTCTGATTACCGAGATTTACCCCGAGAGTCCAGCGGATGAATCTGGGCTCAGGCGGGGCGATGTGATTGTTGCCTTTAACGATAAGGTCATTGAGCTATCCTCGGACTTGCCTCACATAGTGGGTCGTACCCAGGTGGGTAGCGACGCTCAGGTGGACATTATCCGCGAGGGCGAGAAGCAGACAGTGACAATCACTATTGGTGAACTTGACGAAGACGATCTCTTCTTGTCTCAAAATGAATCCACCCCAATACCGCCAGAGAATCGTCTGGGTGTGGAGGTTGTTGACCTGTCGGAAGAAGACCAGGAACGATTGGAGCTGGAAGCCGGGGTGCTGGTCCGTGTTGTGTATCAGGGTCCTTTTCGGGAAGCCGGCATCCGTCAGGGTGACGTGATCACCATGATCCATGGCCAGCGGGTAACGGATGCCCGACAGTTCCGACAACTGGTAGGCACCCTACCCGGGAACCGTGCCCTTCCTGTAAGAGTAATTCGAGGCCGGCGTGCCACTTTTTATGCCATCAGGATTGTTGAATAAATGGTGCTGGTGCCGATGATATTCAATCGGTGGCGGACTATCTCAATGGTACATCTGAAGGCTTTACTATAGACTTCGCTTCGCTCTAGGCTCGTCTTCTCTCAGGATTGTCTTGACTGATCCCGCATATATCAGAAATTTTTCCATCATCGCCCATATTGACCATGGGAAGTCAACCCTCGCGGATCGATTCATCCAGATTTGCGGTGGCTTGGCAGACCGGGACATGGCCGAGCAGGTGCTTGATTCAATGGATATTGAAAGGGAACGCGGTATCACTATTAAGGCGCAGAGCGTCACCCTGAACTACCATGCAGAAGATGGTTATGCCTATCAATTCAATATGATTGACACCCCAGGTCATGTGGACTTTACCTACGAAGTATCCCGGTCTATGGCGGCCTGTGAAGGTGCTCTCTTAGTGGTGGATGCTGCTCAGGGAGTTGAAGCCCAATCAGTGGCGAATTGCTACACTGCACTTGAGCAGGGTCTTGAAGTCCTGCCGGTGATGAACAAAATTGACTTACCTCAGGCCGACCCGGACCGGGTGTGCCAGGAAATAGAAGAGATCATCGGTATTGATGCCGTTGGTGCTGTGCAAGTCAGTGCTAAGACGGGGGCTGGAGTTCCGACATTGCTTGAAGAAATCATTCGGGTGATACCACCGCCTGAAGATTTGAGAGAGGGTCCACTTCAAGCACTTATTATTGATTCATGGTTTGATAATTACTTGGGGGTAGTTTCCCTAGTGCGGGTGGTCCAGGGCGCGATATGCACAAAAGATAAAATCCTCACCAAGACCGTTGGCAGGGTACATCAAGTTGATTCGGTCGGCATATTCACCCCAGAGAGAAAAGTCACCGGACAACTTAGTGCTGGTGAAGTCGGTTTTGTTGTGGCAGGGATAAAGGATGTCAAGGGCGCGCCTGTCGGCGACACGATAGTGCTGGGCGGCACTTCAAAAAAGGCCTCACAAACGACATCACATAAGCGAGAAGCTCAAGCCCTGCCAGGTTTTGAGCGAATCAAGCCCCAGATTTATGCAGGTATGTTTACTGTCAAGGCGGATGACTTTAATAATTTTCGTGACGCCTTGGAAAAACTTACCCTGAATGATGCCTCATTAGTCTATGAGCCTGAAAGTTCCGATGCGCTGGGAAGTGGTTTTCGTTGCGGCTTTTTGGGTATGTTGCACATGGAAATCATTCAGGAGAGGTTAGAGCGGGAATATAATCTGAACCTGATTACTTCGGCTCCCACTGTGGTTTACGAGATTGTTACCAAGGCCGGTGAAATTCTGAGAGTGGATAATCCATCACAATTACCGGATTCCTCTGCTATTGAGGAGATGCGGGAGCCCATCGTTCGTGCCAATATCATGCTGCCATCAGAGCATGTGGGTAATGTGATTAGTCTTTGTATTGAGCGGCGAGGTGTGCAGAAGGATATGCAGTTTGTCGGTCGACAGACATCACTGATCTATGATTTGCCGATGAATGAAGTTGTGTTGGACTTCTTTGACAAGTTGAAGTCCGTTTCCAGAGGTTATGCGTCGCTTGATTACAGTTTTGATAGATTTGAGGCGGCTAATCTGGTGCGGCTTGATGTGCTCATCAATGGTAGCGGGGTTGACGCCTTGGCGGTCATCATTCACAAGGATGATGCCAGGAGCAGGGGTATGGCACTCATTCGGAAGATGAAAGAGCTAATTCCCAGGCAGTTGTTTGATGTGGCGATACAGGCGGCCATAGGTAGTCAAATCATCGCCCGACAAACCGTCAAGGCGCTCCGCAAGAATGTCACTGCAAAATGTTATGGGGGTGACATTACACGGAAGAAAAAACTGCTTGAGAAGCAGAAGGCAGGTAAGAAAAGAATGAAACTCCTAGGTAGCGTGGAGATTCCCCAGGAAGCATTCCTCGCTGTGTTGAAGGTAGGGAAATAAACTTGAGCAATAGGGCGGAAATGTGAACGTAGATTTTCCTCTGATATTGGTAATTGGAACACTAGTCACTGGGCTTATCTGGTTATTTGATGTGATGGTGTTGCGACCGCGGCGGCAACGGAAAGCGGCTGACGCAGGTGATATTGATGATGCGACGCGGCAGAGGATCCAGCGTGAATCACTAATAGTTGAATATTCTATTGCCTTTTTTCCGATATTGGCACTGGTACTTGCGCTCAGATCTTTTCTGGTGGAACCTTTTCAAATTCCCTCGGGTTCCATGATTCCCACACTGGAGGTAGGGGATTTCATACTGGTGAATAAATTCAGCTATGGCATACGATTACCGGTGATTGGCACCAGGATAATTGACATAGCGGAGCCCGTGAACGGGGATGTGATGGTGTTTATTCCCCCTCATCAGGAAGAATATTTCATCAAACGGGTGGTTGGGATTCCTGGAGATGAGGTCAGATATGAAAACAAAACTTTGTATATCAACAGCGTGCAACAGGAGCAAAGATTCGTGACCCAGATGCCGCCGGTGAACCCGACATATTTCCAATATCTGGAAAGGTTGGGGGATAAAGAACATTTGATTCAAAGAAATTCCCGCCCGGATAACCGTACCCAAAGATGGGTCATTCCTGATGGACACTATTTTATGATGGGTGACAATCGGGACCAGAGCAATGACAGCAGGTATTGGGGTCTCGTCTCAGAAGATAAAATCGTTGGTAAGGCATTTGCTGTCTGGTTACACAAGAAACCAGGATTCCGATTACCGGAATTGTCCCGAAATGGCTGGATTGAATGAGCAGCAGAGCGGGATGAAAGCTCAACTAACGAAAGTGCGCAGTGACTAAAATAACCCTGGTCCTAACTCATGCAAAGAATATTCAGATCTGGCGCATGACGCTTGGTCAAAAATTAAAAGATACCAATGTCTGATTTAGCAAATCTTCAATCACAACTGGATTACACCTTTAGGAATCAGGACCTGCTGATGCAGGCACTCACTCACCGCAGTCGCAGTCAAGTCAACAACGAGCGGCTGGAGTTTTTGGGAGATGCAGTTCTTGGGTTGGTCATCGGCTTGACTCTTTATGACAAGTTTCCGGAAGCCGCGGAGGGCCAACTCAGTCGGATGCGCTCTGATTTGGTTAAGCAGTCAACCCTGGCAGAGGTAGGGCGCGGACTGGCACTTGGCGACTATCTCAGCCTAGGTCAGGGTGAACGGAAGCAAAGAGATGCTGTGCGGGACACCATGCTTGCAGACAGTCTTGAGGCAATTATTGGCGCGATAATGCTGGATGGAGGCTTTGACGCCGCTTCCAAATCTGTGCTTGTCCAGTTCAATAAACGGCTTGCTGGCTTGGCACTTAAAGATATTCGGAAGGATGCCAAATCCCGCCTCCAGGAACATCTGCAGGCCCTGGGCGAACCCTTGCCCGAGTATATCCTGATCTCTAGCATCGGCGATCCCCCCGTCCAGGAATTTGAGATTGAGTGTCGGGTACTCTCTCTGCCTGAATCTGTACGGGCAAAAGGCAACACTCGTCGACAGGCAGAACAAGAGGCGGCTGGTCTGGTTCTTGATTCTCTGGGTGTTGAACTCTGAAACCAGTTACCCGATGCGGTTATGTGGTGATATTGGGGCGTCCTAATGTCGGCAAGTCCACGCTGCTCAACGCCTTGCTGGGTCAAAAAATCAGTATTACCTCAGCTAGGCCCCAGACCACTCGGCACAATCTGTTGGGCATCAAGTCCACCGAGGCAACCCAGATATTGTTTGTTGACACCCCGGGGATTCACACCAAGGAACCTCGGGCAATCAATCGGTACATGAACAGGAGCGCAAGGCGTGCGGTGCATGATGTTGATGTTCTTATTTTCCTCCTGGACAGGTTCAAGTGGACCGAGGACGACGCCAGGGTTGCCGATCTGGTTGAGTCTGCCGAGGGATACAAGATTATCGTCGTGAACAAGGTGGACCTGATTGCCGATAAGGCGCGGTTGCTACCGGGGCTACAAGAACTTCAGAATCGTTTTGGAGACCTTGACATAGTGCCTGTGTCGGCGAAGAAGAGGGATAATCTTGACACCCTGGAATCCATCATAGTGCGGCACCTGCCCGTATCGCCCTTCTATTTTGATGAGGCTCAGATCACTGACCGCAACGAACGTTTCCTGGTGGCGGAAATCATCAGGGAGAAACTGATGCGCCAGTTGGGGGATGAACTGCCATACAGGCTTACTATCATGATAGAAGGGTTCCGGGTCTTGCCTGATATAGCCCGGATTGACGCCACTATCTATGTTGAAAAAGAAAGTCAGAAAAAAATACTGGTGGGCAAAAATGGCAGTAAACTCAAACGAGTAGGGGTTGACGCCAGGAAGGATATTGAGGCGCTACTCGCTACAAAAGTCATGTTGAACACCTGGGTCAAGGTTAAGGCAAGCTGGTCCGATGATGAGCGAGCCTTAAAGAGTCTTGGATATGACGAAATCCAGAGCCGCGATATTTGAAAAGGCCTACATTCTTCATGCGAGAAAATACCTGAACACCAGTTTGATTCTCAATCTGCTGACGAGGGAGCAGGGCAGGTATTCAGTCGTCGTCAAGGGTGCCCGGGGTGCCGGGTCAAAATTACGTGGTCGGCTACAGCCGTTCACACCACTGCTGATTGCTTCTTTTGGTAGGGGTGAGTTGAAGACCGCCACTAGCATCGACTTCCCGGGTCCCGCCTTTCGTCTGACTGGCGAGAAACTGCTACTGGGATTGTATAGCAACGAATTGCTCTATAGGTTGCTGGGTCACTTTGACCCTGCCCCCAACATTTACGATGAGTATGAAATACTGCTGGATGCGTTGCAGCATGCGTCTGCCAGGTTTGCACCGATTCGGTTCTTTGAACTCACTCTGTTACAGGAACTTGGTTATGGCATCAATTTTGGGCGTGAAGTGTCAACGGGTGAACCTGTTGAGGCAGACTGTTATTACTACTACGTCGTTGCTGAGGGCTTTCACAAGGCACCAGCGTCTGCCAAGGATAGCATTAGAGGTGCCGACCTAATCGGCATCGCTGCTGAGATCTCGGCGAATGGCGTGTTGGATAGTTATTCCGCTCGCACTGCCAATCAGTTTGACAGTCGACAACTGCGCAACATTACAAGAAAGTCGCTAGGCGCCTTGCTGGGAGATAAACCAGTCAAGAGTCGCTCTCTTTTCAGGCGTGCAGGCAGTTGATTATCGGGACCGGGGTGGACCTGGTGGCGGTGAAGCGGATTGCCGACCTGCTTGAGCGATGGGGTGCCCGTCTCGGCAACAAGCTACTCAATGCAGCAGAAATTCGCCCGGGACAAGCCCTGACGGCAGCCTGGCTTGCTCGGCAATTTGCGGCAAAAGAAGCAGTATCAAAAGCACTTGGTACCGGCATGAGGGGCGGCATATATTTTCGGGATATCAGGGTCTTGCGCTCACCAGATGGGGTGCCGAAGGTCCAGCTTGCCAATGGTGCCTTGCAACGGGCAACTCGGCTCGGTATTGAGACCATCCATTTGAGCATCTCCGATGAGTCAGACTATGCGATAGCTTTTGTGGTTGCAGAAGGCGCGACTGTTGTGGAAGACACCGCGAAAAAATGATCAGGGGAAGCCGCCCCTCGTCGTTATTTCTATTCAGGCTATTTTGTTCTCAAGTCCCAGCTCCCCGTGATTTCTTTCATACCAGTCTATCAAGGTTTCAATTTCCCGATGCAGCAGTGCCAGTAGCGGTGTGACCTGCTCAGCCTTGTTATCTTTCAGTTCTATCTCAAGTGACTCTATGGCTCTTGCCAGTCTCGGCACACCACAATAGCTGACCGCACCGCGCAGTTTGTGCAGGGACCGTTTTAGTTGCACGGGGTCGCCTGTCGCCGCCCTGATGGCACCTTGGTCTTCTGGCAGTCCTTTGATGAAGAGTGCCATCAACTCTTGCACCAGATCCGGTTTGCCGTTAGCACGACTCAATGCCAATTCAGCGTCAAAAATGGCAAGCCTAGAAGATGAAGTTGTTGCCAATGGCGGCTTGGCGGCGACAAGGCTTGTCAGCGTGTCTTCCTGTTTGAATATAAGTCTGAGAGATGCCTTGTCCAGGGGTTTGATAAGGACATCATTCATGCCTGCTGCAAGATACCCTTGTCTTTCTTCATCAGTTGCATGAGCCGTCAGCCCGATGATGGGTGTCTTGGTATCTAGCCGGCGAATCAATCGGGTAGTTTCAACCCCGTCAAGTTCTGGCATCTGTATATCCATTAACACCAGTTGAAACTGGTCTGACTCAAACGCCGTGATAGCCTGATGTCCGGATGAGACGCTGGTTACTTCATGTCCGAGTTCAGTTAATAATCGCTCAGGCTGTTGCAGGCTGAGCGGGCTATCATCAACGACTAGTACGCTTTGCCTTGCCTGCTTTTGGTGTTTCCTGTGCTCTATCTCCCTGATAATACTCGCTAACTTTGCTTGGCTTATTGGATAATCCAGTGGTATGTGGAAAGCGTTTTTATTCACGATATTTTCCGCCTTCCGGTGTAGCGTCACGATACAGGTGGAATCCTGCAAAGAAGGGGTGATTGCCGGGAGCATGGAGTATTTCTTGCCTGATACTAGGCACAGGTCAATCTTGTGGGTGTTGAAATCAACCGTCGTGGTAACGCCGAGTGTATGAAGCCGCTGCTGGAGACTTTTCCTTTCCTGAATGTTGTCGGAGAGGATCATCGCGGTCAAGCCTGAGTCTCCGGGGATTGAGTTCTTGTTCTGGGGGTGCGTTGCCGCCACTGTCAGACATTGGTTATTCCATGCAACTTTGCTGTCTGCCAACAGATCCTTGAATCTGGCATGGCATGACAGTCCAGTGAGTTGCCCCAGGTCTTCCATAAATCTGAAACAGAGTAGCCCGTTGCTGTATGAAACCGTTACCGACATTGATCTTTCCTGCAGGACCTCCTCCGGGCGGCTGTGCAAACTGCTGAGCAGTATCATAAATAACAGTTGCTTGAGACGGGTTGCGTTGCAGGTAACCTGTGTTGGGCTATCAAACAGGATATGCACCCGGGTCTGACTGGACTGTAGCAAGGGTGCAAGAATGTCCAGCGTCTCATCCGTGAGCTCCAGAAGCGGCGCTATAGTGACTCTTGTATCTGGCTGGGCATTGGTCATTTCACCTATAAGGAATTCCAGGGTGGCGGTGAGCCTGGCACTACTTTCGCGGGTACCATTCTCCAGATAGTGCTTCCAGGATTGCAGGCTGGGTGTCAGTAACAGGCTTATGCTGTTGATATACTCTATCTGCGCCTTTAGTGGTGTCGCTTCCTGGTTTAGAATATCGTTTAGAAGATCGTTTAGAAGATGTTGATTGCGCTGCAATTCCATCAGACGGGATTCAAGAGCTTCTATAGTGCTTACACCTTCGGTCTTGAGCCTGGCGTGATGTAATTTAACAGCCTGTTCAAGTTGTTTTACATCGGTGAAGGCATAGGACAGTGTCGGTTCTGAGTGATGTATATCTTCCGTTAGTGACCTGATAGGAGCATTCAACCTGAGATGGATGAGATACATACCACAGAAGAAAATAAGCGTGCTACCAAGCAAACATAAAAACAATATATCGGTATGACTGAGGTCAGGTATCTCGCTACTCAGTTCTGTTGGAAAATAATGCGGCGGTGGGCTATCCAGGATTGCAAAAAGAAAATGGGCACCGGGCAATATCAGAAGTAGCAGTCCGAACAAACCTATTGCCACTATTGATCGCATGAGCCCTGTACCGATTTATCACTGAAGTGCATTTGAATGGATAATACTGTTTGTGAGATTTTTTATGTAACCGTTTTTGTCCCGTTATTGTCTTATTTTTGACGAATGGAAAAGAGTGGTATGGTGTTTAATGATGTCTGAGTATCCCACCATAGAAGATTGCATTGGCGAAACGCCTTTGGTGCGCTTGCAGCGATTGCCTGGTGACACGACCAACAAAGTTCTGGTAAAACTTGAAGGTAACAATCCCGCGGGTTCGGTTAAAGACAGGCCCGCCATCAGTATGATTCGGCGGGCTGAAGAACGCGGCCTTGTCAAATCTGGCGACACATTGATTGAAGCCACAAGCGGTAACACCGGGATTGCGCTTGCCATGGCGGCTGCCATCAAGGGCTATAGGATGATTCTCATTATGCCGGCACACATGAGCGAGGAGAGAAAACTCGCCATGTCAGCCTATGGCGCAGACCTCATCATGGTCACCAAAGAAGAGGGAATGGAGGGTGCGAGAGACCTGGCAGAGCAAATGCAGAAAGAGGGCAGGGGGATAGTGCTTGACCAGTTTGCCAACCAAGATAATCCGCAGGCGCATTATGAAGGTACAGCACCGGAAATATATCGTCAGACAAATGGCGAGATTACGCACTTTGTCAGCTCAATGGGAACCACCGGCACTGTGATGGGGGCATCCCGATATTTTAAGGAAGTCAATCCAGATATACAGATCGTTGCTCTGCAGCCGGTGGAAGGCTCGCAAATTCCGGGTATTCGGCGCTGGCCAGAAGCATACTTGCCAGCAATCTTTGATAGGGACAGGGTGGACCAGGTGATTGATGTGGAACAAAGGCTTGCCGAAGTGACGATGCGCCGGCTTGCCATAGAGGAGGGCATCTTCTGCGGCGTGTCGTCCGGTGGCGCAGTTGCCGTTGCTCTGCAACTGAGCGAGGAAGTGGAGCATGCGACTATCGTTGCGGTAATCTGCGACCGTGGTGACCGATACCTGTCAACTGGCGTATTTTCTAAAAATTGACCAGCATGACCTTGAGAGAGACTGTATCGGTCAAGATTGCCTACCTTGCCGAGGATGGTTGCGGTTATACAGTTGATGGTAAGCATGGCATCTACGGTGCGCTCCCGGGGGAAATCGTTACGGCATTGCCCATAGCACGGAAACGCAAGACGCTATACAGCCGGGCATTGGAGGTGAATCGCCCCTCAACCGACCGGGTAGCCGCCCAGTGTTCTGTGGCTGATATATGTGGTGGTTGCAGTCTTCAGCACATCCATTCCGCGCGTCAACTTGATATGAAGACCAGATTACTGGAAAGACATCTAGGTGCCACCCAACCCCTGGATTGGCTACCACCCCTGCAATCACACCAGTATCACTATAGGAGCAAAGCCAGGCTCAGTGTCAGGTGGGTAAAAAAGAAGGGGCGGCTGCTCGTCGGCTTCCGGGAAAAACAAAAATCCTATGTTACCGACACTGCGTCATGTCCAATCCTGCGCGAGCCGGCGAGCAACCTGATAGCTCCTCTGGCAATGCTCATTGAATCGCTGACCCTGCCTGAATCTATCCCGCAAATAGAAGTTGCTATGGGGGATGAGGTTGTAGCATTCGTCATCAGACATCGGGCGCCGCTGACGGCTTCGGATGAGTCAAAGCTCCGTCATTTCGCCGCAGACCATGACATTCATTTATATCTGCAGCCGGGGAGTCTTGAATCCATCCATAAAATCTATCCACCGGACCAAAACCAACTACTAAGTTATAGCCTGCCTGAATTTGGACTCAGCTATCAGTTTTTGCCACAGGATTTTATTCAGGTGAACCCTGCTATCAACCGGTTGATGGTGGCGAGGGCGATTGAACTCCTGGCGTGCAAACAGGATGATGAAGTCTTGGATGGTTTTTGTGGAATAGGTAATTTTTCGCTCCCGCTTGCCCTGGGTGCCGGTCGGGTTCTGGGTGTGGAGCGGTCCTTACCGAGTGTTGAACGTGCCAGGCAAAACGCAAAAGACAACGGCATAGAGAATGTGCGGTTTCGGGTCGCGGATTTGGAAGGAGAAAACCTGGAACTTCCTGAATTTTCAAGTATGAACAAGGTGCTACTGGACCCGCCCCGGACTGGTGCTATCAGGTTGATAAAATTGCTTGCCGGTAGCAATGTTGAAAGGATAGTGTATGTTTCTTGCAACCCAGAGACGTTGGCACGGGATATACGGTGGTTGGTAGGAAGCGGCTTTGAGTTCAAATCTGTTGGGGTAATAGACATGTTTCCTCAGACTACACACCTGGAGTCAATGGCACTTCTGGTTCGTTAGCCGACGCCATTTGACCATATAACTACTACTACAAAGATTCAATAATATTGAACAGTCGGCAGGGTGATAAGCACTGTACCCAGGCTATTCTGCGCGAATACAAAAGCATCAATACATAAAAACGAAACAGGAGTCTTACCATGAAGCTGATTTTGCTGGGTGCACCTGGCGTGGGGAAGGGTACCCAGGCACAGTACATTGTTGAAAAATACGGGATTCCTCAGATTTCTACCGGCGATATGTTGCGCGAAGCAGTCCGCGAAGAAAGTCAGACAGGCTTGAAAGTAAAAGCCGTCATGGATAGTGGTGCCCTGGTGAGCGACGACATTATTATTGATCTAGTGAAGGCAAGAATTGCCAGAGATGACTGCAAAAATGGATACCTCTTTGATGGATTCCCCAGGACCATACCCCAGGCTGAATCCCTGAGGAGCCAAGGTATTGATATTGATTGCGTCATAGAGATCATCGTTTCTGACACGCATCTAGTGTCCCGACTGGGCGGCCGCAGGCTACACCCCGCCTCTGGGCGTGTTTATCATGTTGAGCATAATCCGCCCCGAGAAGCAGGTAAGGATGATGAAACGGGTGATTCTCTTGTGCAAAGAAACGACGACAAAGAAGAGACAGTCAAGGAAAGATTAAGCGTTTACTACGAACAAACAAAACCTTTGGTGCAGTATTATCAACAGATGTCTATGCAACCTGGCGCAAGTCTTCGTTACCATGCTATAGACGGTCATGGAAGAACGGAAGAAGTCCGTGACATGATCTTCTCAATTCTTGATACATAAGCCTGTCCATTTTCATCACAAGCATTTGTTAATGAACATTAACATCAACATTAACACCGGGTTGAATAAAGCCAATCGCAAAAAACTTTTGCTTGCTGTTGATACAGAAGACTAAAAAATCGGATGATGAAGCTGTGTAAGTTCTGTAAAAAAAGATGGACAAAACGGTTTTTTTTCATACACTTTAACAAGTGTTCTTAGTAAAAGAATGCTGGGTGACAGAAACGTAAACCTATCCTTAGTAAAATAGGAGCGATGACATTGGTTGCAAAAAAACGAGCTGTAAAAAGGAAAGCCGCAAAAAGAAAACCGGCTACCAAGAGAAAAGCTGTTAAGAGAAAGGTAGCTAAAAGGAAAGTAACCAAGCGCAAAGTTGCCAAGCGTAAAGTCGCCAGGAAGAAGGCACCCAAGCGCAAGGTTGCTAGGAAAAGAGTCGCCAGGAGAAGATAAGCACAAGGAAGAAGATTCCTTGCCCTGAGTCCCCGTAAAGGGGACTCAGGAACTCTGGTCAGACAGGTAGATGCCCGCTCTTGTGGCTATGACAGGCACAGACTTTTGCTTTTTTGTGAGGTGTTGTTTTATACCACCCAAATCTAGTTGATGTTGTTCTAGTTGATGTTGTTAATGTTCAAAAACCTATCCGATCTCTCTGCATTGCGTAATCGCGTGATTCAATCCTTCATCCCATCCAGCAACGGAGTTATTCCATCCCTCAGCTAGTCTTGTATTGTTGCCAGCATTTCCGTTCGCGTCAGCATGACAAGAGGTAGTCGCCTCTGACAATCCTGGAATCTCTTGAATAGATATTTTTCACTTTGAGTCTGATTGTTTCATAATAGGCTTTTCCTTGTCAGATGGTTGTGCGCGTGCAGCTACTTGCGATTGACACTTCTTCTTCGGCGACTCTACTCGGATTACAACTGGGCGAGGAAATCATTGACAGAACCCGTGGCAAGGAAGTTGCTTCATCCCGTTACCACAGTAGAGATATTCTGCCAACAATTCAGCAGATGCTGGCTGAGGCACACATGGGTCTTGATGAGATTGATGCCATTATATTCGGTCAGGGACCGGGTTCCTTCACGGGTTTGCGAATTGCCGCAGGGATTGTGCAGGGTTTGGCTTACGGCTTGCGACTGCCGGTTGTTCCTGTTTCTTCCATGGCTTGTCTTGCACAAGTAGCCTTCAGAGAAGGCATTCAATGTCGCGTGGCAGTCGCGTTGAAGGCAAGATTGCAGGAAGTTTACTTTGGTACCTACGAGTTTAGCGAGGGTGTTGCTTGTCTTCTTGGTCCCGAGATGGTGGTTGATGTGACGCAAACGCCACGACAGGAAGAGGGCACCTGGTTAGGGGTTGGGGATGGCTGGGAAGATCATCGCGACAGCCTTGAACAATCACTCGGGATTACCCTTGAAGATGTATTAGCCGTGACCTGTCCAACAGTTGAGAATCTGCTGACCCTGGGCAGATGGAAACTCGCCAGAGGCGAGACCTTGTCTGCCCTGGAGGTGAGGCCGAAATATATGAGGGAGCCGCAACTTTCGGGCGCTAGGCAGGTCCCTGAGAGCACAAACCTTGTGGAAAGGGGCAGGGACACCCATCAGATATGAGCCAGTTTAAGTTGGTGTCAGATGATGAGGGTTATTATCTTGAAGACAGATTTTCCAGGCAGAAGCCTTTGCGGATTCAATTCAATTCGCCTGAATACCTGCATCGGCTACAAGATGCAGGCAAACGTAGTGAACTCATCCTCCGCTCAGTCAGGGCAGCACCAGGTTTGAAGGTGCTGGATTGTACTGCTGGTCTGGGCAGAGATGCGTTTCTGCTAGCACACAAGGGTTGTGAAGTGACGATGCTGGAACGCTCGACAGTATTGGCGACCATGCTCGCCGATGCTATCACCCGCGCTACTCGGGTGGAGGGGCTTGCAGACACGACACAAAGATTGAATCTGCACAGGACAGATGCTAGGTGTTTTCTTGGCGCCCTTGCTTGTCCTGCTGAGGACCAGTATCAACCGGACCAGGCTGGTGTGAGCAAGGGTAAAGCCTTTGATGTCATTTACATAGATCCCATGTTCCCTATTAGGGGAAAATCAGCCCTGGTCAAGGGAGAGATGCAGTTATTGCAGCGGTTCCTTGGCGTGGATGAAGATGCCGCCGAACTGATATCACTGGCATTTGCTACCGGCTCTCCACGCCTTGTTGTGAAGAGACCTGCCCAGGGACCCTGGAAGTCACCGGTGCCGCCGACAGTCGTCTTTACCGGCAAGACCAGCAGGTTTGAAGTGATAGCTCCCGTCCACCAGCCATGAATAGTGAATCTCTAAGGTTGCTGTATCGGTCCCGCCGTATAGGTTATATCCTGGGTGTCAGTGGGGTGTTTTTCCTGTTATTCGTTGTCTTTCGCGGGATCTTCTATTTTGGGTTTTCGGAACTTGGAGATGGTGTCCAGGTGAGTACCGATACTCTGTTTCGCATCCTGTTCATTGGTATTCGATTTGATCTGCGGCTGGCACTGTTGATCGCCATGCCGGTTTTTGTATTGGCATCACTTCCCAATGTTAATTTGCTCAGTAGCCGATGGTTAAGAGGATTGACGGGGTTATATTTGGCAGTGACCGCCATAGCGGTAATAGCCTTCTATATTGTTGATCTTGGGCATTATGTTTACTTGGGACAGCGCATTGATTCTAGCCTGTTGCGTTTTGCTACAGATGCTTCAATTGCCGTTACTATGGTATGGGAGAGTTATCCTCTTGGATGGGCCGTCCTGGGCTGGTTCTTGGGTGCCGCATTGGTCATTGCTCTGGTTCGGGGACTAGCCAGAGCGACGCTCCTGAAACCAAAGCATTATTCCTCCAGGACGGCGCCAGCAAAATGGCAGGTTGGTGTGGCGATGTTGGTGCTGTTTTTGTTTATGTTTGGGCTAATGTTCGGTCGTTTTTCCACCGTTCCCTTGCGTTGGAATCATGCGTATTTCACTGGTGATGCCAGGATCACGGCACTGGGTTTAAATCCGGTATTGTTTTTTTACGATTCTTTTAAGTACCGCATCGCCGCTCAGGCGATAAACAAAGATGCAAAGGGGAATGAAAACAAGGTGCGTCAATATTACCCCTTGATTGCCGATTACCTGGGGGTGGCAGATCGCAACGAAGAGACTCTTAATTATGATCGCCGCCAAACGTATACGCAGTATGCGGTGGTAGCACCGGGTGAACCCAAACCCAATGTGATATTTATTATGCTTGAATCTCTGGGTGCCAGTCGGGTGGGGATCTATGGTAATCCCCTACAACCTACTCCAACTCTGGATGCCTTAGCGGAAAATGGCATCTGGGCACCAAATTTTTATGTGCCGGTATCGGGTACCGCCAGGACGGTATTTGGTAGCATCACCGGTATTCCTGATGTCTCCCTTGTTGAAACCGCCAGCCGCAATCCTCTTATTACTGACCAGCGAGTCGTGTTGAATTCTTTTAGTGAGTATGAAAAGTATTATTTTATTGGCGGCAGTGTTGGCTGGGCAAATATGAGTGCCTTTATCAAAAACAGTATCCCGGACCTGCAGTTGTATGAAGAGGGTGCCTACACTGAGCCAGAGGTAGATGTATGGGGTATATCTGACTTGAGCCTCTTCAAAGAATTTGATCGCGTGATGACCCGGCGCGATGAACAGCAGCCCTTCGTCGCCATTCTACAGACGGCGGGTAACCACAGGCCATTTACGATTCCTGATGATAACGATGGTTTTAGCACCCTTGAAGTAGCAGAAGAAAAGCTGCATCAGTGGGGTTATAAAAGTCAGAAACAGTTTAATGCAGTGCGGTTACTTGATTTCAATATCAATCGTCTGATGGAAATGGCAAAGCAGGGCGGCTACTACGAGAATACGATCTTTATTATGTACGGGGATCACAATAACCGTATTACTCAAGCACCCCACATGGACGCCTTTCATGCCAGAGTCCAATTGGACCTGGATGGTTTACATGTGCCTTTTATTATTCACGCACCGAAATATCTTATGCCTCAGAAACTCAATGGCACCTATAGTCTGCTGGACCTGATGCCAACGGCGGCGGCACTGGTGGGTATTGATTATGTAAATACCACTATGGGCCGAAATATATTTGCTCCTTCGCCAGAGGGGGAGCGAGCAGTTTTTGTGCAAGCAAAGGCTGGCTATCACAATGCTATAGGTATGATTACTAAAAACTTTGCGGTGCGAATGCTGGATGATGGCAGTTCACTTTCCCTGCATGAATTGCACAGTGCCAGGCCGGAACAGGATGTGCAGGCATCCTATCCAGAAAAAACTAAAGCACTGAGTGAATTGTTGATAGGCTTTTATGAAACCAGCAAGTTTCAACTGTACCACAACCGTCGCCATGCACCCGAACGCCAGGCGCATTGAATGGTGGCAGAGCCCTTGGAAAAAGCTTCACCATTGATAATTCATCACTGTCCGTAGGATATTGTCGCGAATATTGGCGGGCAGGGTGGCTACCGTCATTTCCTCCAGCTTGTTGAACCCTGGACCTGGCAACATGCTGGCATCTTCGGAAGTGATGAGTTTTTGCTGTTTAAGGGTCGCCAGGAAGACACTAAACAGGGAAGGGTCGAAAAACTCTGGCGAATTGCTTCCATACTCTACCGCCAGGATTTCTGCAATATCCAGGGCGGCCTTCTCTAGTCGACGGCTGGATGGCCTGGCATCACTCAGCAGAAGCGAGATGATGATGTAATAGCGCGCCAAGGTCGGTTCACTAATTCTTGAGAGTTCTTTCAAAGAGCCTTCAGCGTCTCGCTTGTGTGAAGGTAATGAAGAGCCCTCAGCGGCCTGCTTG